>JBKPIV010000099.1:0-17641 GCA_046730395.1 Actinomycetota bacterium | reverse complement strand
GAGGTGGACGCCAACCAGCTGCAGCGGGCCCTCGCGAACCTGATCGAGAACGCGCTGAAGTTCTCGCCGGATGGAACATCCGTCCACGTGCGAATCACTGCGACCCGGAAGGAGGCGATCATCCGGGTTGTCGACCAGGGGCCGGGGCTCGAGCCGGGCGAGCTGGAACGCGTATTCGACCCGTTCCATCGCCGCGAGGGCGATCCCCGCGCCGGCGCCGGTCTCGGCCTGGCGATCGCGCGGGGGTTCGTCGAAGCGAACGGCGGCCGGGTGTGGGCCGAGTCGCGCCCAGGCCAGGGAGCGACCTTTGCGATCGCGCTGCCCGTCGTGTCCGTCCCCGTCGGGCTCAGCGCGTGAGCGGCCAGCGCATCCTCGTCGTCGACGACGAGCCGCAGATCCTGCGCGCGCTGGGGACGACGCTTCGCGGCGCCGGCTACAACGTCGACACGGCCGCCACCGCAGAGGCGGCGCTCGCGGCCGCAGCCGCTCACCCGCCGGAGGCGGTGATCCTCGACCTCGTCCTGCCGGACGGGAGCGGCACGGAGGTCATGAGAGAGCTCCGAACCTGGACAGATGCACCGGTGGTCGTGCTTTCGGCGGTCGGCGACGAACGCGAGAAGGTCGCCGCGCTCGACGCGGGCGCCGACGACTACGTGACGAAGCCGTTCAGCGTCGATGAGCTCCTGGCCCGGCTGCGGGCGGTGCTGCGCCGCTCAGGGCCGACGCTGGAGCCGGTGATCACGGTCGGGGAGCTGAGCATCGACGTTCCCAACCGGGCCGTCACGCGGAACGGCACGCGAATCAGGCTGAGCCCGCACGAGTTCGACCTGCTCCGGGTGCTGGCGCAGAACAGGGGGAAGCTGCTTACGCATCGGATGCTGCTCCGGGAGGTCTGGGGGCCGTCGTACCAGATCGAGGCGCACTACCTCCACGTGTACGTGTCGAATCTGCGGCGCAAGATCGAGCCGGACCCGTCGAGCCCGCGCTATCTCCTCACCGAGCCGGGCGCCGGCTACCGGCTCGTCGAGCCTGTTTAGACAACTTTTAGGCGCCGATCGGGAGGCTTGAGCCGACCTTGATCCTGGCGGGAATACCGTCGCTCTCGTGCAGGCGTTGCGAACGATTCCTCTGCGCCGGGGCAGGCGCCATGCAGTGCTCGGTTGGCGGCGGAATCGCGAGCCGAGACTGCTGCGGAAGCGCATGCGGCTCACCCGTTCCCTCGAGGGCGTCGTTCGCGACCTTCGTGAGCCTGCAGGGCTCCACCTGCCCGGCGCCTCGCCGCTGAATCGAGTCGGCCTCCAGCCCTACCGGGCCGAGTTGGAAGCGTTTGCCGTGCGGCTGGGCGATCTCGAACGGCCGGTGACCGCTGCCGGCCTCGCGATGGTCGGCCGGTTCCTGACGGACGGCGGAAGCCCTCTCTACGACCGGTCCAACGTCGACTCCCTCCCGCAGACGGTCGAGTCGATTTGGTCAGCGCTCGAGCCACGCTGATGTACGACCTGGCAGGCCTCTCGATCGCCGCCGGGTGCTTCGCGTTCGCCTTCTTCCTGATCTGGGTGCTGGCGAAGATCTGATGTCGGCCGGCAACGTCATTGGGCTGGTGATCTCGGTGGCCGTGCTCGCGTACCTGACGTACGCGCTGTTCAGGGGCGAGAAGCTGTGAGTACCGAGGCGGTGATCCTCACGGCGCTGCTCGTCGTCGTCTGCATGGTCTCGTTCGCGCTCCGCCGCAAGTCGGCGACGGCGCGCATTCGGAGGCGTCAGTGAGCGGCCAGGGGATCTCCCAGATCATCGTCTACGCGGTCGTCCTGACCGTGCTCGGCTACCCGCTCGGGATCTACATGGCCAAGATCTACACGGCCGAGCGGCTCCCGCTCGGCTCGCTCGAGCGTGGCTTCCTACGGCTGGTCGGCAACGCTCGCGAGCAATCGTGGCGGGCGTACGGAATGTCGGTGCTGATCTTCAGCGTCCCGTTCTTCGTGCTGCTCTACGTGCTCCAGCGCGTGCAGAGCCACCTGTTCCTCAATCCCGACAAGCTGGCAGGCGTCCCTTCCCACATCTCGCTCAACACCGCCGCCAGCTTCGTGACGAACACGAACTGGCAGTACTACGGCGGCGAGTACACGATGTCGTACCTGAGCCAGATGGCGGGGCTGGCGGTGCAGAACTTCGTCTCCGCCGGTGTCGGGATGGCCGTCCTCGCCGCGGTCGTACGCGGCATCGCCCGACGCTCGCGCGGGGAGCTCGGCAATTTCTGGCAGGACCTCTACCGCTCCTGCGTCTACATCCTGCTGCCGCTCGCGGTCGTCCTCGCGGTGATCCTGATCTCGCAGGGCGTCGTCCAGACCTTCCATGGGCACGCGACGGCGACGACCCTCGAGGGCGCACAGCAGACGATCGCACGCGGCCCGGCGGCGTCCCAGATCGCGATCAAGCAGCTCGGCACGAACGGTGGCGGCTTCTACAACTCGAACTCCGCCGTGCCGTTCGAGAACCCGAACGGTCTGACGAACTTCTTCGAGATGCTCGCGATCCTGCTCATCCCGGCGGGGCAGGTCTTCATGTTCGGGAGGATGGTGGGTGCGCGCCGGCACGCCACCATGGTGTTCGTCGCCATGTTCGTGGTGTTCGTCATCGGCGTGGCGGTGGCGCTGCCCGCTGAGCAGCATGGCTCGCAGGTGCTGCGCAACTCCGGCGTGAACATCACGCAAGGACACGGCCAGAGCGGCGGCAACATGTCCGACAAGGAGGTTCGCTACGGCATCGCCAACACATCGGTGTGGGCGGTCGCGACGACGAATGCGTCCAACGGGTCTGTCGCAGGAGGCCATGACGCCTTCACGGCGTACGGCGGCGCCGTGCCGATCGTGAACATGTTCACCGGCGAGGTGATCTTCGGCGGGGTCGGCTCCGGCCTCTACGGGATGTTCTTCTACATCGTCATCGCGGTGTTCGTGGCCGGGTTGATGGTCGGTCGTACGCCCGAATGGCTGGGCAAGAAGATCGAGGCGCGCGAGATCAAGCTCGCCGCGCTCGGGGCTCTGTTCGTCCCGTCGATGGTGCTCTTCCTGACCGCGCTCGCGATCACGACCAAGGGCGGCCTGGCGTCGATCTACAACGTCGGCGTCCACGGCTTCAGCGAGACGCTGTACGCGTACGACTCGCAGGGCAACAACAACGGCAGCGCGTTCGCCGGCTACGGCGCGACCAACTTCTCGGCCAACTTCGGCGCGATCGCGATGCTGCTCGGCCGGTTCGTGCCGCTTCTGGCCGCGCTCGCCCTCGGCGGCTCCCTCGCGGTCAAGAAGACGGTGCCCGAGTCAGCCGGCACCTTCCGTACCGACGGCGGCACGTTCGTCGTCTTGCTCGTCGGCGTGATCGCGCTCACCGCGGGTCTGATGATCTTCCCGGCGCTCACGCTCGGCCCGATCGTCGAAGGGCTGATGAACTGATGGCGCGTGACCTCAGAGGCGCGGTGGTCGCGATCGTGATCCTCACCCTGGCCTTCGGCTTCGCCTACCCGGCGGTCATGACCGGGTTCGCGCAGGTCGCATTCGAGAACAAGGCGGACGGCAGCCTGATCGAGCGCGACGGCAAGGTCGTCGGCTCGAAGCTTGCCGCGCAGGAGTTCAAGAGCCCGAAGTACTTCCACGAGCGCCCGTCGGCGACGTCTCCCGCGTACAACGCGGGCGCGACGACGTTCGCGAACCTCGGGCCGACGAACCCGGATCTCGCCAAGAACGTGAAGGCAGCCGCTGCCGCGATCCTGAAGCTCGAGGGGCCGTACAACCCCGGCCTGAAGATCGGCGACATCCCGGTAGACGCGGTGACGACGTCGGGTTCGGGGATCGATCCAAACATCACGCCGGCGTACGCGCAGTTGCAGTCCAAGCGTGTCGCCGTCGTCCGGCGCCTTCCGCTCGGGACGGTCCAGAAGCTGATCGACCAGAACACCGATGGTCGCTCGCTCGGCTTCTTCGGCGAGCCCGGCGTCAACGTCCTGAAGCTGAACCTCGCACTCGACAAGGAGCAGAGCTCGTAATGGCCCGCGCCTCCGCAAGTGTCTTCTCCAAGGACATCGTCTTCGCGGCGATCAAGGGCTCATTCCCCAAACTCGATCCGCGGAGCCAGATCCGCAACCCGGTCATGTTCATCGTCGAGCTCGGCAGCGTGATCACGACCGTGATCTTCTTCCTCGAGCTCGTCCGGGGCCACACGGGCGATCTGTGGTTCGTCGCGGTGATCTCGATCTGGCTGTGGCTGACGGTGCTGTTCGCCAACTTCGCCGAGGCGGTCGCGGAGGGCCGTGGCAAGGCGCAGGCGAATGCCCTGCGTGCCACGCGCACGACGACGCTCGCCCGCCTTCAGGACGGGCGTGAGGTGCCCGCTCCCGAGCTCCAGAAGGGGGACGTCGTGGTCGTCGAGGCGGGCGAGGTGATCCCCGCCGACGGCGAGGTGATCGAGGGCGTCGGCTCGGTTGACGAGTCGGCGATCACCGGCGAGTCCGCGCCCGTGATCCGCGAGGCCGGCGGCGACCGGTCTGCGGTCACCGGCGGCACCAGGCTGCTCTCCGACCGGCTCGTGATCGAGGTGACCCAGGAGCCGGGCCAGTCGTTCCTGGACCGGATGATCGCCCTCGTCGAGGGCGCCGAGCGCCGCAAGACCCCGAACGAGATCGCGCTGAACATCCTCCTCGCCGGTCTGACGATCACGTTCGTCGTTGCCGTCGTGACGCTGAAGCCGTACGCCATCTACGCCGGCTCGCCCCAGTCGCAGACGGTCCTGATCGCGCTCCTCGTCGCCCTGATCCCGACGACGATCGGCGCGCTGCTCTCGGCGATCGGGATCGCCGGGATGGATCGCCTCGTCCAGCGGAACGTGCTCGCCATGTCGGGCCGTGCGGTCGAGGCGTCGGGAGACGTGGACGTGCTCCTGCTCGACAAGACCGGCACGATCACGCTCGGCAACCGCCAGGCTGCCGAGTTCCTGCCGGTGAACGGGGTCGAGGAGAAGGAGCTGGCCGAGGTCGCCCAGCTCGCCTCGCTCGCCGACGAGACGCCGGAAGGGCGCTCGATCGTCGTGCTCGCCAAGGAGCGCTTCGGGCTCCGCGAGCGCGAGCTCGGCGAGCACACGTTCGTCCCCTTCACGGCGCAGACGCGGATGAGCGGGATCGACCTGAACGGCAGCGTGATCCGCAAGGGCGCCGCCGACTCCGTCAAGACCTTCATCGCCGAGCGGGGCGGAAATGCGCCGACCGAGCTCGACTCGATCGTCCAGGGTGTGGCCGAGCAGGGCGGAACCCCGCTCGTCGTCTCGCGCGACAACTGGGCGCTGGGCGTCGTCTACCTGAAGGACATCGTCAAGGGCGGCATGAACGAGCGCTTCGACGAGCTGCGGAAGATGGGCATCCGGACGGTCATGATCACCGGCGACAACCGCGTCACCGCCGCCGTCATCGCCCAGGAGGCCGGTGTCGACGACTTCCTCGCCGAGGCGACTCCGGAGGCGAAGATGGCGCTGATCAAGGAGGAGCAGAGCCGCGGTCGGATGGTCGCGATGACCGGCGACGGCACGAACGACGCGCCGGCGCTCGCCCAGGCCGACGTCGGCGTGGCGATGAACACGGGCACGACCGCCGCCAAAGAGGCCGGCAACATGGTCGACCTCGACTCGAACCCGACGAAGCTGATCGAGGTCGTCGAGGTCGGCAAGCAACTCCTGATCACCCGGGGCTCGCTGACCACCTTCTCGATTGCGAACGACGTCGCGAAGTACTTCGCCATCCTGCCGGCGATGTTCGCGACCGTCTACGCGACCACGCCCGGGGAGAACGGACCGCTCGACGCGCTGAACGTCATGCACCTGGGCACGCCCCAGAGCGCGATCATCTCGGCGATCATCTTCAACGCGCTGATCATCCCCGCGCTCGTCCCGCTGGCGCTTCGCGGCGTCAAGTACCGGGCGATCGGCGCGACCGCGCTGCTGCGTCGGAACCTGCTGATCTACGGCCTGGGCGGCGTGATCCTGCCGTTCATCGGCATTAAGCTGATCGACCTGCTCATTCACAACGTCTTCGGCGCGTGAGTCGGGCTGGTGGCCCGCGGCCGCTACCGGATTCTGCTCGGGATGGCCGCCGGCGTCGGCAAGACCTATCGCATGCTCCAGGAGGGCCGGCAGGCGCAGGCCGAGGGGCGGGACGTCGTGATCGGCTATCTCGAGCCGCACGACCGGCCTGAGACGTCGGCGCTGGCCGAGGGCCTCGAGGTCGTTCCGCGCATGCGCGCGCAGCACGGGACGCTCGAGCTCGAGGAGATGGACGTCGACACCGTGATCCGGCGCGCGCCGGAGCTTGCGTTGATCGACGAGCTGGCACACACGAACGCCGCGGGCATGCGGAACGAGAAGCGGTACCAGGACATCGAGGAGGTCCTCGATGCCGGCATCGACGTGATCTCGACCGTCAACGTCCAGCACCTGGAGAGCCTGAACGACGCGATCTTCGAGCTCACCGAGACGCGTGTCCGCGAGACCTTTCCGGACCGCATCCTCGACGAGGCGGACGAGGTCGTCCTCGTCGACCTGACCCCCGAGGCGCTCCAGGATCGTCTCCGTGCAGGCAAGGTCTACCCCCACGAGCGCGTGCAGGTCGCGCTCGACAACTTCTTCCGTGCCGAGCGGCTCTCGTCGCTCCGCGAGCTCGCGCTTCGCGAGGTTGCCGAGGACGTCGAGCAACGCCGCGCCACGCGGACGCTCGAGCCGCTCAGTCGGCAGGCCGTCGCCGAGCGGGTGCTCGCGCTCGTCGAGCCGCAACCGAAGTCGCAAAGGATCATGCGACGCGCCTGGCGCTCCGCCCAGCGGCTCGGCACCGAGATGGACGCGCTCTGGGTCCGGCGGCCGGGTCGTCCTCCGACGGACGAGGAGGCGACCCAGCTGGCCGCCCTGCGCCGCCTCGCAGTCGTCCTCGGCGTCCACTTCCTCGAGGAGGAAGGCGACGATCTGGTCGCCACCGTCCGCCGGGTCGCGGCCGGGCGAGGGTCGACGTACGTCTTCGTTGGCACGCCCGACGAGTCTCGCCGCCGCGAGATCTTCGGCGGATCGCTGCTCTCCCGGATGGTGCGTGAATTGCCCGGAATCGACATCCGCGTCGTCACTAGCCGCGCCGAGCGGGACAAGCTGGCGCCGTGATCGCCGCGGTTATTGCACTCGGCGCACTCGCCCTCCTCCTCGCCGCCGCGCTCATCGTGCGTAGCGGGGTTCATCTCCGTCGACGCAAGCCGGGCGAGCACCGCATCCTCGTTCCGTTCACCGGCGGGACGCTCGATCCGACGGTGCTCGACGCCGCGATTCGCATTGCCCATGCGGAGAACGCGACGCTGGTGCCGGCGTACATCCTGGTCGTTCCGCTTCGGTACCCGGAGGACTCGGCGCTCGTCGAGGAAGTCGGAGTTGCCATGCCGCTACTCGAGGCCGTCGAGCGGGCCGCGGTACGCGCCGGCGTTCCGGTCGACGCCCGGATCGAGAAGGGCCGCTCGCTCTCCCACGCGCTACGCCTGCTGTGGGCAGCAGAGGACTTCGAGCGGATCGTCGCTCCGGCGACGCTCCAGGGCGGCTTCACCTCGAAGGATCTGACCTGGCTGCTCGAGAACGCACCGGCGGAGACGCTGGTCCTCAAGCCCGAGGGTTCACCGGGTGTCTCTCCTGCCTCGGTCAACGGCGGACGCTACCGGCTTGCTCGGGCCTAGCTGAACGTCTCCAGCGCGCCCTCGTACGATCTGGCGCCGCGGCTGCACGAGGCACGGGCTGCTGCGTAGCGCAGGCGCGGGCAGCCGCCGCGCTCGAACCTCCCGTTGGTGATCACGTTCAGGGTCTTCCCGAGCCACTCGTAGCAGGCGCGGTGGAACGTACGGACGCTCGCGCAGGCGCGGATCAGGCCGAGCCGCATCGAGGGCGGCGCGAGCGCATACGTTTGCACGCGGAGGCCGCGGAGGCAATCGGCGCCCTCCGAGCCGGAGAGGTGGGCGCAGGTGCGGAGCTGCTCCAGCGGGTCGTCGGAGCGGATCAAGGACGCGCCGGTCAGGCAGCCGGACAGCTGGAGCCCGCCGAGCCCTCGGCAGAGCGCGAGCAGGTCGGCGGCCGACGCCGGCGTCTTGGCGGGCGGCCGTTCGAGCAGCGCCCGGTACCAGCACACCCGCACGTAGCGCGCCGGCTGCGCTGCGCAGAGCTTCCGCGGGGCGGTGACCGTTCCCGCCGTCCGGCGCGTCCCGTCCAGCCCGGCGACCGAGATCCAGTAGTCGTGGAAGACGCCCTGCGAGCAGTCGAGGGCGTCGCTCGGGCCCAGCTTGCTGCACGAGGCGAGTGCCGGGTCGATGAAGTCGTCGAACTGACGCGCGTACGCGTGGCCGAGCCCGTGGATGCAGCTGTAGCGCTGGTAGCGAGTGGGTGCACGGTGGCAGTCTGCGGCGGCACCCTTCGGGCCCAGCTTCTCGATCTGCGGGCCGAGCGCGATCAGCAGCCCGTGTGCGAATCCGGCGGAGCAGCCGGGGTCGTTCGTCGTCGGCAGGTACTTCAGGAGGTTCGTCAGCGTGACCTTCTCCTTCATCCCGTACCGCCGCCCGACCGTGTGCATCATCACGTGGCAGTTCCCCTGGAGCCAGCCGCCGACCGAGTGGACGTACGCGTCGATTCGCGGCAGCTCGTTCGCCGGATCGTCGGTGTGCGCGACCAGGCGCGTGGCCTGGTCGATCAGGCACGAGCGGTAGAACGGCACCGTCGCCGCGTAGCGCACGCACCACCCGAACGTGCGGGACTCGAGCGGGTACTTCCCATTGCCGAACTGCGCATCGCCCAAGCCGCCGTTTCCGAGAACGGTCGCGGGAATCACGAGAGCGGCTGCGGCAACCGCCGCGAAGATCCAGCGGCGCATGCTGATTCAGACTAACCGTCGGTCGCCTTAGTTAGGTGAGGCGATATGGCACGCTCGTCAGGATCACCTGCGGCTCGAACAAGAGAAGCCGCTTGATGTAGAGCGCGCGCTGGTTGTGCAGGAGCCGCTGCGACCCGGTGAAGATCAGCTCCGCCATGACAACGACGGTGACCGTGCCGGGGTCGGCCGCGATCCGGCGGAGGTACCGGAGCAGCGGATCGCCGAGGTCACGGAAGTGCGCTTCCTCGATCTCGAGGCCGAGCCCCATCGGACGGAGCTTCCACTCCGCTCGGATGCGCTCTACCTCGTCGGAGTCGAAGGCGAAGAACAGGGCCTTCGTGTCCTCGATGCCGAGCGTGGTCGCGTAGTTGACGGCGCGCATGGACGCCGCGTGCGCACCCGAGACGAGGACGCGGCAGGCGAGCCGTTGAGGTGGGCGCCAGTCCGCAGCGCGCTTTCTCAGAACTGGCACGTCCGTGATCACCGCTCCGGGCTGCTTGAGCAGGCGCACCTTCAACGCGAACTCGGTGCGTCGCGTCACCGCCTCGAGCAGCGATGCCCTCTTGAACTGCTCAGGAACGATCGCCGTGACGAAGTTCGACTCTCCGCGCGGAAGCGCCCAGAGATAGTCGATGACCGCGTCCACGCGCCCGTTCTCGGCGTGCACGATCTCGAGATCCGGGCGCATGTCGGTCAGCTGCCGGAAGCGTGGGCGGATCCCGGTGTCGCTGTGCGCACCCGGAACGTGGATCGCGCGGAAGTCGTCTCCGTCGATCTGCCGCGCGTACCAGACGGACTCGCGGAGGGCGGCGTCGAAGGATTCCACGTACAGCACGACTTCGTTGGTCGGCTCGGGCGCGGCGACGACGGCACCGACGCCGGCGCGGAGTCGCCGGGCGACCTTGCCGTAGTGCCGGTTGATCAGCAGGAAGCTGCCGACCAGCAGCGGGATCGCAACCGCCACCGCCCAAGCACCTTCCAGGAACTTCGTCTCGATGACCAGGAGGGCGACGATCGTCGTTGCCACGGCGCCTGCCCCGTTGATGACGGCTGACTTCTGCCAACCGGGCGTTTTGGTGCGCATCCAGTACCGCACCATCCCGCTCTGCGAGAGCGTGAAGGCGGTGAACACGCCGATCACGTACAGATGGATCAGGGCGTTGACGTCGGCGTGGAAGGCCCAGATCAGAAGCGAGGCGATCGCCGCCAGCACGATGATTCCGTTCGAGTAGACGAGCCGATCGCCGAGGTTGACGAACTGCCTCGGGAAATACCGGTCGCGGGCGAGGATGGCGCTCAGCCGCGGAAACCCCTGGTACGACGTGTTCGCCGCCAGGACGAGGATCGCGAAAGTCAAGCCCTGCACGAGGTAGTAGACGAACGAGCCGGGGGATCCGGTGGGGAACGTCGCCCGCGCGATCTCCGACACGACCGAGACCGAGTTGCTGGGGAGCGCATGCATGTGTACCGCGAGGTACGAGACGCCGACGAACAGCGAGATCGCCATCGCGCCCATGACCAGGAGCGTCGTCGCGGCGTTCCGGCCCTGAGGCGGTTTGAACGCGCCCACCCCGTTGGAGATCGACTCGACGCCGGTGAGCGCGGCGGCACCCGACGCAAAGGCCCGGAGGACGACGAAAACGCCCACGCTGCCGGCTGCGCCGACGGCGATCGGGTCGGGGACGTGGGCCGGCGGGCAGCCGCTCGTCGCACACTTCACGAGCCCCGTTCCGATCATCACGTACATGACCGCGACGAACGAGTAGGTCGGCAGCGCGAAGGCAATTCCCGACTCGCGAACGCCGCGCAGGTTTACGAGCGTCAGCAGCAAGATCAGGAGCAGCGAGAACTCGACTTTGTGGTCGGCAAGCGAAGGCGCCGCCGAGGTGATTGCCAGCACTCCCGCGGCGACCGACACGGATACCGTCAGCACGTAGTCGACGAGCAGGGCGGCGGCGGCGACGAGGCTGGGTAGGGTTCCCAGGTTTTCCTTGGCGACGACATACGCACCGCCGCTCGTCTCGTACGCCTTGACCGTCTGTGTGTACGAGAGGACGACGATTCCGAGCACAGCGGCGATCGCGATCGAAATCGGCAGGACGAGGTGCGCGGAGCTGAGCGAGGTGCTGACCAGGACGACCAGCGCGGCTTCGGTTGCGTACGCGACGGACGACAGCGGGTCGGAGGCGAAGATCGGGAGCGCGAGCTTCTTGGAGAGGAGCGTCTCGCCCATCTCTGCGCCCGACCGCGGGCGACCGATGAGGGCGCGCTTGACCGCGTCCAGCCGGTCCGCACGCTCGGCAAGCGCGGGCACCGCGGCTGGTTCGTGCGTGTCGCTCATTTCCCGAGGTGCGTCCGGGCGGGAGGCTACCGCTCGTCGCGCGATCTTCGCTCTTAAGATCGTCTTAAGGTCGTCGCCCTCGTCTTTGAGACCGCGTTCCGGCGACTCGGCGTAGCGTGGCTGCATGGCCACTCCCGTGGCTGCTCGTCCACGTGCTCAGGTCGTCGCCAGGGGCTACCGGCGGCTCTGCGTCCCCATGTGCGCCAACCCGGAATCTGAGCGAGCCGTCGAGGTCGCCTGCCGGCTCGCCGCCGAGCACCACGCATCCCTCGTGGTGGTGACGGTCGTCGAGGTCTCGGCGCTCCTTCCGCTCGATGCCAGGATGGACGAGGAGGAGCTCGAGGCGCGGCAGCTCCACGACCGGGCGCAGGAGATCGGTGACGCGTATGGCGTTCCGATCGTCGCCAGGCAACTGCGCGCGCGGCAGGCCGCTGCAGCGATCCTCGACGAGTTGGAAGAGCGCGATTTCGACCTCGTCGTACTCGGCGCAGCCCGACGGCGTCGCCTGAGCAGGCGGGGCTCGCCCTTCGGTCGGACCGTGCAGCAGGTGCTCCGCCGGTCGAAGTGCCCGGTGCTGGTCGTCGCGCTGCCGCCGAGTTAGCCGCGACTCAGCATCCGCTCGAGCAGCTTCAGCGCGGCGGCCTTGTCGAGCATGTCATTCAGGTTTCCGCACTTCGGCGACTGGACGCAGGACGGGCAGCCGTGCTCGCACGGACAGCCGGCGATGAGCTTCGCCGTGTCGGCCGTCCAGCCTTCGAAGGCGTCGAAGCCGCGCTCGGTGATCCCGACACCGCCGGGGTGGCCGTCGTAGACGAAGATCGTCGGTCGGCCGGTCTGGAAGTGGACGTTGGTCGAGAGGCCGCCGATGTCCCAGCGGTCGCACATGGCCCAGAGCGGCAGCAGCGCGATCAGCGCGTGCTCCGCTGCGTGCAGGCTGCCGAGCAGGGTCGGCATCCGGTCGATCTCCTCCAGCATCCACTCCTCGGGGCAGAACCAGATCGCCTCCGTCTCGAAGGTCGTCTCGGGCAGGTCGAGGGCGACGAGGTCGAGGGTCTCCTGCGTCGAGGCCTTCTTCAGCTGGTAGGCGACGACCTGCTCGGTGACCGACACGCGACCCCACGTCAACTCCAGCCCGAGCCTCGGCTCGATGCGCTGGGGCTCCTCGATCGCGGTGGTCGTGTCTTTCTTCGCCTGCGTATAGAGGTCGCCGTCGAAGGGCGCAACCAGCGCCCGGCGGGCATCGAAGTCGAGCGCGGCGACGCGATATGACCGCCCGAGGTGCAGGTAGACGGCTCCCTCGTGCACCGTCGAGTAGGCGCGCTCGCGCTCGACCAGGCCGAGGACGGAGCCGGTCTCGGTGTCGATCACCGAGTAGGCGTCGGGGCTGGTCGATCGCAGCGGGACGCGGGCGGCGGGGTAGTCGCGGCCGGCCCAGACGAACCCCGCAGGGGTCGCCCGTAGCTCCGGGAGCAGCGCCGCCCGCTCGAGTGCCTCGTCGCCGAGGACGTCCCGGTCGGCGTCGTCGAGCGGCGCCTCGAACGCGGCCGCACGGACATGACCGTCGAGGACGCGCGGATTGGCGTGGTCGAGGATCGCCGCCTCGACGCGGCGCCCGAGCAGGGTCTCGGGCTCGCGCATGAAGTACTGGTCGAGCGCGTCCTCGCTCGCGACCAGGATCGCGAGGCCGTGACCCCGCCGGCCGGCGCGGCCCCACTGCTGGCGGAGGCTCGCGACCGTGCCCGGGAAGCCGGTGGAAATCACGCAGTCGAGCAGCCCGATGTCGATGCCGAGCTCGAGCGCATCTGTCGCCGAGACGCCGAGCAGCTCCCCGGCGGCGAGGCGTCGCTCGATCTCTCGCCGCTGCGCCGGCGTGTACCCGGCGCGGTACGGCGAAAGCCGGTCTCGGTATTCGCGGCCGAGGCGGTCGACGGTGAACTTGTGGATCAGCTCCGCCGACTTGCGGCTCTTCGCGAAGCAGAGGGTGCGGAGCTCCCGGGAGACGAGGTCGGCCATCAGCCGCGACGCCTCGCCCATGGCGCTGGCGCGAATACCGAGCTCCTCGTCCAGCAGTTCCGGGTTCCAGAGGGCGATCGTCCGCTCGGCTCGTGGGGCCGCGTCGTCGCCGACAACGGTGACGTCGAGGCCGAGCAGCGAGTGGGCGAGGCCGCCGGGATTCGCGATCGTGGCCGAGGCGAGCAGGAACTGCGGCTCGGCGCCGTAGATCCGCGCGATCCGCCGGAGACGCCGCAGGACGTTCCCGACGTGCGAGCCGAACACGCCGCGGTAGACGTGCGCCTCGTCCACGACGACGTGGGAGAGGTTGGCCAGCACGTCGCCCCACCGGTCGTGGTGAGGTAGGACGCCGACGTGGAGCATGTCCGGGTTCGTGAGGACGAGGTTCGACCACTTGCGGATCTGCCAGCGGCGCTCGGCGTCGGTGTCGCCGTCGTAGATCGCTGCGCGGATCCGCGGTACCTTCAGCTCCGTCAGCGAGCGGAGCTGGTCCTGGGTGAGCGCCTTCGTCGGGTAGAGGTAGATCGCCCGCTTCTTCGGCTCACGCGCGAGGGCGTCCAGCACCGGGAGGTTGAAGGCGAGCGACTTCCCGCTCGCGGTGCCGGTGACGACGGCGACATGCTCGCCGCGACGGGTCGCCTCCCAAGCTTCGAGCTGATGCTCGTAGAGCTCGTGGACGCCGCGGGCTTCGAGCGCGGCGCGCACCTTCGGCGAGAGGTCGTCGGGGAACGGCGCCGCGCGCGCCCGGCGGGCCGGCTCGTTTGCGACGTGGGCCAACTCCTCGCCTTCGAGGATGCCCGCCCACGGCGCAGTCTCGACCGCCACCGGACGAGCGTAGCGGTCGCGCCGCTCAGATCTCGGCGACCTGCTCCAGCGTTCTCGGCTCGAAGTGCTCGACCAGCTCCTGGAGCCGCGCGACGCGCTCGTGGTAGCCGGGGTCGCCCCGCCAGCGTCTGACGGAGGCGATCGTCTCCCACGGGCCGAAGCTGACGAACGTTCCCGGGCTCTCCACGTCCCGGAGCAGCCGCGCCCGGGCGCCCAACCCTTGCCGGTGGCTCCACTCGGCCCACTCCCGCCAGCGCGTCACGAACTCCTCTTCGCGCCCCGGCCTCACCTGCCACGTCGTGTGCGTGAACGGCTTTCCCATCTCACCTCCACGGACGTCTACCGCCGTGACACGATGCTAGCTGCGAATGCCCGAGGCGCCTGTTCCCCGCTGCCTGACGATCGCCGGCTCGGATTCGGGCGGCGGCGCCGGCATCCAGGCCGACCTGAAGGCGTTCGCCGCCGCAGGCTGCCACGGCATGTCGGCGATCGTCGCACTGACCGCCCAGAACACGGTCGGCGTCAGCGACGTCCTCGAGGTGCCGCCGGAGTTCGTTCGCGCACAACTCGAGGCGGTCTTTTCCGACATCGGCGTCGACGCGGCCAAGACCGGGATGCTGTTCTCGGCGGAGATCGTCGAGACGGTCGCGGGGTTCCTCGCCGAACACCCGGTGCCGCTCGTCGTCGACCCGGTGATGGTTGCGAGCTCCGGGGCGCGACTGCTGCAGGACGATGCGGTCGCCGCGCTCGTAGGGCTGTTGTTCCCTCTGGCAGCGGTGGTGACGCCGAACCTGATGGAGGCCGAGGCACTCGCCGGTGGGTCGGGGTCCCGGCGAGAGCTTGCGGCCCGGCTCCATGAACGCGGAGCCCCTGCGGTCATCGTCACGGGCGGCCACGGCGACGACGCAGTCGACCATCTCTTCGACGGGCGCGAGCACGTCGAGATCCCGGTCGAGCGTCATCAGGTCGCCGCGACGCACGGGGCCGGCTGCACCCATTCGGCCACGCTCGCGGCTGCCCTGGCCAAGGGACAGTCCCTCCCGGAGGCGGCGCGCGAGGCCGCCGCCGCCTCGTCACGCGCCGTCGCCCAGGGGCTGGTCGAGATCGGGGCCGGCGAAGGACCGGTCGATGTCATCGGGATCGCGGCTCGCTGACGTCGGCGAGCTCGGCCTGCTCGCCGAGCTCGAGGGCCGCGGGCTGGCCGTGCGGATCGACAACGACGCCGCCGAGCTGGCCGACGGGCGCGTCGTCACCCAGGACGTGCTCGTCGAGGGCGTGCACTTCAGGCTGGACTGGATCTCGTGGCGGGACCTCGGATTTCGCGCCGCCGCGGTCAACCTCAGCGACCTGGCGGCGTCCGGGGCCGAGCCGGAGGGGCTCGTCGTCACCCTGGCGGCACCATCCGACACCGCCGTGGCGGACGTAGTGGAGCTGTATGAGGGCCTCGCGGAGGCAGGGACGCCCGTGATCGGCGGCGACACGAGCGCGGCCGATCGGCTCGTCCTGAGCGTCACCGCAATCGGCACGTCCGAGCGCGTTCCGGGACGGGCCGGCGCGCAGCCCGGCGACATCCTCGTCGTGACCGGGCCGCTCGGCGCATCCGGAGCCGCGTTTAGGCAGTGCCGCTACGTCCGCCCGCCGCTCCGGCTCGCCGAAGGCCGGGTGCTGGGGCGCACCGCGCACGCCCTGATCGACCTGTCGGACGGCCTCGCCCGCGACGCGGGCCACGTCGCCGCGCGCTCCCGCTGCCGGTTGGTGGTCGACCTCGAGCGCGTGCCGCTCGCGGAGGGGGCCGAGCTCACCGATCTGGGCTTCGGCGAGGACTACGAGCTGCTCGCTGCTCTTTCCGAGCCGGGCGGGTTCGCCGAGATCGGCCGCTGCGAGCGCGGCGATGGCGTCGAGCTGCGCCTCGGCGGCCGGCTCGTGGAGCTCGAGGGCTTCGAGCACTTCGCGACCGGCGGAGGGCCAGGAGCCTGAGGTGCTCGCCTACGCGCTCGGACGGGCAGCGTGGGCAGTGATGTTGTGCTGATCCTCTCGCTGTGCGAAAGGCATGAGCGAGTGGGCGGTGCTCCGCCGGCATGCGCTGCCGAATGCCTTCATCCCGGTGGTGCCGATGGTGGCGATGGACATCGGCCGGTTCGCGCTGCCGACAGTGCTCTTCGTCGAGACCGCGTTCGGGCCGCCCCGTCTCGGCCAGATGCTCCGGAACGCGCTCATCCGCAACGACCTGCCGGTGATCGCCGGCGTGGTCGCCGTCACCGCGCTCGTGATCGCGATCGTCAACTTTGCCGGCGAGGTGATCCAGGCCTTGATCGACCCGCGCGTGAAGCTGGAGCCCGCTCCGGCTAGCTGAGCCAGGGAGAGAACCGGCGCTCGAAGTAGCTGCGCGGCCGCGCTCCGACCACGGTCTCTTGCGCCGCTCCGGCCTCGAACAGGATCACGGTCGGCAGCGAGAGCACGCCGTGATCGGCGGCGTTGAGCGGGTGGGCGTCGATGTTGACGGTCGCGAACAGTATTCGGTCGCCGTGCTCGGCCTCGAGCTCTTCGAGTGCCGTTCCGACCGCCTTGCACGGCCCGCACCAGGGTGCCCAGAAGTCGACGACGACCGGGCGGCCCGCGTCCAGGACCTCCGCTGCGAACGTGGCGTCGGTGACCTCGACCATTCGGTCAGCGTAGACGGCCGGTGACCGCCTGGAGCCCGAGGTAGGGGACGCGCCAGATCGCCTCGAGCACGATCGACCGGCTCATCTTCGACGCGCCGGCTTCGCGGTCGCTGAACGTGATCGGCACCTCGACGACGCGGAACCCGGCGCGAAGGGCCCGGTACGTGGTCTCGATCTGGAACGCGTAGCCGCGGGAGGACACGGCGTCCAGGTCGATGCGCTCCAGCACCTGCCGGCGGTAGCACTTGAAGCCGCCGGTCAGGTCGCGGACGGGCGCAGCGAGGAGCACCTGGGCGTAGAGCGACCCCGCGCGCGAGACGAAGCGACGTCCGGCGCCCCAGTTCTCGACCCGGCCGCCTTGCACGTAGCGGGAGCCCAGGACGAGATCGGCCTCGGCTGCGGCGGCGATCAGCCTGGGCACGTCATCGGGATCGTGGGAGAAATCGCAGTCGATCTCCAGCACGAGCTCCGCGCCGTCGGCGAGCGCGCGGCGGAAGCCGGCGAGGTACGCCGGGCCGAGGCCCTCCTTCGCGGCACGGTGGAGGACGGCGACCCGATCGTGGCGGTCGGCGAGCCGGTCGGCGAGCTCGCCGGTTCCATCGGGGGAGGCGTCGTCGATGACGAGCACGCTGTCGTCCTCGTCGAGCCGGTCGAGGAGCGCGGTGATCATCGCCTCGAGGTTCGCGCGCTCGTTGTAGGTCGGTAGGCAGACGCAGGCTCGCACAGTGCTGCGATGCAAGCAGAAGGAGGCGGCTCGCGGGGGAACCATGGGTTCCCCCGCGCGTCGTGCCTATGATCGCGACAGTGGCCCTGCCGAGGAACGCCGAGGTGATCGAGCAGATCGAGCAGCTCGCCGACCAGCTCGAGCTCGAGGGG
>JBKPIV010000098.1:0-3490 GCA_046730395.1 Actinomycetota bacterium | reverse complement strand
GGGACGACGTTCCCGAGGACATCAAGAACACCTTTGACCGCCTCGGGATTCCCGAGGCGGAGCGCAAGTTCCTCGCCGGCGTCGGGGCCCAGTACGAGAGCGAGTCGGTGTACCACCAGGTCCGCAAGGACCTCGAGAAGCAGGGCGTGATCTTCCTCGACATGGACTCCGGTCTAAGAGAACACGAGGACATCGTGCGCGAGTACTGGGCCACCGTGATCCCGCCGAACGACAACAAGCTCGCCGCGCTCAACTCGGCGGTCTGGTCCGGCGGCTCCTTCGTCTACGTACCCGCCGGCGTCAAGGTCGCGATGCCGCTCCAGGCCTACTTCCGGATCAACACCGAGAACATGGGCCAGTTCGAGCGCACCCTGATCCTCGCCGAGGAGGGGTCGGACGTCCACTACATCGAGGGCTGCACGGCGCCCGTCTACTCGACCGACTCGCTGCACTCGGCGGTCGTCGAGATCATCGCCAAGCCGGGCGCGAGGGTCCGCTACACGACCGTCCAGAACTGGTCCCAGAACGTCTACAACCTGGTCACCAAGCGCGCCGTCGCCCACGAGAACGCGACCATGGAATGGGTCGACTGCAACCTCGGCTCGAAGCTGACCATGAAGTACCCGTCGATCTACCTGCTCGGCGAGCGCGCCCACGGCGAGATCCTCTCGATCGCCTTCGCCGGCGAGGGCCAGCACCAGGACGCCGGCGGCAAGATCATCCACGCCGCGCCGAAGACGACCTCGTCGATCTTCTCCAAGTCGATCTCGAAGGACCGCGGTCGCACCTCCTACCGCGGCCTGCTCGAGGTCGCCAAGGGCGCGACCGGGTCGAAGTCGAAGGTGGTGTGCGACGCCCTCCTTCTGGACGAGGAGTCGCGCTCGGACACCTACCCGACGATCCGGATCGGCGAGGACGACGTCGACGTCGGCCACGAGGCGACCGTGTCGAAGGTCGGGGAGGACCAGATCTTCTACCTCCAGGCCCACGGCCTGGACGAGGAGGAGGCGTCGAAGATGATCGTCAACGGGTTCATCGAGCCGATCGCGAAGGAGCTCCCGATGGAGTACGCGGTCGAGATGAACCGCCTGATCGAGCTACAGATGGAGGGCTCGATTGGCTGACGCGGCCACGGCCGCGCCGCGCAACGGTCTCCCCCCGCTCCCGACGCAGAAGACACCGGGGTGGGAGTTCACCGACCTCGGGGGGCTCGATCTGGACGCTTACGCGGTCGCCGACGGCGATCCGGAGGCACGGCGGCGGGCGGACGCGGTCCTCAACCCCCCCGAGGCCGGCGCCCGCCTGGTCCAGGTCGACGGGACCGCGCTGGTCGAACCTGGGAACGGCGGCGCCGGCGCGGGGGGCGCACTGGCGATCACCCTGGCGGAGGCTGCCGAGAGCCGGCCCGAGCTGCTCCAGGGCAGGTTCGGCGCGCTGGTCGACTCCGGCGATCCCTTCGTCGCCCGCAACGACGCCGCCTGGCGCGGCGGGGCGCTCGTCTACGTGCCGCGGGAGGGCCGGCTCGAATCGCCGGTGCAGCTCGCCGCGGTCCACGACGCCGACGGCGGCTCGGTCCCCTACCGGACGCTGATCGTGCTCGAGGAGGGCGCCGAGGCCGAGGTCTGGGAGCAGTGGCTGTCGACCGACGGGGGGCGCGACGGCCTCTTCAACACCGTCACCGAGATCGTCGTCGGGCCCGGGGCCAGGCTCCGGTACGTCTCCGCGCAGGGCCTGAGCGAGCGCTGCTGGGTGTTCGCCACCCAGCGAGCCCAGGTCGAGCGCGACGCCACCCTCGACTGGGTCGCGCTCGGGTTCGGCTCGGGGCGGGGGAAGGTGCGGATGGAGACCCACCTGGTCGGGCAGGGCTCGAGTGCCAGGGTGACCGGCGCCTACGCCGGCGCCGGCTCCCAGCACCTCGACTTCGACACCACCCAGGAGCACGCCGCCCCCTCCACCACCTCCGACCTCGCCTTCCGGGGCGTCCTCGAGGAGACCGCGACGGCCGTCTGGCGCGGGATGATCAGGGTCGATCCCGGTGCCCAGCAGACCGACGCCTTCCAGGAGAGCCGCAACCTCCTCCTCTCGAAGTCTGCCCATGCCGATGCCATCCCCGGGCTCGAGATCGAGGCGAACGATGTCCGCTGCACCCACGCCGCCGCCGTCGCCCAGATCGATCCCGAGCAGCTCCACTACCTGCGCTCTCACGGGCTCCCCGAGGCCGACGCCCGCCGCCTGATCATCGAGGGCTTCCTCGAGGCCCTGGTCGAGCGCCTCGCCGAGGGCCCCTCGAAGGCGGCGATCTCGGTCGCACTCGAGCGCCGCCTGGGCGAGATCCTGGGCGCGCGCGAGTACGGTTAGCGGTCGCGTCCTTGTGGGCGGGACCACTAGCTTCGCGGCTCAGCCGTCCCCGGCGGTCACCGTGGTGACGGAGAAGGCGGCCCCAAGGGGATCGGCGATGACTGCCTGGCGCAGGCCCCCGCCGGGGACGTCGTAGGGAGCCACGATCACGCGTCCGCCCGAGCGGGCAGCGCCCTCCACCGCCGCGCGACGTCGTCGACCCAGAAATCGACGCCGAGTGAGGCGGCACCAGGCCGGGCGCTCCCCCGCCGGCGATCGGCGCCATCGTCGCGACCACGTCGCGAGGGACCGGCTGCTGCGGCTCGCCGCTCAAGTAGCCTGGAGCGGCGCCGGGGCCAACAGGAGCAGGAGAGGTTCGGGGTCGAAATTGGCGATGTTGGCCCCGATTAGCCCGCACAGGCCGCTGTAACCGCTGCTGGTTCTCGCATGCGAGCAGGGAAAAACCGACTCCGGGCGGGACCCCGACGGGTAGATGATGAGACCACGTAAACGGGGCGCGCGGATCGTGGGCGACAGAGACGCGGTCGAGCGCCTCCTCACCCTGTTTCCTAGTGGTCCCGACCGCGGCGCTCCCGGATGATC
Organism: Actinomycetota bacterium; assembly: GCA_046730395.1. Lineage (GTDB taxonomy): Bacteria > Actinomycetota > Thermoleophilia > Solirubrobacterales > 70-9 > AC-56. The sequence continues at coordinate 550 of JBKPIV010000098.1, read as the reverse complement.
GCCTGGATCGAGGCGATCACGACGATCACCACCGGGATCACGTAGAGGATCCAGAGGAAGTGGCCGGCGTGGGCGACGAGGAAGACGTGGCTCATCGCCCCTCCGTTCTCAGCCGTTCGCCTGGGAGAGCAGGAAGAGCCCCAGTGACGTGAAGCCGACCATCACCGCGAGCATGAAGTACTGGGAGCGCGACGCTCTCAGGTAGTCGTCGTAGGTGGCGATCGCCCGGTCGTGGGCCAGGGTCAGCCCCGCCACGTGCCCGGCGATCAGCGCCCCCACCTGGACGTACCAGACGGCGTTCGCGCTGATCACCCCATAGTTGATCCCGCAGCTGGAGCACGCGGTCCCGAAGATGTTGGCGCCGGTGCCGAGCGGATCGGAGAGCAGGTAGGTGAACTGCGCCTGCTCCTGGAAGACGACGGCGCTGAAGTAGTGCGCCACCAGGTAGGCGAGGGCGATCGGGATCATCGTGTGGGCGAAGCTGCGGCCGAGCTCGCGCCGCGGCGGCGAGCCCCTGACCGTGTGCATCCCCGCGATCCCGAGCCAGTAG
>JBKPIV010000097.1:0-24978 GCA_046730395.1 Actinomycetota bacterium | reverse complement strand
GGTTCCCGCGCCGGGCGGGAGGTGAAGGTCGAGGCGCAGCGGGTCCAGCGCTGGATCGGAGCGAGCGCCTGCCCAGCGCACGCCGAGGTTGTCGTGGAGGTGGAACAGGGTCACCAGATCGAGCACGGGCTCGACGAGCGTTGCCCGCGAGGTCTTTCTGCGCTCGGCGATGATGTGCAGACGACCCTGGCTGGCAGTGATCGCGACCGCGTACGAGAGCAGCCCCTCGAGGGCGGCATCGGCGAGGGAGGAGCCGGCCCTCAGGCCGTCCGGAGCGTGGACCACCGGCCGGAGTCTGGTCGTCGCGAGCGAGGCCCCGGAGCGCCGCCGCATATGCGACGCATTGCCGCGGCTCCGCGAGCACCGAGGAGGGCGGTGCGTGGACCTGTACCCATGCGAATCCCGCCGCCTCGAACGACTTCAGGAGCGATGCTGATGCCCACCACCCGTGCGGGACGCCGAGTCCTAGCCGCTCGGAAAAACGATCGTCCATGCTCGCTGTCCCCTAGTTTCGGCGGCTGGCGGGGGCCGCGGTCAACCGGCGGTGAACGAGGTGTAAACGCGGTGTTACTGGGCTTTCTCCGTAGGCGCCGCATCCGTGCGGTCTGACAACATGGACCGACGCGAAGGATGCTCTGCGCGGCGATCGACATCGGCTCGAACACGACCCGCGTCCTGGTCGCCGAGCCGGACGGAGGCCAGCTCCGCAAGGTGATGGAACAGCGCGCTTACACGCGCATCGGCAAGGCCTCACAGCACGATGGCGCGATCGACGCGGAGAAGGTCGCGGAGGTGGCCGAGGCCGTCGCGACCCAGGTGCGCCTCGCCCAGGAGGTGGGCGCCGAGGCCATTCGCACCGTCGCCACGGCGGCGATTCGCGAGGCCGCCAACCGCGACACGGTCGTCGCCGAGATCAAGCGGGTGGCGGGCGTCGACGTCGAGATCTTGAGTGAGCACGAGGAGGGGCGCCTCGCGTTCATCGGTGCGACCAAGACCCTCGGTCATCCCGTGGAGGGCGAGGTGGGCGTCGTGGACGTGGGAGGCGGCTCATCGGAGGTCGTGCTGGGCAACGCCAGCGACGGCGTCCGCGCCGTGCACTCCTTCAAGATCGGCTCCGGCTCGGTCGCCGACGACTTCCTGGCCAACGATCCCCCGTCGGCGTCCGAGCTTCGCGCCGTCCGGGAGCACATCGCCGAGTTCTTCGACGACGTGGAGTTCGATCAGCCGGCTCAGGCGGTCGCGGTCGGCGGCAGCGCCACGTCGCTGCGCACGCTGGTCGGCGCGGTCCTCGAGTACGAGACCCTGGAGCGCGCGATTCGCGTGCTCACCGGCGATCCGATCCTGGAGGTGGCAAAGCGCTTCGAGCTCGACCCTCGCCGGGTTCGCATCCTGCCGACCGGAGTGCTGCTGCTCGAGAAACTCTCGGAGCTCCTCGGCCAGCCCCTCCAGATCGGCAAGGGCGGGCTGCGAGAGGGGGTCATCCTCGACCTCCTGAACGGCGCCGAGAACGGCGCCCCGCACGCCCTCGCCGCCTGACCGAACCCTGTGGCCGGGGTCGATCGCCTGAGATAGGCTGCGACCCGCATGGCGAAGGCGCGGGCGATCGAGGGACTGGCGGCGGAGGACCCGTACGCCGGGGCCGCCGCGAAGATCGTCGCCGTGAGGGCGCGCGAGGTCGCCGACCACTCGCACGACGTGCTCGACGTGGCGGACATCGAGCGCGTCCACGACATGCGTGTCGCCACCAGGCGCCTGCGGGCGGCGCTCGAGATCTTCGAGCCATGCTTCCCGGCCGAGCAGTTCGACGAGTCCCTGCGGGAGGTCAAGGCGATCGCGGACGCGCTCGGCGAGCGCCGCGACGCGGACGTTACGATTGCGGCGCTGGAGGAGTTCGCGGAAGGTCTCTCGGCACCGGACCGCCCCGGAGTCGCCAGCCTCGTCGAGCAGATCCGCGCCGAGCAGGCCGAAGCGAACGCCGAGCTCCAAGCCTTCGTCGACGCGAACCGGCTCGCGGCCTTCAGCGAGCGCCTCTCCGAGCTGGTGCTGGAGGCGGAGGCGATCTCCGCGAGGGAGCCGGCGTGAGAGCCAGGCGGGTTCGCAAGCTGGACCCCCGCGAGCCGCTGGCCGACAACGCGGCGCGCATCATCCGGGTGAGGCTTGAGGAGATGCGCTCCTTCGCCCCGCGCGCCCTCGAGCCGCGCGCGGTCCGGGCGCAGCACGACATGCGGATCGCGGCCAAGCGGCTCAGGTACGTCCTCGAGGCGACCGAGTTCTGCTTCGGCCGCCCGGCGGAGGTGGCGCGCCGGCGCGCCCGTGACCTTCAGGACATCCTCGGCGAGCTACACGACTGCGACGTGATGCTGCCGCGAGTCGAACGCCACCTCGCCGAGCTGCGTGAGTCCGATGCCGCGGCGGTTCGCGAGCGCGCCGGCAGCGCCCCAGATCTCGACCCGGCGCTGGCATCGAGAGCCCCGCACCGCACGTCGTACCGCGGGCTCGAGATCTTGAGCGTCCATCTTCAGGCGCGCCGCCGCCTGCTCTACGACCGATTCCGGGCCTTTTGGAGCGAGCAGGACCGGGCGGCCACCTGGCAGCGGTTGGAGCGGGCGATGGAGCGCCGGCTGCAGGCGGCACGCGAGCGGCGGCGTGCGGCGAAGCGCGCCGAGAAGGCGCGCCGCGCGCTCGAAACCGCCGAGCGGGAGGAGCGCGAGGCGGCAACGCGCGCGGCCGAGGCGGCGGCCCAGCTCGAGGAGGCTCGTAGGGCTGCGCCGCACCCCGAGGGCCGATAGCCTAGGGCCGGTGGAGACGCGTGCCGCTCTGCCGTCGCGCCGACCGCGGGAGCGAGAGCTGGGCGAGCGCTTCGTGGACGCCCTCGGGTACGCCGCCGAGACCCATGCCGGTCAACTCCGGGGCAGCGACCGCCAGCCGTACATCGCCCATCTGCTCCGCGTGGCCGGCCTGGTGATCCAGGAAGGGGGGTCGGAGGACGAAGCGATCGCCGCACTGCTCCACGATGCGGTCGAGGACCAGGGCGGGCTCAAGCGCCTCGAGGACATCCGGCGGCGCTACGGGAGGGTCGTGGCCGACATTGTCGACGAGTGCACCGACAGCTACGGCTCACCGCGCCCGCCGTGGCGGCGGCGAAAGGAGCAGTACCTCGCGGAGCTCGAGGGCGCGTCGCCCGGCGCGCTCCTGGTCTCGCTCGCGGACAAGCTCGACAACGTGCGGACGATGCTCCGCGGGTATCGGATCCACGGCGACGACCTCTGGGCGCACGCGGGCAAGACCCCCGAGGACGTTCGGTGGTACTACGGGACGCTGGCCGGGCGCCTCCGCGAGCTGCGCCCCGGGCCGCTGGCCGACGAGCTCGCCCGCACCGTCGCCGCGCTCTCTCGGGCCATCGGCGGCCAGGGCGAGGACGGCGGCGATTGACGGTCGGGCTCGGCTCGCCGTCGCGCTAGTTGCCGTCGGAGTCGCCGGGCCGCCACTCGCGGCGGCGGCCGCCGCGCCCGAACAGGTCAGGCTCGTCGACGGCTCAGCTGGACTCGGCGACTCGTTCTTCCCTCACGCCGGCAACGGCGGCTACGACGTGCGCCACTACGGCCTTCGCCTGCGCTACGCACCGCGGTCAAACCGGCTCCGAGCGGCAGCGCGCATCAGGGCGGTCGCCAGCGAAGGGCTGGCGCGCTTCGACCTCGACTTCCGCGGGCCGGAGATCACCGGGCTGCGAGTGAATGGCCGAAGCGCCCGCTTCCGCCGCAAGGGCCAGGAGCTGATCGTCACGCCGGTCGCCGGGATCGCCGCCGGCGGGGCATTCACAGTGCTGGTTCGCTACCGCGGCGAGCCGCATCCGGTGATCGATCCCGACGGGTCTGCGGACGGCTGGATCCCGACGGCGGACGGCGCGTTCGTGGCCGACGAGCCCCAGGGCGCGCCGACCTGGTTTCCATGCAACGACTATCCCACCGACAAGGCCACCTACGACTTCCGAGTCACGGTGCCCACCGGCGATAAGGCGGTGGCGAACGGAAGGCTCGTCCGTCGCGCCCGCCATCGCCGGCACACCACGTTCGCCTGGCACGAGGGCGCGCCGATGGCCACCTACTTGGCGACGGTGACCACCGGCCGGTTCAAGACCAGGAGCTCGCACGCCGCGGGTATCCCCTCCTACGTCGCCGTCGATCCGCGGGAGGGAACGCCCGGTGACCGCGTGCTCTCCAAGATCGGCCCGATCCTCCAGCTGTTCGCCGACGGGTTCGGCCTATACCCGTTCGGCGAGACCGGGGCCACCGTCGACCACGCCCGCTTCGTGGGCTACGCGCTCGAGACTCAGACGAGGCCCCTGTTCGAGCGCGCTCCCGGCCAGATGGGCCTGGCCCACGAGCTCGCGCATCAGTGGTTCGGTGACGACGTGACTCCCGCGCGATGGCGTGACATCTGGCTCAACGAGGGGTTCGCGACCTGGGCCCAGTGGTACTGGGGCCAGCACGCCGGCGGTCCGACCACGAAGCAGCGCTTCGATCATCTCTACGCCGTCCACGATGCGGGCGAACGCCGCTTCTGGGACCCGTCGCCCGGCGATCCAGGCGACGCAGGGAACCTGTTCGCGACCTCGATCTACAAGCGTGGGGCGATGGCTCTCGAGGCGCTCCGCGAGCGGGTCGGCGACGCGACCTTCTTCAGGATCCTGCGGGACTGGATCGCCGAACACCGGTACGGCAACGCGACCGTCCAGGACTTCACCGAGCTCGCGGCGGTCGAAAGCGGACAGAGTCTCGACGGGTTGTTCCAGGCGTGGCTGTTCGCGCCGGGCAAGCCGACGAGCTGGTGAGGAGCTGGGACTAGGGGGCGACGACGGCCTGCCGGCGCCGGACCACCAGCGCCAGGCTGAGCAGGCAGGCCCCGACGAGCACGGCGTATGCCGCCCCATCGCCGGCGGTGTCCGCCAGGGCCCCGCCGAGGCTGCCCCCGATGACCTGGCCGCCGGCCCACGCGAGGTTCATCAGGGCGCCGGCGAGTCCCTGGTCGAGGCCGATCGCCTCTGACTCGTCGGAGAGCATCGCCGAGGCGGGGGCCCAGAACATCGCCAGCGCGGCGACGATCGCGACGGTGCCCACGAGAAGCAGGCCGAGGCTGGAGATCAGGGGCAGGAGGGCTCCGACTGCGGCGCTCGCGGTCAACCCGAGGCCGATCGGCGCCAGCCGCCCGCGACGGTCCGAGAGGCGTCCCACGAACGGAGTCATCGTGCCCTCGACTACCGCGGCGCCGAGGAAGATGGCCCCGATCAGGACCGCGCCGGCTCCGAGCTCGTCCAGGCGAAGCGGCAGGAGCACGTTGATCGCGCCCGAGAACGCCGCCGGCAGCCCGAACAGGCCAACGGCCGCCCAGAGCCCGACTCCGCCGCGGGTGAGGCCGGAGATGCCCTCTCCAGTGGGCGCCCCGGAGGGCACCCGCACCGTCCACGCGGCGAGACACGCCCCCGTCAGCGCAACCGCGCCGAAGACCTCGCGGCTGCCGAGTTCGACCGCGGCGGCGCCCACCACGGGCCCCGCGACCACACCGAAGACGGCGGCGGCGATCGCCGAGCCGGCCACCTCGCCGCGTCGCTCTCTCGGCGCCACCCCCATCAGCCAGGCGAACCCGCCCGCCCACGAGAAGGCGCCGCCGACGCCCTGGGCGAAGCGGGCGGCGTCGAGCACGGTCGCGCTGGTGCCAAAGCCGAAGACGAGGCTCGAGACCGCCATCAGCGAGAGGCCGGTGAGCACCGTCGGCTTGACCCCGAAGCGTGCCGCGCACATCCCTCCCGGCAGCGACGCGATCAGCGTCCCCGCGGCGTACGACGCGGTCAGGACCCCGGCCTGCGTCTGAGATAGGCCGAGCTGGTCGACGTAGTGGGGGAGGAGCGGCACGATCGCGGCGTAGAACGCCGTGTCGACGAAGACGATCGCCGCGACGAGGGCGAAGACCTTGCGCATTCACCGAGGCTAGAGGCCCAGCTCGGTCGCCGGCCTCGTCCCCGCTAGCGCTCGGAAAAGCTCACCTCGCGCGCCGGCGGGTCGACGGACCACTCGCCGCCTCGCCCAGGCGCCGCCGACTGGCCGCCTGAGCGGCCCGCCGGTAGCATGGTCTCGGTAGGAGCTGAATGGATCCGACCGAGGCCCAACCGTCTGCGGCCGAGACCCTCGAGGCGAGGCCGAGCCCGCTAACGCGTCCGGCCCCCGACCTCGAGGACTCGTCCCTCTACTTCAACCGCGAGCTGTCATGGCTCGACTTCAACGACCGCGTGCTCCAGCTCGCGGAGGACGCCTCGGTGCCGCTGCTCGAGAGGGTGAAGTTCTGCTCCATCTGGGAGTCGAACCTCGACGAGTTCTTCATGGTTCGGGTCGCGAACCTCCACGACCAGCTGGAGGCGGGGATGGACGCCCGCGGCGCCGACGGCATGGGGCCCTCCGAGCAGATCGATGAGATCCGCGAGCGGGTGATCGACCAGCGCGACCGGCTGACACGCTGCCTCGAGCGCGAGGTTCGCCCCGCGCTCGCCGAGCACGGGATCAGGATCATCTCCCCGCAGCGCGCCAGCGCCGAGGAGCGCGAGGAGCTCGACAGGGCCTTTGAGAACAGCATCTTCCCCGCCCTGACGCCGCTTGCGATCGGGCTCGGGCGACCGTTCCCCTACATCTCGAACCTCTCGCTCAGTCTCGCGGTCTCGCTGCACGATCCCGACCAGGACGCGGACGTGATCGCCAGGGTCAAGGTGCCGAAGGAGCTCCTCGGCCGCTTCGTGGCGATCGGCGGCGGCACCACGCTGGTCCCGCTTGAGGACGTGATCGCGGCGAACCTCGGGTCCCTCTTCCCCGGGATGAAGGTGACGGCGTACTCATTCTTCCGAGTCACCCGCGACACCGACTACGACGTGTCGGACGAGGCCGACGATCTGCTTCAGGCGGTCGAGGAGGAGCTCAGGCGGCGCCGCTTCGGCGAGGTCGTCCGCCTCGAGGTCGAGCGGACGATGAGCCCGCGGCTGCGCGACCAGCTCCGGGATGCCCTGAAGATCGGCGAGCGCCAGGTGTACGAGGTCGATGGGCTGCTCGACGTCGCGGACCTCTCGGACGTCTATGGCCTCGCCGGGTTCAGCGAGCTCCGCGATCCCCCCCTTACACCGGCGACGCCGGCCGCCCTCCGCGGCGAGGACGGCGAGGATGCGGACGTCTTCGCGGCGATGCGGGAGGGCGACATCCTCGTCCACCATCCCTACGACTCGTTCACGACCTCGGTCGAGCGCTTCGTCCGCCAGGCGGTGACCGACCCGGACGTGTTGGCGATCAAGCAGACCGTATACCGGACGAGCGCCGATTCCCCGCTCGTCCCGTCGCTGATCGAGGCCGCCGAGCGGGGCAAGCAGGCGGTCTGCATGGTGGAGCTCAAGGCCCGCTTCGACGAGCGCGCCAACATCCGGTGGGCGAAGAAGCTCGAGCAGGCTGGCGTGCACGTGGTCTATGGGCTGCCCGCTCTGAAGAGCCACGCCAAGTGCGTGCTGGTGGTCCGTCGCGAGGGCGACGGCGTGCGTCACTACGCCCACGTCGGCACCGGCAACTACAACCCGAAGACCGCCCGGCTCTACACGGACCTCGGGCTGTTTACCGCCGATCCGGAGATCGGCAACGACATCGCCGAGATGTTCAACTACCTGACGGGTTATTCGCGCCCGCGCCGGTACCGCAAGGTCCTGGTGGCTCCGTTCAACCTCCAGGAGGGGATCCTGGACGAGATCGAGCGCACGATCGAATCGCACTCGCCCGACAACCCCGCGCGGATCCGGATGAAGATGAACGCGCTGCTCGATGCGCCGTCGATTAGGGCCCTCTACCGAGCCTCGCAGGCCGGGGTGAGGATCGCGCTCAACGTCCGGGGCATCTGCGCGCTTCGCCCCGGGGTCGCCGGCATCTCGGAGACGATCGAGGTCGTCTCCGTCGTGGGTCGCTTCCTCGAGCACTCGCGGATCTACTCGTTCGAGCGTCCGGGCGAGGAGGAGTGCGTCTACATCGGATCGGCCGACCTGATGCCGAGAAACCTCTACAACCGGGTGGAGCTGGTGACGCCGGTGGAGGACGCACGGATTCGCCGGATGCTGCTCGACGTGCTCGATCGCTCGCTGTCCGACAACACCAACGCGTGGGTGTTGGGCGAGGACGGCTCGTGGACCCGTCGCAGGCCCGACGGCGCGCCCCGCAACGTCCAGCGGGAGCTGATCGAGGTCCACGAGGCTCGCGGAGGCGAGACGGCGCTCTAAGGCCGGGCGCCGGCGTCAGCGCCAGTGGCGCCAGTGTGAGCGCATTCGCTTCGTGACCGCCTTCGGCTTCTTCGCGTAGAGCCTTTCGCCACGCTTCAGCGCTCGCGCGAGCAGTTCGTCCTGGCGGCGGTTGATGGCCCGCGGTCGAATAACGACGACATCGTGGACGAAATTCGACCCTCGAAGCCTCCGACGACCCCAAGGCTTTCAGTTGGGATGCGTTCCCTGGTTGCCTTCCCGGCCTAGGCGCCTGCAAACCCGGGCTGTACCCGCGAAGGTCCAGGCGTCACACTCAGCCGGTATGGCGGCTCGCCACACGGCACAGGGATGGTGGCTCGAGGAGGTGGGGCCCGCTCCGCCGCAGCCACCACTCGAGGGCGAGGTTGATGCGGACGTCGCCATCGTCGGTGGCGGCTACACCGGGATGTGGACGGCGTGGTTCGTCAAGCAGCTGGAGCCCGAGGCGAGGGTGGTCCTGGTCGAGGCTGGGCAGTGCGGAACGGGTCCCAGCGGCCGCAACGGGGGATTCGTCAACGCCCTTTGGTTCAGCGTCCCGACCCTTCGGCGCCGGTTCGGGGGACCCGCAGCGCTCGAGCTCGCCCGCGCCGCCGCGGAGGCGGTCCGCTCGATCGGCGCCTGGTGCGAGGAGCAACGAGTCGACGCCTGGTACCGCCGGGCCGGCTACATGCAGGCCTCGACGGCGCCCGCGCAGGATGGCGCGTGGCGGGAGGCGGCCGACGCCTGCGGGGAGCTCGGGGCCGCAGAGGCGTGCCGCACGCTCGCCGAGGCCCAGGTCAGGGAGCGCTGCGATTCGCCCCTGTTCCGCGGGGCGGCGTTCTACCCCGATGCGGGGACGGTACAGCCCGCCAGGCTCGCGCGCGGGTTGCGCTCGCGGCTCATCGACGCTGGCGTGCGCATCTTCGAGCGCACGCGGGCAGGTGCGATTGGGCCCCGCCGCGGGCATGTCGCCGTGGACGCCGGTTCAGGAAAGGTTCGGGCGGGATCCGTGATCCTCGCCTCGGGCGCCGCCATGGCCGGGCACGGACCGCTGCGGCGCCGCCTCACCGTGACCTCGAGCCACATGGTCATCACCGAGCCGGTGCCGGACGTGCTGGAGGAGATCGGGTGGACGGGCGGCGAGTGCATCACGGATTCGAGGCATCTCGTGCACTACTTCCGCACCACCCCCGACGGCCGAATCGCATTCGGCTGGGGCGGCGGCCGGGTGGTGCCGGGGGCGCGCCTCGACGGCCGCGCCGAGCTCGACCCGCGCGTCGCCGCCGAGGTCGAGCGCCACCTCATTCGGTTCTTTCCCCAGCTATCCGGGCGTCGCGTCGCCCACGCCTGGGGTGGGCCGATCGACGTCTCGCCGACGCACGTTCCCCTGGTGGGCGAGCTCGGCTCGGGTCGCGTTCACTTCGCCTGCGGCTACACGGGGAATGGGGTGGGCCCCTCGCATCTCGTCGGCCGCACCCTCGCCGCGCTGGCGCTCGACCGCCGCGACGAGTCAACTCGTTTGGCCATCGTCGAGCCACCCCAAGTGCGGGTGCCGCCGGAGCCGCTTCGCTACGTCGGTGGGACCATCGTCCGAGCGGCCCTGGTGCGCAAGGAGCGCCTCGAGGAGGAATCCCGGCGACCCGGCCCGGTGACCCGCTTCGTCGCCGGGCTCCCTGAGCGGGTCGGCATCCACGTCGGAAGGTGATCGAGCTCGAGCGAAAGTTCCTGATTTCCGAGCCGCCCGCGTGGCTCGAGCGATGCCCCTCGGAGCCGATCGAGCAGGCCTACCTCGCCGTGAGCGGCGACTGGGAGCTCCGGGTGCGGCGAATCGGCGAACGAACGGTGATGACCGTAAAGCACGGGTCCGGCGAGCGCCGCACCGAGGTGGAGGTGGACATCGGCGCCGATCAGTTCGAGACCCTGCGGTCGCTCTCCGATCGGGCGGTCGCCAAGCGCCGGCACTACGTGGAGGACGGCGGGGCCACGATCGAGGTGGACGTCTACGAGGGTGACCTGGAGGGGCTGGTCGTCGGGGAGGTTGAGTTCGACTCCCAGCAAGCGGCCGATGAGTTCGAGCCACCCTCGTGGCTCGGCGACGAGGTCACCGGCGACGAACGCTACGCCAACAAGCGGCTCGCGACCGATGGCCTGCCCGCGCCGGGCGCCCGCTGACTACCAGCGCGAGGTGACGACCTTCTTGCGCGTGTAGAAGTCGACCGCGTCGCTGCCGTTGGCGTGTAGGTCGCCTTCGAGCGAGTCCTTCCAGCCGCAGAACGGGAACCACGCGACCGGTGCCGGGACCCCGATGTTGACGCCGACCATCCCCGCCTCCACTCCGTACCGATAGCGCCTCGCCGCCTCGCCCGATTCCGTGAAGATCGCGCCCGCGTTGCCATAGCGGGATCCGTTCACGAACTCAAGCGCTTGGTCGAGGTCGTCCACTCGCACCAACGTCAGCAGCGGGCCGAACAGCTCCTCCCGCGCGATCTCCGCCTCGCGGTCGGTTGCCTCGACGATCGTAGGGCCCATCATCGTCCCGGCGGGTCCGGGATCGCAGTCGCGCCCGTCGAGCACGATGGCCCCTCCCTCCGCGCCGGTGCGGTCGAGCGCTGCGGCGATCCGCTCACGGGCCTCCGGGGCGACGAGCGGGGAGACGTCGGTCCGCGGATCGGCGCCGGCGCCCAGGCGAAGCCCGGCAGCGCCGTCACGCAGCGCGTCGCGCACCTCGTCTTGGCGCGCCGCGTCCCCGACGAGCACCGCGACCGAGCCGGCCAGACACCGCTGTCCGGCGTTCCCGAAGGCGGAGGCGAGCATCGCTGGCACCGCGGCGTCGAGCGGGGCATCCGGCATCACGACCATCGCGTTGCGCGCTCCCCCGAGCGCCTGAACGCGCTTGCCCGACGCGGCGGCGCGCTCGGCGACGAAGCGGGCGGTGGCCGCCTGGCCCACGAACGAGATGGCGTCAACCCCTGGATGGTCGAGAAGCGCGTTGACCGCGTCGTGCGCTCCGTGCACGAGGTTGCAGATGCCGGCCGGGATCCCCTCCGTCGCCTCGATCAACTCGAAGATGAGCTCCGAGGGGCGCGGGTCGCGCTCCGACGGCTTCAAGACGAAGCCGTTGCCGCACGCCAGCGCGAACGGCAGGAACCAGAGCGGGATCATCGCCGGGAAGTTGAACGGCGTGATCGCGCCGACGACCCCGACGGGCTGGCGCACCTGCTCGACGTCGACGCCCTCCGCGACCCCCTCGAGGTTCTCGCCCTTCAGCAGATGGGGGATCGCGATGGCTGCCTCGGTGGACTCGATGCCGCGCAGCACCTCCCCCCGGGCGTCGTCGAGCGTCTTGCCCATGTCCTCGGTGACCAGCAGGGCAAGATCCTCACTGCGGCGCCACAGCTCGTCCCGCAGGCTCATGATCGCCCGCGCCCGACGCTGAGGGGGCACGGCCCTCCACTCGGGCTGAGCCGCCCTCGCCGCTCGCACGGCGGCGTCCACGTCGGCGGCGCCGGACAGCGGGACGAGCCCCGCCACCTCGCCGGTTGCCGGGTCGATATCCGGGAGGGTCTCGGTGGCCCGGGCCGCGACCCATCCGCCGCCGATGTAGTTGCGGAGCGTCCGCGCCTCGGCTTCGGCTGGCGAGTGACGGGTAACGGTTGACGAATTCTGCAGTTCCATGGCGAACCTCCTGGCGCCAGGCCATGCTAACGCGCCATCCAAGGCCCCAGTCGGAGCATGACGCTAGCCTCACGCGCGTGGCTGACGTAGGCACGATCGCGGAGCTCTCCACGGGCGTCGGGACCCTGCCGCTGGCCGCTGCGACCTTCGGCGCCGTTCGCTCCAGCAACCGCGCCGCAAGGGTTGCTGAACGCTCGCTCCTTGTCGGCATCCGCCCCGTGCTCTTTCCGTCGCGCGCGGAGGACCCGCCGGAAAAGGTGATCTTCGGATCGCCAACCGGGGACCTCAGCCTCCGGGCGTTCTCGGTGAAACCTGGGACGGGGCTGGTGGAGATCGACGAGGAGAAGATCTACCTGGCGATTCCCCTGCGAAACGTCGGCTCGGGACTTGCCGTTCTGCTCGGCTGGCACCTGATGCCGGAACGGCCGGCTGCGACGACCCCGCATGCCGAGATCGACGAGTTCAGGACCATGACCCGGGATCAGTTCATCCCGGCCGGCGACCACGGTTTCTGGCAGGCGGCGATCCGCGACCCGGACGACGAGTGGCAGGCGGGAGTACGAGAGGCCATCGCACGTAGGGGCGTGATCACCATCGAGGTCCTCTACGGCGACCACGAGGGCGGTCAGCGGACGATCAGTCGCTTCGCCTTCAACCCGCGCCACGACTCGGAGGGCTGGATGGTGGGCGTTATCCGCCACTGGAGTCTCGACGTGGGCGGTCCTCCCTCATGAGAGACTTCCGCCCGTGAGCGAAGCGCCCACGAGCGACGAGTGGCGGGTCGAGGTCGAGCTCGACGACGAGCGGCACGGCTTCACGATTGGCGAGCGCCTCCGAAGCCTCGACCTCGACGACGAGGCGCGCGGGCGGCTGGGCGATCGAGTGATCGTGACCCGCGACGGCTCGAGGTTGTTCCTGTACGCACGCGATGAGGCTGCCGCGCGGGAGGCCGAGAGCGTCGCGCGCGAGCTGATCTCATCCGAGGGGCTGAGCGCCGTGATCGCGCTCACCCGGTGGCATCCCGACGAGGAGGCCTGGAGGGACGCCGCGGAGCCGTTGCCCCAAACGGAGGCCGAGCGGGAGTCCGAGCATGAGCGCCACGAGGCCGAGGCCGAGGCCGAGCCGGCGCGACCCTGGGACTATCAGTGGGAGGTTCGCGTGGATCTCCCCACGCTCCGCGACACGCTCGACCTCGCGAAGCGCCTGCAGGATGAGGGAATCCACGTCCGGCGCCATTGGAAGTACCTGCTCGTGGGGGCCGCGACCGAGGAGCGGGCGAGCGAGCTCGCCGAGCGCATCGGGGACGAGGCGCACCACGGCTCCTCGGTCCACATCGGCACCGCCGGCGCCCCGCATCCGGTGTTCGTCTTCCTCGGTGCGCACACCCCGGGCATCGCCCGGGACCTCGGCCTGTAGACGGCGACCTCGTCGGCGGAGGTGCACGTCGGGCCGCGCACCCCGCAAATGTGTAGCCAGGAGCAACGGCCCTGTGGTCGTCAGCCGCCGGCGCTGCCGGGCGCGGCCGGAACGATCGGTGTCCCGAGGACCTCGCCCTCCTGCGGCGGTCGAACCGCTGCGAGCCGCTCAGCGCGCCGTTGCTGCAGGACCGTGAAGCCCATCGCGATCAGCGTCGTGACGAAGAGGATGGTCGCGATCGCGTTCACCTCCACCGGGATGCCGCGCTGGGCCGCTCCGAAGATGTAGAGGGGAAACGTGACCGTGGTGCCCGAGTTGAAGTTGGAGACGACGAAATCGTCGATCGATAGCGCGAAGGCCAGCAGGGCCGCGGCGATTATCCCCGGGAAGATCAGCGGAAGCGTGACTCTCATGAAGGTCTGGAATGGGTTCGCGCCAAGGTCCTGGGCCGCCTCCTCGAGGCTGCGGTCGAAGCCGATCAGGCGCGAGCGCACGACGACCACGACGAAGCTGATGCAGAACATGATGTGGGCGATCAGCAGTGTCGAGAAGCCGAGGGACGGCGTGTTGACGATCAGGAAGAACGACAAGAGCGACGCCCCCATCACCACTTCCGGCGTCGCCATGGGGATCACGATCAGGAAGTTGGCGGTCCGGCGACCGAAGAACTTGTAGCGGACCAGGGCGAGCGCCATCAGCGTGCCGATCGCGGTCGAGATCACGGTTGCGAAAAACGCCAGGCGAAGGCTCGTGAACAGCGCGTCGTTGAGGTCGGGGAGCCCGAAGACGTTCCGCCAGTGGTCGAGGGTGAAGCCGACCCACGTGAAGTTGTACTTGCCGGCCGGGTTGTTGAACGAGAACAGGATGATCACCGCGATCGGGATCAGCAGATACGCGATCGCGAGGACCGCATAGATGTTGATCGCGTGCTCGCGAAGCCAGTCCCAGGCCCGCTTGAGCGCCGACTCGCGGTGCACGTACCCGAGCGGTGCCGTGGTCGCCTCCACGCTCAGCGCCTCGCCTGCTTGCTGCTTGCTCGTTGCATGCTCACGCCGCGGTCGCCTCCTCGCCCATCAGGGCCTCCGAGCCGGCGAAGCGGATGTAGACGAACACGGCGACCATGATGAGCGCCATCAGCACGAACGAGAGCGCCGCCGCCGCCGGATAGTCGCGCTGGGTGAGGTAGAGGCCCTGGATCACGTTGCCGATCATGTGGTTGCTGGTGCTGCCGAGGAAGAACGCGTTGATGTAGTCCCCCACGGCCGGAATGAAGGTGAGCAGAGTGCCCGCAACGACGCCGGGCAGCGACAGCGGCAAGGTCACCTTCAGGAACGCCTGCCGGGAGGACGCATAGAGGTCCTTGGCGGCCTCGATCAGGCTCTCGTCCACGCGCTCCAAGCTCGCGTAGATCGGCAGCACCATGAACGGCAGGAAGTTGTAGGTGATGCCCGCGATCACCGCGGTTGCTGTCTGCAGTAGGCGGCCGCTAGACGACACGATGCCCACAGTCTGGAGCGTGTTGACGACCACCCCGTGGTCGGACAGGATCGTCTCCCAGGCGATCGTGCGGATCAAGTAGGTGGTGAAGAACGGCGCGACGACGGCGAAGAGCATCGCGTTCTTCCACTTGCCGCCCTTGAACGCAATCGCGTAGGCGAGCGGATAGCCGATCACGAGCGCGATCAGCGTGGCGGCCCCCGCGTAGATGAACGAGCGCACGAACGGCGTTTCATAGAGGGAGAGCGCGTCCTTGTAGTTCGACCACTGCCAGTTGAAGTGGAAGCCGGTCTCGAGTGTCCCGGCGTCGAGCGAGAGCCGCACCATGTAGTACATGGGCACTACGAAGAAGACCACGAGCCAGAACGTGCCCGGGAACATCAGGAAGTACGGGGTGAGGCGGCGGCGAAGCGTGGTCATGACGCCGTTTGCATGACTCCAGTCCGCCGCCGCCGAGCTCTGCCTAGCCGTTGATCACCGCGTCGAATGCCTGCGTTACCTTCTGCTCCTCCTGCCCGCTCAGCGTCGGCGCCACGTCGCACTTGGCGGTGAACTTGGGCGTCGGGAAGATCAGCTTGTTGTCCGCGACGCTCGGATCCTGCTTGAGGAGCACCTGCTTCGTCCCCGCGACCGGCGCGACGTAGTTCACGTAGTCCTCGATCTGGGCCTGGTGCTTGGGGTCGTAGACGTAGTTCATCCACGCCTCGGCCGCGGTCGGATTCGGCGCCCCGACCGGGATCACCATGTTGTCCGACCACAGCATGCAGCCCTCCTTGGGCATCACGAACTTGATGTTCTTGTTGTCCGCCTGGAGCTGGACCGCGTCACCCGACCAGCCCATGACGAAGTCGACGTCGCCGCTCGTCAGGTCGCGGGCGTAGTCGTTGCCGGTGAAGCGCCGGATCTGACCGGAGTCCGCAGCCGCCTTGAGCTTGTCGACCGCCGACATCCAGTCGGCCTCGGTCACGTGGTTGAGGTCGACGCCCTGGCACTTCATCGTCAGCGGCAGCGCGTCGCGAAGCTCGGTGAGCACGTCGACCTTGCCCTTGTACTTCGGATCGAACAGATCGCAGATCGAGTTCACGTTGGGCGCCAGGTCGGTGCGGACGATCAGCCCCGTCATCCCCGACTGCCACGGCACCGAGAAGTCGCGGTTCGGGTCGAACGCCGGGTGCTGAAGGTTGGGCTCCAGGTTCTTCTCCACGTTCGGGATCGCCGACTTGTCGAGGTTCTGCAGGTAGCCGAGGTCGTACATCTTCTTCGCCATCCAGTCGGTGACGACGAACATCGACCGGCCACCGGACTGGCCCTTGGCCAGCAGCGGCTGCACCTTGCCGAAGAACTCGGCGTTGTCGTTGACGTCCTCGATGTACTTGGTGTTCAGCCCGGTCGCCTTGTCGAAGTCGGGGACCGTCTTCTTGTCGATGTAAAGCGGCCAGTTGGAGATCGTCCAGGAACCGGTCGGCTTGCCGGACACCTTGACGGTCTCCGCGTTGGCGTTGCCGCCACCGCTCCCGATTCCGCCACCCCCGCCGCACGCGGCGACGCCGAGGCTGGCGCCGAGCACAAGCAGGGCCACAAGCGCCCTCCTGGCCCGTCGTGGCCGAGCGGTCTCGGCCCGCTTATCCATTCGTAGCTTGCTGAGCATCGTCAATTCGTCTCCTTGCCTCAGGCAGTGGCGGTCTGCGGAAGTTCCTCTTGTCTTGGCACGCCGTCCTCCGTGCCGGTCGCGGCCGCGGCCGCCGACTCGCGAACCACGTGGATGTGCTCTGGGGCCCAGCTGAGGCGCACCGTCGCTCCCCCGCCTGGGAGCCTGGCGCGCTCGGCCTCGCTCGCGTTCGGCACGAGCACCGTCATCGCGACGCCGTCGGGCAGCCTCACCACGATCGAGGTCGAGGTCCCGAGATAGACCGAGCTCTCGACGACCCCGTCCACGCTGGGCATCCCGTCGGCCTCCGCCTCCTTCGCGTGATGGATCCTAAGCTTCTCCGGGCGTACGACCGCGTGGCAGCGCTCGCCGCTCGCGATCCCGTCAACGCGTGTCTCCACCTCGGGCCCGCTGTCGAGACGGACCGTGCCGAGATCGCCGCTCGCGGAGGCGACGGTACCGGGCATCAGGTTGGAGACGCCGATGAATCCAGCGACGAAGGTCGTGCGCGGTCGCTCGTACACGCCCTCGGGCGAGCCGACCTGCTCGACGACACCGTTCGACATCACCGCGATGCGGTCCGACATCGTCAGCGCCTCCTCCTGGTCGTGGGTCACGTAGACGAACGTGATCCCGACGTCGCGCTGGATCTTCTTCAGCTCCAGTTGCAGCCCCTTGCGGAGCTTCAGGTCGAGGGCGCCGAGCGGCTCGTCGAGGAGCAGCACCTTCGGCAGGTTCACGAGCGCGCGGGCGAGCGCCACCCGCTGTTGCTGACCACCGGAGAGCTGGTTCGGCTTCCGGTTGACTTCGGCGGCGAGACCGACGCGCTCGAGCTCTGACTCGACGCGATTGGCGATCTCGCTCTTCGGAACCTTCTTTCGCCGCAGGCCGAAGGCGACGTTCTCGCGGACGCTCAGGTGCGGGAAGAGCGCGTAGCTCTGGAAGACCGTGTTGGTGGGCCGCTTGTAGGACGGGAGACCCGCGACGTCGGCGCCGTCGATCAGGACCCGTCCGGCGGTGGGTTGCTCGAAGCCGGCGATCATCCGCAGGGTCGTCGTCTTGCCGCACCCGCTGGGGCCCAGCAGGGTGAAGAACTCGGCCCGGCCGATGTCGAGTTCGAGGTCGCGGACGGCGACCAGGTCGCCGAAGTGCTTGCTGACGCGGTCGAGGCGGACCGTCGGCTCTCCGCCGACGCTCCCGGTGGCGTCGATCCCGCTAAAGCTGCCCCGATCCAAGCTGGCTCCTCCTCGGCTTCTCGCTTCCCTGCACGGGGTCCGCCGGCCTTCGATCGAGCGGCGGAAGGCACCCGTTCAAGTGAGGAAAAGCCTATGACGCTTGGGATGACGGCGCAAGGGCAGAATCCCCAAAACGGCAAATAACCGTTGGCCAATTCGTACAAAAACCGGGTAGGATCTTTGAACCTAATCCCCGTTGTGCAATCCCGTCCCGGGGGATACGGTTTATACGGAACGTCGATAGAGGCTGGACAGGCAGTCGCAGGACGGGAGGAGACTAGATGGCAACGACCAGCGCAACGACCGCGGCCGTGGCGGGCACCAACCTCCAGGAGCTCGCCAAGCGGCACCTGTGGATGCACTTCACGCGCCACGGCGCGTACGAAACCGCCGAGGTGCCGATCATCGTCCGCGGCGAGGGGCCGTACGTATGGGATGAGCACGGGAACCGCTATCTGGATGGCCTCTCGGCGCTGTTCTGCGTCAACGCCGGTCATGGCCGCACCGAGCTTGGCGAGGCCGCGGCACGCCAGGTCGAGGAGCTCGACTTCTACACCATATGGAGCTACGCGCACCCGCGTGCGATCGAGCTCGCGAATCGCATCGCGTCGCTGGCGCCGGGCGACCTGAACCGCGTCTTCTTCACCTCGGGTGGCTCGGAGGCCGTTGAGTCGGCGATCAAGCTGGCCCGCGCCTACCACCAGCGCGCGGGAAACCCACGCAAGACCAAGTTCATCACCAGGGAGGTCGCGTATCACGGCACCACGCTCGGGGCGCTCTCGGCGACGGGGATCTCCGCGCTTCGATACGAGTTCGAGCCGCTCGTCCCCGGCGGCTATCAGGTGCCGAACACCAATAGCTATCACTGGCCCGAGGGCCGCGATCCGCTGTGGGCGGCGGACAAGATCGAGGAGAAGATCCTCTACGAGCATCCCGACACGGTCGCGGCGGTGATCCTGGAGCCGCTGCAGAACGCCGGGGGGTGCATTCCGCCTCAGGAGGGTTACTTCCAGCGGGTGCGCGAGATCTGCGACCGCCACAACGTCCTCTTGATCTCCGACGAGGTGATCTGCGCGTGGGGGCGCCTCGGCTACTGGTTCGGCTGCGAGCGCTACGGCTACGTGCCGGACGTCATGACCGTGGCCAAGGCGCTCACGTCGGCGTACGTGCCGATGGGCGGCATGATCGTCTCCGACCGGATCGCGGAGCCGTTCATGCACGGCACCGAGATGTTCACCCACGGGCTGACGTTCGCCGGTCATCCCGTGGCCGCGGCCGTCGCGATGGCGAACCTCGACGTGTTCGAGCAGGAGGACATCTGCGGTCACGTGCGCCGGAAGGAAGGGGAGTTCCGGGCAATGCTCGAGAGCCTTCGCGACATCCCGATCGTCGGCGACGTCCGCGGCGACGGCTTCTTCCATGCCATCGAGCTGGTCAAGGATCAGGAGACGAAGGAGGGCTTCACGGACGAAGAGTCGGAGTGGCTCCTGCGCGGATATCTCTCCGGCGAGCTGTTCAGGCGCGGGCTGATCTGCCGCGCCGACGACCGCGGCGACCCGGTGGTCCAGCTCGCGCCGACGCTCGTCTGCGACACCGAGCAGTTCGAGGAGATCGAGAGCGTGCTGCGTCCGGTGCTGGAGGAGGCTTGGACTCGAGTCAACAAGTGATCCAGGTAAGCGGCAAACGGCAAGCGGCGATCAGGGTCGGGATCGGCCTACCGCTCGCCCGCGGGCCGCTGCCCTCTCGGCGATGCTGACGGTAGGCAGGCTCGTCTCCGACTGCGGTCTCGACCTCCTCGCGGGCCGCGGCGCCGCGGACCGCCCGATCCGCTGGGTGCACATCTCCGAGCTCGAGGACCCGACCCCCTGGCTCTCCGGCGGCGAACTCCTCTTGACCACGGGCTTCCGGCTGACCGGCGCCGCGAGGCAACGTCGATTCCTGGTGCTCCTCGCCGACCACGACGTGGCAGGCCTCGGCCTGGGCACCGGGTTCGAGCACAAGCGAGTACCGAAGGCGCTCGTGGATGAGGCCGAGAAGTTGGACATGCCGCTGTTCGAGGTCCCGTACGAGATGCCGTTCATCGCGATCACGGAGCGTGCCTTCACCTCGCTCGTCAACGAGCACTACGCGGTGCTCGAACGCGGCACCCAGGTCCACGAGCGCCTCGAGCGCCTGGTGATCGAGGGCCGCGGGCTGGAGGCCGTGCTCGGGTCCTTGGCGAACGCGGTGGGTGGGTCGGCGATCGTCCAGGACGCGACCGGCCGAGAGCTCTCGCGCCACCCGGCGAAGGGTGGCCCGAATGCGGCCTCGTTGAAGGCGCTCAGCGCCGAGGTGGCGGCGCGCCGGGTGACCGCCGCCCTGAGCCCGTTCGAGCCGCACCACGAATCGCTCACCAATCGCGCTCTGTCCGTCCCGGTGCCCGGCCGGCGCGGCGGCGCTCCGGTGGCCTGGCTGACGGTGATCAGCCAGCGCGAGCCTCTCGACGAGTTCGAGCGGCTCACCGCCCGCCAGGGGGCGATGGTGGTCGGACTCGAGCTGATGCGGGAACGCGTGGTGCGGGAGACGGAGCGTCGTCTGGCCGGTGACCTGCTCGCGGAAACCCTCAGCGGTCGCCTGGACGCCGAGGAGCTGCGCGGCCGTCTTCGCCCGTTCGGGATCGGCGCGGAGGCCGCGGTGCTCGTCTTCGACCTGGACGACACGCAGGCCGGGGAGCAGGCCCTGGAGCTCGAGCTCGCCGACGCCGGCATCCCGGCACTGGTGGCCACCAGCGCCGCCGCCGGCAGGCCGCTCCTCTGCGCTGTGATCGACGGGCGAGCCGGCGACCCGGTCGATATCGCCGCGGACCTTCGCTCCGCGTTGGCGGCCGCGATGGGCCAGGTCAGGGTCGCCGCCTCTCGCCGCTCCGCCGTCGGCTCGCTGCGGCGCGCTTTCCACGAGGCCCGCTGCGCGCTGGAGGCGACGTCGCTTTCCGACGGCGACTCGCCGGAGGTGGCAAGCCATCAGGATCTCGGGGCTTTCACGCTGCTTCTCTCGCTTCAGGACGAGGACGCGCTGCGCCTCTACAGCGACGGCCTGCTGGAGCCGATCGAGCGCACCGAAGGCGAATACGGCGGCGAGCTCCTGCGCTCGCTCGAGGCCTACATCGAGCACAACGGGAACTGGGAGCGCGCGGCCCGCGAGCTCTACTGCCATCGCCACACCCTCCGTTATCGGATCCGCAAGATCGAGGAGCTCACCGGGCGCGACCTCTCTCGCGCGACCGACCGAATCGAGCTCTGGCTGGCGCTTCGAGCCCGGGAGCTGGTGGGATGAGGGTTGCCGTGTTGGGAGCCGGGGGAACCATCGCGCCGGCGATCGTGCGCGACCTGGCCTCCTCCGACGAGGTCGACGATCTGGTGCTACTCGACCTCGATGAGTCGCGGGCGGAGCAAGTTGCCTCGTTACACGGCGGCATCAAGGCGCGGGCGGCATTCGCCGACGCCCGGGCCAAGCCGGACGATCCCTCATCCCTGGCGCGGGCGCTCGGCCGGTGCGACGTGTTGATCAACTCGGCGAGCTACCGCGTGAACCTCGACGCGATGGCCGCCTGCCTGCGAGCCGGCTGCCACTACCTGGATCTGGGCGGGCTCTACTGGATGACCGAGCTGCAGCTCGAGCTGCACAACCAGTTCGAGCGCCAGGGGCTCCTCGGGCTGCTCGGCATCGGATCTGCCCCCGGGAAGACGAACCTGATGGCGAAGATGGCGGTGCGCGAGCTTCGGGCGGCGGCCGATGGGGCCGGGCCGCCGGCCGCGATCGACTCGATCGAAGTGGCGGCGGCGGGGCGCGACCTCGACCCGCCTCCCGGGTTCAGCGTTCCGTATGCGCTGCGCACGCTGCTCGACGAGCTGACCATGCGCCCGGTGGTGCTGCGCGAGGGCGTGCCCGAGCAGATCGAGCCGCTCGCTGACGGCGGCACGGTCGATTTCGGTGAGCCGATCGGCCCGGCCGAGACCATTCACACCCTGCATTCGGAGCTGCGCACCTTTGGGGACAGCTTCGCCTGCCGCGAGGCGAGCTTCCGCCTGTCGCTCTCGCCGAATCTGCTTGCGGTGCTTCGGGAGCTGGTGAACGCTCCGGCGTCGGAGGTGGAGCAGAAGGCGGCGCAGGCCGCTCCTCCGTCGACTCGCACGACGTCCGTTCACATCGTCGACGC
Source organism: Actinomycetota bacterium (assembly GCA_046730395.1). Lineage (GTDB taxonomy): Bacteria > Actinomycetota > Thermoleophilia > Solirubrobacterales > 70-9 > AC-56. The sequence goes on along the minus strand of JBKPIV010000097.1, from coordinate 3,025 downwards.
GGCCGCGGGGAGGCGGCGCGTCCGGGTGCGCGCGGTGACCAAGCCGATTGAGGAGTGGGGACTTGGGGGCGGGATCGTCTCGACCGCCGGTCCCGCGGCCGCGGCGGTGCGGCTCCTTGCGGCCGACCTCATCGAGGCGCGGGGTGTGCTGCCGCCGGAGCGGTGCATCGAGCCCGACGACATGTTCGTGGAGCTGGCTCGCCGAGGCTGCCGGATCGAGGTCTCGACGCCCGAGGAGGTGCGAGCGTGAAGGTCGGGGTCCCAACCGAGATCAAGGCCGACGAGTATCGAGTGGCCCTGACCCCTGTGGGCGCGCGCGAGCTCTCCGAGCACGGACACGAGGTGATGATTCAGGCCGGAGCGGGAGCGGGAAGCGCGATCGAGGATTCCGCGTACGAGGCGCAGGGCGCGCGGATCGTGCCCACGGCGGAGGACGTCTGGGGTGAGGCGGATCTCGTGCTCGGCGTCAAGGAGCCACAGCCCGAGGAGGTCTCGCTGCTGCGGGCCGACTCAACCCTCTTCACCTATCTCCACCTGGCTCCGGCCCCCGAGCTGACCCGCCGCCTCTGCGAGTCGGGGGCCACCTGCGTTGCCTACGAGACCGTCGAGGATCGAAACGGGCGCCTCCCGCTACTTGCGCCGATGAGCGAGATTGCGGGCAAGATCGCCACCCAGGCTGGGGCGTTCATGCTCGAGCGGCCGCTCGGCGGTCGCGGGATCCTGCTCGGCGGAGTGCCGGGAGTCGCGCCGGCGAACGTGATCGTGATCGGTGGGGGAGCGGTGGGGATGAATGCCGCGTTCATCGCGATCGGCATGGAGGCCGACGTGTTCGTCTACGACACCAACATCGATCGGCTGCGCGAGCTGGACATCGCGTTCGGGGGACGCGCCTCGACCGTGTTCAGCTCGACGCTATCGATCGAGGAGCGCCTGCCGCAGGCGGACTTGGTGATCGGCGCCGTGCTCGTTCACGGGGCGCGGGCGCCGCATGTGATCAGGCGTTCCCAGCTCGGCATGATGCTGCCGCACGCGGTGCTCGTCGACGTGGCCATCGACCAGGGCGGGTGTTTCGAGACCTCACGGCCGACCACGCACGCCGATCCCACCTTCGAGGTCGACGGGATCATCCATTACTGCGTCACGAACAGGCCGGGCGCTGTCCCGATCACGTCGACGTACGCGCTCACGAACGCGACCCGGCCCTACGTCCTTGCGCTCGCCGACCTCGGGGTCGGCGAGGCCGCGCGGCGAGATCGTGGCCTGGAGCTGGGCGTCAACGTGGCCGGGGGTAAGGTCACCCATCCGGCCGTCGCCGAGGGGGTCGGCGCGGAGTACACCCCACCCGGGGAGATCTTGGGAATCGCGGGGCCGAGCGGCAACGGCGCCCCGGGCGCCGACGGAGCCGGCGCGACCGCGACTCGCTCCACCCAGGGAGCGCGCTGACGACGACCGAGCGATCATTAGCAGCAGCGACTAGGCGAAATCAGGAGGAGCAATGGCCACGGCAACGCTGACCGAACTGAAGAACTTCATCAACGGCGAGCTGGTCGATCCGGCTGAGGGGCAGACCGAGGAGGTCGTGAATCCGGCCACCGGCGAACCGATCGCCGAGGCGCCGCTGTCGACCGCGGAGGACGTGGACCGCGCGGTCGGGGCGGCACGCGAGGCGTTCGACGACTGGTCGACCAAGACGCCCGCCGAGCGATCCGCGGCCCTGCTGAAGCTGGCCGACGTGATCGACGAGCACGCGGAGGAGCTGGGAGCGCTGGAGTCCGCGGACGCGGGCAAGCCGCGGAAGGCGGTGATGGAGGACGAGATGCCCGTGATGTCCGATCAGGTCCGGTTCTTCGCGGGCGCGGCGCGCTGCCTCGAGGGGCGGGCATCCGGCGAGTACACCGAGGGCTACACGTCGATCGTCCGCCGCGAGGCCGTTGGCGTGGTCGGGCAGATCACGCCGTGGAACTACCCGCTGATGATGGCGATCTGGAAGATTGGACCGGCGCTCGCAGCCGGCAACACGGTCGTCCTGAAGCCGGCCGAGACCACCCCGGTGACCACGATCAAGCTTGCCGAGCTCGCCGGGGACATCTTCCCGCCCGGCGTCTTCAACGTGATCGGAGGACACGGCGAGCCGGCGGGCTCCTCGCTGGTCACGCATCCGGACGTCGACATGGTCGCGCTTACAGGATCGCCCGAGACCGGGAAGTGGATCGCGAAGGCCGCCGCCGACACGCTGAAGCGGGTGCACCTCGAGCTCGGCGGCAAGGCGCCGGTGATCGTCTTCGACGACGTCCCGATGGAGACGGCGCTCGAGACCATCGCGGGAACGGGCTACTACAACGCGGGCCAGGACTGCACCGCGGCGACGCGGGTGCTGGCGTCGAAGGGCGTCTACGAAGACGTCGTCTCCGGCCTTGCCAGCGAGGCGAAGGGCTACAAGATGGGCGACCTGAGCTCCGAGGACACAACTCTCGGGCCGCTGAACTCCGAGCGCCAACGCGAGCGGGTCGAGGGGTTCCTGGAGCGCCGGCCCGATCGGGCCGAGGTCGTCACGGGCGGCTCGGAGCCCGAGCTTCCCGGGTTCTTCCTCGAGCCAACCGTGGTCGCCAACCTGGAGCAGGACGACGAGATGATCCAGCACGAGATCTTCGGTCCGGTCATCACCGTCCAGCCGTTCGACGATGAGGAGAAGGCGATCGCCTGGGCCAACGGGACCAGGTACGGGCTGGCCGCGTCAGTCTGGACGCGGGACGTGGCCCGGGCGCACCGGGTGGCGAACGCCCTGCGCTTCGGCTGCGTGTGGATCAACGACCACATCCCGCTGGCCGCGGAGATGCCCCACGGCGGCTACAAGCAGTCGGGCTACGGCAAGGACCTCTCGATCTACTCGCTCGAGGACTACACGAACATCAAGCACGTGATGCTGAGCCTGTCCTGAGGCGCGGGTAGCCGGGCCGAGCCGGCTCCCCGAGAGTCGGGCGCCTGGGTTGTGGCGGCCCCAACAAGTTTGGGGCACAAAACGCGG
>JBKPIV010000096.1:0-40789 GCA_046730395.1 Actinomycetota bacterium | reverse complement strand
GCGCCTGGAAGCGGGCGCCCCCGACGTCCCTGCAACTTGCATCGATCAGCGGAGAGGTGGATCATCGTGGGAGGTCTGTTGATCGCACGGAGGAGGGCCGAATGCCACTCATCGAGGCACGACTCCTCGAGGGTGTGTTCTCGCCTGATGAGCGAGAGCAGCTCGCCGAGGGACTAATCAACGCCGTCGTCGGCGTTAAGGGTGTGAGCTTCCGCAGCGAAACGGAAGTCCTAATCGCTGAAGTACCGGTCGGCAACTGGTACGAGCGGGGAGTCCGCATCGTTCCCGAAGGTGTCGGGAAGTAGCAGTCCGCCTCATCACTGCCCTCGAGCCGCCGGGCTGCGGGAGTAGCCCTCGATCTCGACCGTCTGGGGCTTGGTCACCTCAAAGTCCCCGACTCTCGGTTTTTTTCCAGTTCCTTTACGCAGCGACCTATCCGGCGGCCTGCGAGATTGGCAGAATCCACCGGCTCTCTGCCGTAATCGGGCCTAATCGGGCCTAATCCGACCCAATCGGGCCTCGCGGAAGGCCGTCGCTAAAGTGGCGCCGATGGCTTTGGAATGCGGGAAACGAGGGCTCCGGTGCTAATCGGAGCCCATGTTTCCACGGCCGGAGGGCTGGCAAACGCCGTCGAGCGCGGGGTCGAGCTCGACTGCGACGCGATCCAGATCTTCCATCAGAGCCCGCGGATGTGGCGCCCGACCGCCTACGGCGACGACGACTTCGCCGGCTTCCGCGAGGCGATGCAGGGCTCGCGGGTCGAGGCGGTGGTGATCCACGCCGTCTACCTGATCAACTGCGCGACCAAGGATCGCGAGATCAGGCGCAAGTCGCTCACCTCGCTCAAGCAGGCCCTGCGCGTGGGCGACGGCATCGGCGCCACCGGCGTCGTCCTTCACGCTGGGGCGCGTAAGGGCGAGCCACATGCGCCGTCGGTCAAGCGCGCCGGCAAGGTGATCCGCGACGCGCTCGAGAGCTCGGATCGCTGCCGCCTCCTGCTCGAGAACACGGCCGGCACCCAGGGGCCGCTCGGCAAGAACTTCGACGAGCTGGCCGAGCTCCTGGAGGCGGCCGGGGCCGGCAAGCGCCTCGGCACGTGCCTCGACTGCTGTCACCTGTTCGCGGCCGGCTTCGACATCCGCTCGCCCGCGGCCCTCGCCGGCGTGCTCGAGGAACACGACGCCAAGGTCGGGGGCGAGCGCCTGCGCTGCGTTCACGTCAACGACTCCAAGGTCGCCTTCGGCGCCAACCGCGATCACCACGCGAACCTGGGCCGCGGCGAGATGGGCAGGGAGACGCTGCGGGTCTTCCTCTCCGCGTCCCGGTTCGCCGACCTCCCGGCGCTGATCGAGACCCCGGGCCCGGATGGCCACGGGCCGGATCGAAACGAGGTGAGGGTCGCGAAGCGACTGCGCCGAGAGGGCCTAAGGAAGCGTTGAGTCGAGCCGCTTGGTGAAGAAGACGCGCCGAAACCGCGCCTCGGAGCCGCGTCCGGTCTCCGTATATCCCAGGCGCCCGTACAACGCCAGGTTCTCGGTCATGAGCTCATTCGTGTACAGGCGGAGCTGCGGGACGCCGAGCCGCCGGGCCTCCTCCTCCGCGAAGCCGAGCAGTCTGCGACCGAGCCCCTTGCCCTGGGAGTCCGGCTCGACCGCGACGTTCTCGACCAGCAGGTGGTCGGCGAGCGGAACCAGCACGATCACGCCCGCGGGCGGGACCCCGATCACGTACGCGCGCCCCAGCCGGATCAGCTCGCCATAGTCCGCGTCCATCGGGGCCGGGCGAAGGCCCAAGCGCTCGACGTAGCCGCCGAAGGCGGCCTCGACGATCTCACGAACGCGCACCTCGTCGCCGGCCCCCGCCGGCCGGATCGTGGTGTCCGCGCCCACCCCGGCTTACGCCAGCGCGTCGCGCAGGTCGAACGGCGAGGACTGCGTGGCGTTCGCGTCGAAGAAGCTCGGGTTGACGCACTGGTGGTCGGGCCCTGCTCCCTCGTAGGCGGGCTCGACGCGGAACTGGCACTGCGGCAGTGGGTCGCCGGTCATCTTGATCCCGCCGTAGCCCCCGTTGCGCTCGGCCGCCTCGAACATCGCGACGTCGATCTCGGCGCGAAAGACCTTGCGCATGCAGCCCATGTAACGCCCGCCGCCCAGGGGATCGATGTAGGTGTACAGGTAGCCGCACCGAAGCTCGAGGCAGCTCCGCGGCTCGATCAGCCGGTCGCAGAAGGTCCGGCACTGGCGGCACTCGCCGGCCGGCGCCCGGCCCTCCTGCTGTTGCGTCACGGGCATGTGAGAAGTCTAAGGCGGCGGGAGCCGCTCAGGCGGCCAGGGCCCTGGGCCCGAGGAGCTGGTCGAGCTCGGCGCGAAGCGCCTGCGACGGGGAGACGCAGTACTCGCGGCCGAAGCGCAGCCGCCTGGTCCCCTCGCGAGTGGCCATCTCGAGCAGGACCTCACAGTCACCTGGGAACGACTGGAAGACGGTCTTCAGCTCGTCGACCAGATCGGGGCCGAACTCCGCGGCGCTGATCCGAAGCACGATCCGTTCCGGGGCCCGCGCCCTCGCCTTCGCGCGGGCGGCGGCGACCTCGTCCGCTCCGGGCTCGAACGGCTCTGCCTCGGCGACCACGACGCTCATCTCACCGCGGCCCTTGTGGTCCACTCGGCCGCGGACGACGATCACCCGGTCGAGCTCGATCCGCGCGGCGGCGTCGCCGGACGCGTCGCGCACGAAGAGCTCCACGCGCCCCTCGAGATCGTCGAGGGTCGCGAACATCACGTAGGCCCCGCTTCGCGTGCGCACCTTCTTGGACTCGCTCACGATGCCGCCCACCGTCACCCAGGCGCCGTCCTCCCTCGAGGCCACCTCGGCGAGCGAGCAGTCGACCCGCTCGCGAAGCGCCTCCCGCACCTCACCGAGGGGGTGGGCGGAGAGGAACGTGCCGAGCGTCTCCTTCTCGAGCCGCAGGAGCTCGCGCTGTTCGAACTCCGGGGCCGGCACCGGCGGGCGGTCACTCCCCGGTGCCCCCGAACCCAGCTCGGGCCCGGGCGCGGGCTCACCCCCCAGATCGAAGATCGACCCCTGGCCTCGCCGGGCGTCCTCCTGAGCCTTCTGGGCGCTGGCCTGCGCCTGCGTGAGCACCTCGAGCATGCCCATCCGGCTGTCGCCGGTGGAGTCGAGGGCCCCCGACTTGACCAGGCACTCGACCGCGCGCTTGTTCACTGCGCGGGCGTCGACTCGCTCGCAGAAATCCCAGATCGAGGCGAACGGGCGCCCGCGCTCCCGCGCCGAGATGATCGCCTCCACCGCCGCGTGGCCGACGTGCTTCACGGCGTCGAGCCCGAAGCGGATCGACTTGCCGCTGACCACGAAGCCGTGATCGGAGGAGTTGACGTCGGGCGGGAGGACCTCGATTCCCATCTCCTCGCAGCGATTGACGAAGAACGGCACCTTGTCCTTGGTCGACATCACCGAGGAGATCACCGCCGCCATGTACTCGGCCGGATAGTTGGCCTTGAGGTAGGCCGTCCGGTAGGCGATCAGCGCGTAGCAGGCGGCGTGGGAGCGGTTGAAGCTGTAATCAGCGGCAGCCGTCATCAGCGACCACAGGTCTTGGGCGACACGCCGGTCGGTGCCGGAGTCGGTGAGTCCGGCCAGGAACTTGTCCTTCATCTGAGCCATCAGGTCCCGCTTCTTCTTGCCGACCGCCTTGCGGAGGTCGTCGGCCTCGGCGGGGCTGAAGCCCGCCATCTGCTTGGCGATCTCCATCAGCTGCTCCTGGTAGATGCAGCAGCCGTAGGTCGACTCGGTGATCGGGCGCAGACGAGGGTCGGCGTAGCGAACAGATGACGGGTCGCGCTTCCCGCGCGCGTAGTCGTCGATGTAGCGCATCGCGCCAGGACGGTAGAGCGCGCCCAGAGCGACGATGTCGTTGAACTCGGTTGGCTTCACCTTCCGCAGCGCCTCGCGCATACCGTCGGACTCGAACTGGAAGACGCCGACCGAATCGCCCCGCGAGAGCATCTCGAACGTCTTCGGGTCGTCGAGGGGGATCTGCTCGATGTCGATCCGGGTCCCGCGGGACCGGGCGATGATCTCCACGGCGTCCTCGATCACGTCGAGGTTCCGCAGCCCCAGGAAGTCCATCTTCAGCAGGCCGATCTCCTCGATCGGCCCCATCGAGTACTGAGTGACGATCTTGTACGAGCGTTCCGGCCTGCCGTTGCCGTTTCCGGCGGCCGCGGCGCGGTCCTCGGCGAGCTGCAGCGGGACGATCTCGGCAAGCGGCCGGTCGGCGATCACGACCGCCGCGGCGTGGATCGAGTTGTTGCGGACGATCCCCTCGAGCCCGCGGGCGACGTCGAGGATCCGCCGCGCGTCGGCGTCGGAGTCGTAGGTATGCCGCAGCTCCTGCCCCTCCTTCAGGCACTCGGCGAAGCTGGGATTCCGGCCGAGCACGGGCTCGGGGATCTGCTTCGCGATTCGGTCGCCGGTGGCATAGTCGAAGCCGAGCACCCGGGCGGCGTCACGGGTGGCAGCCCGCGGGGCCATCTTCCCGAAGGTGATGATCTGGGCGACCGATTCGCGCCCGTACTTGTCGGCGACGTAGCGGATCACCTGCTCGCGGCCACGAACCGAGAAGTCGATGTCGATGTCCGGCATCGACTTGCGGGCCGGGTTCAGGAAGCGCTCGAACAGGAGCCCGTTCGCCAGCGGGTCGAGGTCGGTGATGTTGAGGCAGTAAGCGACGATCGAGCCCGCGGCCGAGCCGCGCCCGGGGCCAACCGCGATCCGGTTGTCCTTCGCGTACTTGACGAAGTCCCACACCATCAGGAAGTAGGACTCGAACCCCATCTCGGCGATCACGGACAGCTCGAACTCGAGCCTCTCCCTTGCCTCTGCCGGGGCCGGCTCGCCGTAGCGGCGTCGCAGGCCCTCCCCGGCGAGCCGGTGCAGCATCGCGGATGGGTCCTCGCCGTCCGGCGTCGGAAAGCGCGGCAAGAGAAGCTGGTCCAGCTCGACCTCTACGTTGCAGCGCTCCGCGATCTCGAGCGTCATCGGCACCGCCTCCGGCCAGCGCGTGAACGAGTCCGCCATCTCGGCCGGGCTCTTGAGGAAGAACTCGTTGGTCTCGAAGCGCAGCTTGGGCTGCTCGATCGTGGACTTGGTCTGTACGCACAAGAGCGCCGCGTGATTCGAGTAGTCCTCGCGGCGCAGGTAGTGGACGTCGGCCGTCGCCACTAGCGGCCGGCCGAGCTCGCGGGCGAAGCGGACGATCCCCTCGTTGGCCCGCTCCTGTTCGGGCAGCTCGTTCGACTGGATCTCGAAGTACACGTTGTCGGCGCCGAAGACGCCGATCAGCTCGTCGAGATGAGCGCGCGCGTCGGCGCGGCGCTCCTCGACGAGGCGGCGGCAGAAGCGTGATTGCAGGCAGCCCGTAAGGGCGATCACGCCGTCGGCGTGACGGTCGAGCAGCTCCATGTCGACGCTCGGCTTGCCGCGGCGAAAGCCCTCGACGAAGCCCGACGACGTGAGCTTGACGAGGTTGCGGAAGCCGGCCTCGCTCTGGGCCAGCAGGGTCAGGTGGTTCCGCTCCCCCGGCGCGTCGGCCCGACGGTCGTCGACCAGATAGGCCTCCATGCCGACGAGGGGCTTCACCCCGTGCGCCCTGCATGCCTTGAAGTGCTCGACCGCCCCGTTCATCACCCCGTGGTCGGTGAGGCCCAGGGCCGGCATCTCAAGCTCGGCGGCGCGGGCCGCCAGCTGATCGATCTTGCAGGCGCCGTCAAGCAGCGAGTACTCGCTGTGTACGTGGAGGTGAACCGCCCCGGTCGGCATCGGTTTGATCATGTCAACCGCCTCAGATGCCATGGCCGACCGAACCCGCAAGCTGGGCGCCTTTAAAAATCTGAACGGCACCAGCCAGTTTCGGGGCCTGAAGGCCCCTCACCAAATATCTTGCGCGGCCATGAGGGCCCTGGTCACCGGAGGGGCGGGCTTCGTCGGCTCCCATGTCGTCGATGCCTTGGTGTCGCGGGGGGATCAGGTCGTGGCGGTCGACGATCTCTCCACCGGGCGTCGAGCGAACCTCGAGGGCGCGCTCGGGCGGGGCGCCGAGCTCGTCGAGGCCGACATCACCGACTCCGCCGCCGTCGCCGCCGTCTTCGAGGCGCAGCGACCCGAGCTCGTCTGTCACCTCGCGGCACAGATGGACGTCCGGCGCTCGGTCGCCGATCCCGTGTTCGACCTGAACGTCAACGTCGCCGGGACGGTGAACCTGCTCGAGACGGCGCGCACCGCCCGGAACACCCGCTTCGTATTCGCCTCGACCGGCGGCGCCATCTACGGCGAGGGGGCGAGCAGGGACCTTCCGCTCGACGAGCACGCGGAGTGCAGGCCGGATGCCCCCTACGGGCAGAGCAAGTACGCGGCCGAGGGATACCTCTCGCTCTACCGGCGCCTCTACGGGCTCTCGACGATCTCGCTTCGGCTCGGCAACGTCTACGGTCCCCGTCAGGACCCCTCCGGCGAGGCGGGCGTGGTGGCGATCTTCTGCGGCGCCCTGCTAGCGAACGCGAGGCCACGGGTTTTCGGCGACGGGCACCAGACCCGTGACTACATCTACGTCGACGACGTGGTGCGCGCCTTCTTGGCGGCGGCCGAGTCGGGGGCGCACGGCATCTTCAACGTCGGCACGGGAATCGAGACCAGCGTGCTCGATCTCGGGGCGCTCCTCGCCGAGATCTGCGAGCGCGAGTTCGACCCCGAGATGGCTCCCGAGCGCCCCGGTGAGGTCGCGCGAATCGCGATCGAGAGCGGGCGCGCTGGCGAAGCGCTCGGGTGGAGCGCGACCACGTCGCTCCGGGATGGGCTTCGGGCCACGGCCGCGTCGTTCGCGGGCGGCTAGTTCGCGGGTGCGGCGGGCGGTCGCGGCTCGTTGATCGCTCGCAGGAGTCGGCGCTCGGCCTCCGCGATCCGTCGCGCGACCCCCTCCTCCACCTGGACGGCGGCCACCAGCCGCGACTCCCAGTCCGCGGCCCGCACCGCCGTCTCCACCGCCCCGGCGATTCGTCGCTCGGTGGCGGCGACGCGCCGCTCGACCTCGAGCGCTCTCCGCTCCGCCTCGGAGAACCGGGCGAGCGTGTGATCCGCGCGGGCTAGCGCCTCATCGATGCTCTCCTGGGCCCCCGCCACCCGGAGCCAAGCCGCCTCGAGCCGGTCAGTTGCCTCGGTGGCCTCCTCCAACGCGCGCTCGATGCGCCCCTCCGCGCCGATCCGATCCTCCACCGGGGAGAGCTGCGAGGCGCGCTCGCCAGCCCACTCGTCGAGGCGGCGATCGATCTCGCTCCTCAGCGCGTCGCCTCGCGCGGCGAGCTCGCGCCGGCCCTCCGCCAGCGCGCGTTCCGCACGGGCCTCGAAGTCCGCGATCGCAGCATCCAGTCGCTCCTTCGCGCGACAAGTGATCTGCTCCTCCGCCGCTCTCGCCGCGACGTCCTGCCGCTCCTCGAGGCGCTCCACGACATCTCGCAGGCTGCGGCCGATCGATTCGCGCGCCTCGGCAATCCGCCGTCTCAGGCGATCACCCCGGAGATCCGGCGCCTCCGGGGGCTCTAGCCGCCCGCGGTTCTCCTCGTCCAACGGAACCGAGATGCTCCTACAAGCGCCAGTCGCGTTCGGTGCCCGGAACCGAGCGATCAGTCGAGGCTGATCAAGCCCTGCTGGAGTGCGAGCGCCACCGCCTGCGCCCGGGTCCTGGCGCCAAGCTTTGCCTTGGCGTTGCGGACGTGCGTCTGCACGGTCGCCGGGGAGAGCGCGAGCGCTTCGCGGCGAGATAACCGTTGTTCCCCCGCGGCCCGCGACCATCCGTGTCGGCGGCCGGACCGTTCCTATCCGTCCTTTCGAGGCCGCGGGGGAACTGGAGCCGGCTTTGGGAGGCCGGCCCCGACTGATATCGGGACAGCGCAACCCTTCCTTCTCAGCCGGCGAAGTCAAACGATTACGCCGACGAATTACCCACAATTCGTGCTGTATTACCTCAATCCGGTTAGTGGTAGCCTCGTTCGCACCCGAGCCGGACACCCAACCGCCCTCGCGCACGACTTGACCCTCGACCGAAACCACAGCTCTCGCGGGGCCGGCGGGCAGGAGCGTCCGGGACGGTCAACCGATGCGCCCGTGGCCCGACGAGGCGCTCCCGCGTCCCTCTCTGCCCGCGAGCGGGAGATCCTCGGAATGCTCGCCGCCGGAGACAGCGGCGCTCAGATCGCCGAGCAGCTCGTGCTCTCGCCCGAGACGGTTCGCACCCACATCCGCAACGCGATGGCCAAGCTCGGCGCCTCCAGTCGCGCGCAGGCGGTGGCGCTGGCCTTCGCCTCGGGGGAGATCCAGGGTCCCCAGGAGCGGGACAGCGCGGTCCCCTCTGCGGCGGCCGCAGCGCCGAAGCACCGGGGCACGCGGCGCCTCGCCGCGGTGGCAAGGCCCACTCGCCGCTCCGAGGCGACTCTCACGGCCCTCCTGGTCGAGCTCGTGGCGCTCTACGACGTCGACGGAGGAGCGATCTACCTGGCCGAGGACGGCGGGCTGTCTCTGCGCCGCGCGACGGCGCTGGAGGATGGCGCCGAGCGCGACGACGCTCGGCCGGCGCCACCGCCGAAGAGGCTGGCGCTCGGGGAGAGCGCCCCCGGACGGGCGGCGCTGGAGCGTCGCCCGCAGATGATCCACGCCGCCGGAGGGGCGGACGCCGGCGGCCGGACCATGATCGCGGCGCCGATGGCCTCAGCGGGAACCCTGGTGGGCGTCATCTGCCTCACGACCCGTCCGAGCCGGCTCACCGGTAGGGGCGAGATGTTGCTGCTCCAGGCGCTCGCGAATCGGGTGGGCGAGGTGCTGCTCGGTCCCCAGGCCGAGCAAACTCCCCGGCTGAAGGAGGCGCTCGACCGCTTCCGCGCCTCCTGGTCGGCCGCCGATCACACCTAGTGACCAGCCCGGAGCTGGCTAGCCCCGGAGCGCCTCGAGCGCGGCGTCGACGGTGGCGTCAAGCGGCGCGGCATCGTCGATGTCGCAGAGGTCGAGCACGCGGCGCATCGGCGCCCCGATCGGCACGACCAGGCGCAGCGGCTGGCGGTGCGTGCGCATCCGCCGAGCCAGGTCGAACAGCAGCTCGACGCCGGCGCTGTCGAGGTAGCTGGTCCGCGACAGGTCGAACACCATACCCGTGCTGTCGTGCCTCAGGCGATCGGCTAGCGCGGCTCGCAGCTCGCCGGCGTTCGCGCTTTCGATCTCTCCCTCGACTCGGGCGATGAGCACGTCGCCGTCCTCCTCGAAGGTGACATGCGCGAGCGAATCCCTCACGTCTCGCCGTCGCGAAGCCGTCGCCTCATGGTGACGGTGGTGCCGCTCGGTGCAGGATCGATCTCCAGATCGTCCATCAGCTCCCGCATCAGCGCGAGCCCGCGGCCGGGCTGTGCGGGCTCCGGCTCGCGCCAGGATCCGGTGTCGGAGACGACGACCTTGACCTCGGGCCCGTGCTGCGCCGCGCGGACCTCGAACTGCGACTCCGAGATAGGGGGATAGGCGTGGGCGACGGCGTTCGCGCAGGCCTCGCCGCATGCGACGAGGAACTCGTAGACCTCATCCTCCCTCGCGCCCGCGATCCGAAGCCATTGGGCGAGCGCCCGGCGCATCGCGGCGAGCGATGAGGGGCTTGCCGGGAGCACCAGCTCGAGAGCGTCGTCCGGGGGTCGAAGCTGGAACACCAGGAGCGCGAGGTCGTCGTGCAGCGCCGCCCGCGCATCGATCGAGCGGAGCACCCACCGACACACCGCCTCGGGCTCGCCCGGACCGCCGTCGCGGACGGCGCGGAGTCCCTCGAGCCCCTGGGCGAGCGGTAGGTCCGGGCCCTCGACCAGCCCGTCCGTATAGAGGAGAACCGTGGACCACGCGTTCAGGGTGGTGATGCTCTCCTCGTAGGCGGGAAAGCGCGTCACCCCGAGCGGGCTGCCCGGCGCTGCCTCGGCGAACGTCCGCTCCCCCGAGGGATCGCGGATGAGAGGTGGCGGGTGACCGGCGCTCGCCATCTGCATCGTGCACGCGCCGGGGTCCACGACCGCGTACAGCAGCGTGGCCATTCCTCCCTGCTCGCCCTCGAGCGCGAACGAGTTCATTCGCTCGAGGACCATCTCGGGTCGCAGCGCCTCGAGCGCGTACGCACGCACCGCGCTTTGCAGGCGGGCCATTCGCGCCGCGGCCTCGACGCCACGCCCGACGACGTCTCCGATGACGACGCCGACCTTCCCCCCGCGGAGCGGGATCACGTCGTACCAGTCGCCACCGATCCGAGTCTCCGCGCTTCCCGGCCGGTATCGCGCCGCCAGGCCGAGCCCCGGCACCACCGGAAGGCGCGGCAGCAGGCTGCGCTGCAGGGTCTCGGCAACCTGCCGCTCCACCTCGACGTCGTGGGCGGCCCGCCTCAGCGAGTCGAGGGTGGCTCCGACGATCGTGTCGCCCGCGGCCAATGGGGCCTCCCCTTGGTTGCCCCGCGTGGCGCTCTCTTCGGGCTGCGGGCCGACCATCCTCCGGGCGAGTGTAAACGGCTTCACCGGCCCCGCCTTGACGACTGGGGCGTCGAGTACGTTTTCACGCGCTTGCACACGGCACCTCCAGCCTCCGTCGAGGGGCCTCATCGGGCTCCGGAGGAGCTCGCGAAGGCCTGGCTCCTCCAGGTCATCGACCGCACCCCGCTCACCGAGGTCGGTGAGGTCGAGCTGGACCTCTTGACCAGCGAGGCATCTCCGCTGATCGCCGAGATCCTCAGCGGGGTCGCGTCGACCTCGCCGTCGGAGGCCGAGCTGCCCGCCAGCTGGCAGCGGCGCGCCCGGGAGCCGAGCCGCATGCGCCGCGGCGAGAGCGCGCCAGCCGAGATCCCACGCGATCTGGCTGCCCTGCAGTCGGTCTTGATCGAGTCTCTTCGCCGCGACATACCGGAGCGCGAGGCGGGCGACTTCGCTCGCTCCGTCGGGCGCCTAGCGGAGATCTTCGGCGCGATTCAGGGCGCGGTGACCGACAGCATCGCGCGGCAGCGCGCCGGCGATCCGCGCCGCGACGAGCTCACCCAGCTCCCGGGAAGCGCCGAGCTTCACGAGTGGCTTCAGATCCTCCTCGCCGAGTACCGCCGGTACGGACATCCGTTCACCGTGGCGCTGGTCGACATCGAAGGTCTCGTCCACATCAACGACGCATACGGCCGCGAGGCTGGCGATCGGATCGTGGCGGCAGTGGGAACCGTGATCCGCAACCAGATCCGCACCGTCGATCGGGCCTTCCGCCTCTCCGACGATGAGTTCTCCGTGCTGGCGCCGCACGAGCGAGCCGAGCGTGCCCGATCCATGGCGGAGCGGCTGACCCGCGTGATCGAGACCTCGCAGGCCGCCGACGGGCCGCGCATCGCGATCACGGTCGGCGTCTCATCGTGCCCCGACAACGGCGACGAGGTGCGTGGGCTGCTTGCGGCGGCCGAGCAGGCGACGTACGCGGCGAAGGCAGCCGGTCGCCGTCGCGAGCTCCAACGGCGCCACCGCCCGCGTGCAAGATCACTAGTAGTACTTGAAATAAGTCGCCAAAAGCAGGTAAAACTGTCGTGGCTTGGTCGGAATCAGGACAAGCGCCGCCGCCGAGCTGCTCGGCGTCAGCCCGAGCACTCTGAGGAGCTGGGAGCGGCGCCTCGGCTACCCCCGGCCCCGTCGTACCGCCGGCAATCAGCGCTCCTATGACGTCGGCGAGGTCGAGGCGCTGCGGGAGGCGCTGCGGGAGACCGGCAACATCTCGTCAGCGGTCGCGGTCGCGTCACGCCGCGGTCGGGGCGTTGCGTCACCGGCCCGTCTCCTCGCCGCCTTCGACCAGTTCGACGAGCGCGCCGCCGACCGCGAGCTCGAGGAGAGCCTCGCGATCCGCTCGCTCGAGCGAAGCGTCGAGGAGCTGCTGCTGCCGGCGATCGAGATGGCAGCGCGGCGGCCGAACCACGAGGCGGAGCTCGAGCACGCCTGCCGCTGGGCCACAGGATGGCTCCATTCCGCCCGCCGGCTCGCCGCCGCGGCGAATCGCCCGGAAGGCGTCCTCATGCTGGACTCCGGCTCGCCTCTCGGCCTGGGGGCGGTCTTCGTGCAGGCGCTCGAGTTGTTCCTCCGCCGCGTAGGGCTTCGCGTGCTCCTGCTTTCAACGGACCTTCCCGACGAGCGATTCGCTAGCGCGCTTCGGGCGCTGCGACCTGTGGCCATCGTCCTGTGCGGCGAAGGCGCGTCGCTCGTCACGCTCGGCGGGCCGCTCAGCCGCGCGCTTCGCAACGGGGATTCCGCGCGAGTGTTCGGATACCGCGGTGCCCGGCTGGTGACGGGCCGCCGCGGCGTGCCGACGCTGAGCTCGAGCCCATCCGAGGCGACGCAGCGGATCCTCGCCGCGATCGAGGGCGGGGCGCCTTCCGGAACGTCCTGACGCCTCGCGGCGTCCGATGCTCGACCCCCCACACCTCCTCGCGCTCGCTGGAGCGCGAGCCGAAGCACAGGCGCTCCTGCATCCGAGCCAGAACGTGCAGGTTCCTTCCGCAAAGTTGCGCATCTGCTCGCCGCTCTCCGCGGTGCCCATTGCCCAGCGCGAGCCTGGAGGCCAAGGTCGCGTCTCGCAAGTTCTGCCCGTTTTGGGGCGCTACGCACAGGAAGGAACGTGAAATGGAGAGAACGACCCGACTTTTGAACGTGGGCCAGGCGGCGGCCTACCTTGGGGTCAGCGCGGCCTCGCTGCGCAAATGGTCGAACCAGGGACTGGTACCTGTGTTCCGGACCCCGGGGGGCCAGCGACGCTACGCGACGGACGACCTCGACGAGTTCATGCGGTCGATGCGGCAGCCGACCGCCGCTGCCGCGAACAGCTAAGGGACGAGCGCCAGTCGAAGAAGTGCCCGGACGCCCGACAAGGACCGTGCTCGCGGTCGAGCTCGCCACGCTCGCGGTGGCGGTGCCCGTTGCGATCGCCGCCAACTCGAGCTCGAGTTGGGACCTGCCCCTGCTGGGGCTCCTGCTGGCCGCGGCGATCGTGAGCGACGTCACCGCGGTCGACACTCCCGCGAGCCGGATCAAGGTCTCATCGAGCTTCCTCGCAATCGTCACCGCGACCGTATTCGCTGGAGGAACCCCAGCGGCCTTGATCGGGGTGACGACCATCCTCGCTGGTTGGCTGCGCGCCCGCTACCCGCGGCACTACCTGCTGTTCAACCTCGTCACCTACGCGTGGTTCCCGCTGCTCAGCGGCATCGCCTTCCACGCCGCCAAGACCGGCACCGGCACGGGCCAGGAAGACGGCGTCTTCTACCTCCTCGTCTTCGGCCTCTTCATCGTCGCCCTGCTGATCGACTTCCTCCTGATCGCCACATACACCTCGTACGTGGAAGGGAGCCGGTTCACGGCCAAGGTGCGCCGGGCGCTGGTGCCGCTGCTCCCGTCGGAGCTCGCCTCCGCGGCGCTCGCGGTCGGGATCGCCTACCTCTATGTCAAGGTGGGGCTTGCGACAGTCGCCTTGCTCGCGATCGCGCTACTGACCTTCCAGTACCTGATCGCCGCCCTGCTTCTCTCCCAGCAACGGGCGGACGAGCTCGAGCTCCGCGCTAAGCAGCTCGCCGGATTCCAGGTGGCACTCCTGGGCGCCCTCCTTCGCACCCTCGATCTGCGCGACCGCATGACAGCGCGCCACAGCGCCGCCGTGGCTCGCTACTCGCGCGAGATGGCGGCCGCCGCGGGGTTGCCTGAGAACGAGCAGGAGATCATCCACACGGCCGCGCTGCTGCACGACATCGGCAAATTCGTGCTCCCGGACCGCATCCTCAAGGGCGCCGAGACGCTGACCGAGTCGGACTGGGAGGAGATCAAGAAGCACCCCTACGAGGGCGCGCGGATCGTCTCTCAGATCGACGGCTATCAGCCGGTCAGCGAGATCGTCCTCGCCCATCACGAGCGCATCGACGGGCTCGGCTACCCGCGGGGCCTTCCAGGCGAGGAGATCCCGGTCGCGGCGCGGATCATCGCCGTCGCCGACACCTACGACGTGCTCACGGCCCGGGACTCATACCGGCGGCCGGTGAGCTCGTTCGAGGCGATCACCGAGCTTCGCCGGGTCGGAGGCACCCAGCTCGATGGGGAGTTCGTGGAGATCCTGATCGACGTCCTGGCCGACAAGGGGTTCGCCTACCGGCATGGTGAGGAGGCGGACTTCGAGGCCGAGCTGGCGCTCGACAAGCGGATCCACGACTACGTGACCGCGGGGACAACCGCCAGACCGCGCCTCCCCGTCTAGCCCCGCGGGCTCCAGCCCCGCGGGCGGCTTCGCCGCCGTGGTCGGTCCCCATATGGGGCAACCCGCCCGGCCGTCACGGCCGTAGCGCGAGCCAAAAGACACGACTGTCGGAACGTCTTAAGTCTTAGCCGCAGCGATAGCCCATGGAGCCCTCCCGGCTGAGGTGGACTTCGGAGTCCGCGCAAACCTACACGATGCTGCCCGAACTTGCAACAAAACTGACAAGTTTGGACGAAGCGTGTCAAGTGGGCACGCTTCGCCCGCGGCGCCCGCTCGAGGCGCCGACAGCGCCGCCAAACGCCGGCCATCGCCGCGACTACCCGCGCGCTCCGCGCGGAAGTTGGGCGATGCGCCTTAGGTAATCGAGGTGGGCTGTGGGGGCCCTACCTGGGCGTTTCGAGCTACTGCGCGCACTCCCACGCGCTCGGGCCTGAATCCGCCCAGATCTGCGAGGCGATCTGGCTCTGCTCCTGCGGGCTTGCGTCCTGCGGTGCCCCGGAGCCCCCGTAGAGGCGCCACGTGGAGGGGAGAATCTGGTACGCGCCGCCCGCCCCCGACGACGGGTTGACCGCGTTGAAGTTGCCGCCCGACTCGCACATGACGATCGCCTGCGGGATCGCGTAGTTGCCGACCCAGTTGGAGACCGTCTGCTGAGCCTGGGCCGCGGACGCCTGTTGGGCCTCGGCCTCCTGGGCTTGCTGGGCCTCGATGGCCTGCTGGACCTCCTGCTCCCAGCCCGTAACCTGCGACTGCAGGCTCTGAACCGCCGCCGCCTCCTGGGCGCGCGCGTCGGCGAGCTGCGCGGCCTGCGCCTCCGCGTTTGCGCGCACCGAGGCGATCTGGTCGCGAGCGGTCGCCACGCGCTGGTTGTAGGCAGCCTGCTGGGCGCGCGCCTCGCGCACCTGGGCGAGCAGCGCGGAGACCTCGTTGCGGAGCTGGCGGACGCGCCCCGCGAGCGCGGCGTCCGAGTCCTCGATCCGCCCGAGCAGCTCGGCCCGATTCGCGAGGTCGTCGAACCCCTTCGCGCTCAGAAGCAGCTCGGCCGCGTTCGGCGCGTCACCCTTGTAGATCGCGACCAGCCGGGCCGATAGCGCATCGAGCGCGCGGTGGAGGCGAGCCCGGACCTCCTGCAGGCGGGCCTCGGTCTCCTGGACCCTCGCCGCGAGCTCGGCCTCGCGCTCCTGGCCCTTGGCGAGCACGGCCGAGAGCTCGGCCTCCCGCTGGGCCGCCGCGGCGGCCTGCTGGCGCGCGGCGGCGAGCTGGGCGCCCTTTGCCTCGATCTCGGCGCTGAGGCTCTGCGCCTGCGACCGCGCCGAGGAGATCCTCGCATTTAGGTCGCCGATGCTCTGGGCCCCGGCGCCCGAGATCGGCGATACCAGCACCGCCCCGAGCGCCGTGAGCGCGAAGGCGAGCGCGCCGAGTCCGCGCGGTCGCCACGTTGTTGCGCGCTCCGTAACAGTCAGGCTGTCGACTTGCCGATCCATCCTTCCTGCGCCTACGGGGTTAGCTGTCGGGCTCGCGCCGAAGGACTGGCGCTACGCGACGGTGGCCGCGATTCGCCCCGGACCGGTGCGCCCGTGCGCACCGTCCCAGTGGTTCCCCCGCCCCCGCGGAGAGGCCCCCGCGAGACTCGGCGGTTTTGCGCGCGGGATCCTAGCGAATCGTTAGGAAGTTATGAAGCGACGTCCCGGATCCGCGCGTCCAGCGTGCACCGGATCTTGCAGACTTGCGCTACCCCTCAGGCGGCTCGCGCGTCATCGCCACGTAGCCCGCAACCGCGGCGGCCGCGAGCCCGATCGCCGCCGCGACGCGGAGCTGGCGCCGGTAGCGCACTCGCACGACTCGCACCACGAGGCGCCCGATCAGCTCGTAGACGGCGCTCATCTCCGCTCCCCCTTCCCATGCTCGCTCTCGAGGCGCGCCCGGATGCGGTGCGCCATGCGCGACTGCAGGGTGAAGAGCTCGATGAAGCCCGGGCTGGCCGCCTGGCTGAACTCGCCGCCGGACTCGCCGAACGAGGCGAGCGAGCGGTCATACAGCGCGTACGGCGAGGTCCGCGCGACCGAGGTGGCGGAGCCCTTGTAGAGGCGCATCGTGACCTCGCCCGTCACCAGCTCGTTCGCCGACGCCATGTACGCGTCGAGGTCGGCACGCAACGGCTCGTGCCACAGGCCGGCGTAGCAGAGATAGGCCCATTTGTCCTCGAGGGCCCGCTTGAACTCGTTCTGGTGAATCGTCGACACGAGCCTCTCGAGCTCGCGGTGGGCGGGGAGGACGATCGCCGCCGCCGGAACCTCGTAGAGGTCGCGGACCTTGAGCCCCACGACCCGGTCCTCGATCTGGTCGACGATCCCGACCCCGTGGCGCCGGCCGAGCTCCGCCGCGCGCCCAAGCAGCTCCACCAGGCCAAGCCGCTCGCCGTCGAGCGAGACCGGACAGCCGCGTTCGAATCCCACCGCGACGAGCTCGGGGACGTCCGGCGCGTCCTCGGGCCGGGTCACGAGCTGGAAGACGTCGTCGCGCGGCGCCTCGGAGAGCTCCTCGATCGCCCCTCCCTCCGAGGAGCGGCCCCACAGGTTGTCGTCGATCGAGTACGGCGGCGCCTCGGTGCCGCCCTTCACCGGGATGGCGTGCTCGCGCGCGTACGCGACCTCCTCCTCGCGCCCCACGCGCCACTCACGGACGGGCGCGATCAGCTTGAGCTCCGGGTCCAGCGTGGCCACCGTGGCCTCGATCCGCACCTGGTCGTTTCCCTTCCCCGTACATCCATGGGCGACCGTATCGCAGCTGAGCCGACGCGCGTTCGCGACCGCAAGCTTCGCGATCAGGGGACGGCCCAGCGCCGTGAACAGCGGATATCCGCCGCCGTAGAGGGCGTTGGCCCTGATCGCGGGGAGGACGTACTCGCGCGCGAACTCCTCGCGGGCGTCGACGACGAGCGCATCAATCGCGCCGAGGTCGCGGGCCTTGCCGATGATCGCGTCCCAGTCTTCGCCCGGCTGCCCCAGATTCACGGTGAGGGCGACGACCTCGGCCCCGTAGCGCTCCTGTATCCACCGCAGCATGACCGAGGTGTCGAGGCCGCCGGAATAGAGCAGCAGGACGCGTCCGACCTGTTCGGGATCCGCCTCGTAGGAGGCGATGCGGTCGCCGTGGGGCCCGGCCATCGAAGTCGCGAAGTCTCGCACGCGGGGCTCGGGTGCGAGCCCGGTGCCCGTCGCTCTACGCCGCGAGCGCCCTCAGCGCGACCCGAGGATCTGGTCCACGATCTCCGCCGGGTTCGCGATCCCGAGCTCGCGGCCGCTGGATCCCTCCTCGACGAGCCCGCGATCAGCGATCAGGTCCTATGCCCTGAGGCTTGCTCGGAGGCGCAGCCGGTACGCTCGCGCGCCTCACCGGTCGCGCCTGCAGGCACGGCCGCCCGAAGGCGGAATTGCAGCGACCACCGCCACGCCTGCGAAGCTTGCGCGCTGCCGCGACCGTGAATCGCCACGACACCACCGCCGAGCCCCTGGGCGGCGACACGATCGCCCGCAACACGGCCTTCGCCCTCGTGGCGCAGGCGATCAGCGCCGCGCTGACAGCCGGCTTGACGATCTTCCTCGTGCGAGCGCTGTCGCCCCATGCCTACGGTGTCTTCGCCCTCGCGCTCGCGGTCGGGGCGCTGGTGCTGCAGCCGTCCGATTTCGGGATCTCGCAGTCCGCCGCCCGCTTCATCGCCGAGCGCCGCACAGAGAGGGGCGCGGTAGCCGCGATCCTCGCCGACGCGCTGCGCCTGAAGCTGGTCGCGGGCATCGCGGTGGCCGGCGCCCTGATCGCGCTCGCGCACCCGATCGCGAACGCCTATGACGAGCCCGACCTCACGTGGCCGCTCCGGGCGGTCGCGATCGCGGTCTTCGCCCAGGGCTTGATGACCTTCTGGGCGACGGCGTTCATCTCGCTGCGGCGCGTGTCGCTCAACCTGAGGGTCGTCGCATCCGAGAGCGCCACCGAGACGGCGACGAGCGTCGCCCTGGTCCTGGCGGCCGGCGGGGCGACGGCGGCGGCCCTCGGGCGCACGATCGGTTACGTCTGCGGCGCCCTGGTGGCGCTCTTTCTGGTACTCCGCCTGATCGGCGCGGGCGCCCTCCGGGCCTTCGGGCGGGCGAAGGGTCACGTGCGCCCGATCGCCGGCTACGCCGGCGCGCTCTTGATCATCGACGGTGCGATCACCGCCTTCGCGCAGGTCGACGCGCTCGTCATCGGCGCGGTCCTGAGCGCGACCTCGGTGGCGATCTTCCAGGCGCCATACCGCCTGGTGAGCGCGCTGGCCTACCCGGGACTCGCTCTGGCGACCGGCGTCGCCCCCCGGCTGTCGTTCGCCGGGGACGGTCCGGACGTCGGGGCGTTGCGCGCCTCGCTTCGGTTCCTGATCGTGTTCCAGACGGCGCTGGTGGTGCCGATCCTGGTCTGGGCCAACCCCGCGGCCGACCTGGTCCTGGGCTCGAGCTATGCGGACTCGGCGCACGTGCTCAGGGCGCTCGCGCCCTACGTCTTCGCGGCCGGGTTCGCTCCGATCCTCACGCTCGGAGTCAACTACCTCGGCGAGGCTCGCCGGCGGGTGCCGATCGCGATCTCCGCGGTGCTCCTGAACCTCGGCATCGACGTCC
The DNA here is from genome assembly GCA_046730395.1 of Actinomycetota bacterium. Lineage (GTDB taxonomy): Bacteria > Actinomycetota > Thermoleophilia > Solirubrobacterales > 70-9 > AC-56. The sequence goes on along the minus strand of JBKPIV010000096.1, from coordinate 21,803 downwards.
TCTTGATCCCGAGGATCGGCGTCGTCGGCGGCGCCGTCGGCACCGACGTGGCGTTCGTCCTCTACGTCGCCGCCCACCTCTGGATCGCCGATCGCCTGGTTGGGGTGGGACTTGGCGCGCTTGCGCCGACCCTCGCCCGCTCCGCGCTCGCCGGCGCGGCCGCCGCCGGCGTCCTTGCCCTGATCGGCACCTCGAACCTGAATGCTGGCCAATGGATCGCTGGCGCGATCCTCTCTCCAGCGGCGTTCCTCGCCGTGATCCTCGCCGCGCGTGAGCTCTCGCCCGAGGAGCTCCGGGCGGCCCGCCAGCGTCTCGGCGTGGCCCGTAACCGCCTACTCCGACGGTAAGCCGAGTGCTGCTCCTTATCGCGCAGACCAGCAGCGCGGTGGACTCAGCGCGGCTCTCGCTCCTCCTCCATTCGATAGTCAGTAGCACTAGAGCGGAGACGGTCCCTTTCATGGGACCGGAGCACTCTGGTCGGCCGCGGCGAGCTCCCCGGTCCCCATCTGTCAGCGGCGGCCCCGGACCGAAACGGCTCTGGGGTTGGCGGTCTCGGGTCGGACCTCGACGGCGGCCGTAGAATCGCCGGGGATGAAGGCATCGAGGATTGTCAAGATGACTCTCATGCCATGGGCCGCCGGCAGGAGGCTTCGTGAGGAGGAAGCCGAGCTCCGTCGATACGCCGCGGTGCCCATCCCGGGAGAAGCGACGGTCGCGCTCCCGATGGGCACGATCCGCATCAGCTACCGCGAATCGATTAAGGCTCCGACCCCCGAGGTCGGCATCGACTTCGGCGCACCCGAGTCGCTCGAGGTCTCGATCCGCCCGGTGGCAGGCGGTCCCCCGCTCGAGATCGATACCGACGCTGGATTCGACACCTTCACGATGGGCGCCCGGAACGTTAGGCCGCCCCTGAGCGTGACCGGAGTCGGACGCATCGAGGTGGTAGCGGCCGGCGACTACGTCGTCACCGCCCGCGCCGACCCCAGTGGCCTCACCCAGCCGCACCTCCTTCTCGGCTGACCCACGAGCGACACCACCGGTGAGGTTCGCCGCCGGGCGGCGAGGCGGGCGCCATGAACAGCCGCACGGTCCTTGGCTTAGCAAGCGGAAACCGCCAGCCCGGGGGATGACGTTCCCGCGGGTCGGGGCAACGGAACGCAATCGGCGCCATGCAGGAGCGGAGCGAGCCGAAGCTCATGATGGTTCTTGGTCGCCGTCCGAGGTCAGCGGGGTGCTGGCGGCTCGCTTCCAGGCGGAGCGCTGGAATCGCATCAGGGCGACCAACGCGCCGACGGCGACCACCGCCCCCGAGATCAGCGCGGCGGCCAGCGAGTGGTCGGACGCAATCGCGGCTATCAGGCCGGCGGTTGACCCGCCAAGCACCGCGGTAATCACGCCCACCATGCCAGCGACGGTCCGGAATTCCTGCCAGCGCCCGCCAAAGATCCCCTGCACGCGAAGCCGCTCCGTAGGTGAGACGCTCAGCAGGTAGGGAGTGAGCTCGGGCGCGTTGTCGAAGTAGTACCCCCGCAGCAGCGCGATCCGGCGCGCGTATCCCTGGTCCTCGATCCCGGACTGCAGCACTCGCTCGAATGTCACGAGCCCGACGAAGGCCAGGGTCGGGAGGAGAATGAGACCGAACGCGTAAAAAGCCGTCCCCACCCGGCTTGCCGTGGCGACCAAGCCCAGAGCAACGAGACCGCCGGAGACCGAGGCGAGGAACATGGTCGCCCGCCCGGTTGACTCGGCGATCGTCGCCGCGCGGGCGCCCTGGAGCACGAAGTGCTCGGTGGTCAGAAAGGTGACCGCCGGTGGGCGCGGATCTTGCCTGCCCTCACCCGTGCTCAAGCTCGCTCGTTATCGCTCGCCGCGAACGCTTCCTCTCTTTAGACGAACCGCCCCACGAACTCGAGCGCCTTGTCGCAGACCTCCCGCCAACCGCCGTCGATCGTGAGCGAGTGACCGCGGTTCGGGATCTCGACGATCTCGGTCACGCCCTCGTTTCGCTCCTGGCGCTTGAAGGACGCGTTGGCAACCGCCGAAGTGGTCGGCGATCTGGCCGATCGATTTGTGGGCGAAGACCTTGGGATGCTCCTTCGCCTCCTCGACGGTGTCCGGATCGCCGGGCCAGCCCGGGGCGAGGGTCGCGTAGCCGGCATCCTCGAAGACCTCGCGCCAGCGGTCCCAGCTCGACGGCAGGAGCCATAGACCGTGGACGAAGACGACCGGCTGCTTGCCAGTCGCGTTAGCCTCGGCGACCGCCTCGACCTCATGCTCTGTGCAGGGTGTTGCCTCCGTGCTGGGTGTGTCGTTCATCTCGTCCCTTCCTTGGACCGGACAAGCCCCGTTTGCGGCTACCGCAGCCTATCTTCGCGCGGGTCGGTGGGATGTGCCTCCAACGGCAGCCGAAAGGCCGCGTTGGAGCATCGGTCGGTTCCGCATTCGCGTGAAAGGGGCACCGCGTCGCCGCCAGCAGAGGTCAGCACTTGATCCCCGCTCTCAATTACCCGCCGGCGCTCACCGGGATCGCGGAACGCCTCGGCAAGCCTTAACGCCTACGGCGCCTGCACGCCGCCGTTCGCGCCCGTGCCCGTCGTCGTCGTCGTGGTGGTGGTCGTCGCGGTGGTGGTCGCGGTCGTGGTGGTCGGCGGAACCGTGGTCGAGGTAGTCGTGGGCGTCACCGAGGTCGTCGGCGCCGCCGTGATCGTGGACGTGCTCGTCGTGCCCCCGTTGCTGCTCGCGATCACCGCCAGGGCGACGACGAGCCCGATCACGGCCGCGACGAGAAGCGCGAGCGCCCACTTGACCCCCCGGCTCATGCCGCCGGACGGCGGCGGGGCGCCGGAGGGCGGCGGTTCCGGCTGGCCCATGTAGCGGGTCGGGTCCTCGTGCATGGCGCGGCGAGTCTAGTTGCACCGCCCGTCGCCATCGCACGATCGCGCCCGCGCGGGTCGAGCAGCCCTCGGACCACTACTTCGTGGGCTTCTTGGGCGGGCCGCCGCCGGGATTGGGCGCCGGCTGAGTGATTGTCGCCGTGGTGGTCTCGGTCACCGTCTTCGCCTTCTGAACGTTGGTGGTGGTGACGGCCGGGGGAACGGTGGTGGTGACGATCGTGCTTGTCGTGGGCTTGAGCGTGCTGACGCTCATCGTGGTGGTGGTCCTGGTCACCGTCTCCTTCCTGGGTCCCGAGGCGACGATCACCGCCACGGCGACCCCGAGGCCGAGCGCGAGCGCGGAGACGACGATCAGCGCGATCGTCCTCCCGCGGTCCGGGCGGGGCCCATCCTCCGGCGGCGGCGCCGGGGTCGGGGCCCCGCGCTCGGCGAGCACGCGCCGTGGGTCCGGTGGGGGTGGTGGGCCCTCAGCCGAGAACATCGCGCAGGACGTCGATCGCAACGTCGACCTCCTCTTCGCCGATCACGAGCGGCGGCAGGAAACGCAGCATGCCGGGGCCCGGAACGTTTATCACCGCCCCGGCACGAAGCGCGCGGAGGGCGACCTCGGCCGCGTCGATGCCCGCCTCCAGGGAGACGCCGATCATGAGGCCCCGTCCCCTCACCTCGGCGATCCCCTCCAGATCCTCGAGCGCGCTCATGAGGCGCGCGCCCAGCTCGCGAGCGCGGCGCAGGAGGTCAGGATCGTCGACCGCGTCGAGCGCCGCGATCGCCGCTGCGGCGGCGATCGGCGCCCCGCCGAAGGTCGACCCGTGGTCCCCGGTGGCGAGCACGTCGCCGTGCGCCGCCGCGGTCACGCAGGCGCCGACCGGCAGCCCGCCCCCGAGCGCCTTCGCGGTCGTCATCACGTCGGGCCGCACCCCGAGCTGCTGGTAGGCCCACAGCGATCCGGTGCGTCCCATCCCGGTCTGGATCTCGTCGAAGACCAGCAGGGCGCCCGCGGCGTCGCACGCCTCGCGCGCCGCCAGCAGCACCTCGTCGGGGATGCAGAAGACCCCGGCCTCCCCCTGGATCGGCTCGACCATGACCGCCGCGGTCCGATCCCCGACCGCGTTCCGCAGGGCGACCGGATCGTCGCGAGGCACGGCGACGTACCCGCCCGGAAGGGGACCGAACAGGTCGTCGCGCCGAAGCCTCGGGGTCGCCGCCAGGGTCCCCTGGGTGCGGCCGTGGAAGGCACCGTCGAGGACGACGACCTCGGGATCCTCGACGCCGCGTGAGTGGGCCCGCTTTCGGGCCAGCTTGATCGCGCACTCGTTGGCCTCGGCGCCGGAGTTCGCGAGGAAGACCTTGCCGCCGAGGCTGGACCTCGCGAGCCTCTCCGCCAGTCGCATCGCTGGTTCCGTGTAGTAGAGGTTCGAGACCCCGCCCAGGGTCTCGGCCTGCTCGCAGATCGCCGCGACGATGCGCGGATGGCAGTGTCCGGCGTTGTGGACCGAGAGCCCGGCGAACAGATCGACGTACTCCCTGCCCTCGGCATCCCAGAGGCGGGCCCCCGATCCCCGCACGAACTCGACCGGCGCCCGCGCGTAGGTCGGCATCACGTAGCGCCCCTCCAGGGCCTGCAGCTCCGCGAGCGTCACTGGGTGACCATCGTCCCGATGCCGGCGTCGGTGAACAGCTCGAGGAGCAGCGAATGCGGCACGGAGCCGTCGATGATGTGGGCCGAGCCTGTGCCGCCCCGGATCGCCTCGATACAGGCGGCGAGCTTGGGGCGCATCCCGCCGCTGACGCCCGGGATCGCGTTCTCGAGCTCGTCCACGCGGACCCTGGAGACCAACGACGCGGCGTCCTCGGCGTCGGCAAGCCAGCCGGCGACGTCGGTGAGGAAGATCGCCTTGTACGCGCGCAGCGCCGCCGCCACCTTTCCGGCAGCGGTATCGGCGTTCACGTTGTAGGAGTTTCCCTCGTCGTCGGTGCCGGCTGAGGCGATCACCGGGATGTAGTCCTCGGCGATGTGATTGAGGACGTCGACGTCCACCCGGTCGACCTCGCCGACGAATCCGACCCGGTCGGCGTCGGGGTGCGGGCGGATCTCGAACAGCGTCCCGTCCTCCCCGGAGAGCCCGACCGAGGGCTGGCCGTGGCGGTTGAGCCTCGCCACGATGTCCGAGTTCACCTTCCCGAGCAGGACCATCTTCGCCACCTCGACCGTCGCCGGGTCGGAGACGCGCACGCCCTCCACGAACCGGACCTCCATCCCCAGTCGCTCCATGTACCCGGTGATCTCGGGGCCGCCGCCGTGGACGATCACCGGGTTGAGCCCCACGTACTTGAGCAGCACGACGTCCGTGGCGAAGGCCTCCTTCAAGGCCTCGTCGCGCATGGCGGCGCCGCCGTACTTGATCACCACGGTGCGGCCGTGGAACTCCCGGATGTAGGGCAGCGCCTCCAGAAGCGTCTGGACGCTGCGGTCCGGGTGGAGCCGCTCGCCGCCGGCCGCTCGCGTCTCGGTCACGTCGTGTACTCCGAGTTCAGCCGCACGTAGTCGGGGGTCAGATCGGAGAAGTAGACGTGGGCGCCGGCGTCGCCGCGGTCGAGTCGGAGCGCCAGGTCGGCCTCCTCTTCGGAGGTCCCCATCTCCTCGGCCTGGATTCGGTCCGGGCCCAGCTCCTCCAGGCGCTCCCCCGCGAGGGCCATCCCGGCCGCCTGGGCGATCCGGCCCCAGTTCGGGTCGCGCCCGTAGAGCGCCGTCTTGACGAGCGGCGAATTCGCGATCGCCCTCGCCACGCGCTCCGCCTCCTGGACGGAGGCCGCCCCGCTCACCTCGATCCTCCCCGCGCGCGTCGCGCCCTCGCCGTCAGCGACGATCTCGATCGCGAGCTGAAGCAGCACCGCGTCGAGGAGGCCGTCCGGGGGCGGGCGACCGGCCGCACCGGTGGCCTGGAGGAGAACGGTGTCGTTCGTGCTCATCTGTCCGTCGACCGTGATCCGCTCGAACGAGGACGCCGAGGCGTCGCGGAGCGCCCGATCGGGGTCCGGAAGCTCCGCATCCGTCTGCACGAAGCAGAGCATGGTCGCGAAGCCCGGCTCCATCATCCCGGCGCCCTTAGCCTGGGCCGACACGGTCACGCCGTCGGCGCGCACGGTGCAGTGTTTCGGCGCCCGGTCGGTGGTCATGATCGCCTCTGTGAACCTGGTGCCGCCCCAACCGTCCAGGCGGGCGGCGGCGGCGGCGATTCCCGCGACCACCTGACCCACGGGGAGGGGGACGCCGATCACCCCGGTCTCGGCCACCGCGACCGACCTGGCGTCGAGCCCCATCTCGCCCGCGGCCGCCGCGCGCATCTCGAGGGCGTCCCGGTAGCCCTGCTCGCCGGTGGCGGCGTTCGCGTTGCCCGAGTTGACGACCGCCGCCCTGATCGTACCCCGGTCGCACTCCTGCCCACAGACGCGTACCGGCGCGGCCGCCGCCGCGTTGCGGGTAAGGAGCACGGCCGATCGCGCCTCGGAGTCGCACTTGATGAGCGCGATGTCGGTCTCGCCACCGGACTTGAGCCCGCAGGCCACGCCCGCGGCGCGAAACCCGGGCGCCAGCCCGGCCGGGTCGAGCTCCTCGACGCCCGCCGGCGGCTCCACCCACCGCGACCGAAAGAAGGTCATCTCACTCGAGCCCCTCCGTCTCCGGCAGGCCGATCATCAGGTTCAGGTTCTGGATCGCCTGCCCCGCGGCGCCCTTCCAGAGGTTGTCGATCGCCGCGAACACGACCGCCCGCCCGCTCCGTTCGTCCGGCGCGACACAGACCCGGCACTGGTTCGTCTCCCGCACGTCGCGCACGCCGGGCGGCTCGTCGACCAGCTCGACGAACGGCTCGGCCGCGTAGCGATCCGCGTACAGGGACCGAAGCTGGGCGGCGGTAATGCCGCGCACCAGCGCCACGTAGCAGCTTGCGAGGAGCCCCTGATCCAGGGGCAACAGGTGGGGTACGAACGTCACCGCCCCGTCGCTCCCGAGCGCCCCGAGCTCCTGGACGATCTCGGGGAGGTGGCGGTGGCCCTCGATCGCGTACGGGGTGAAGTTCTCGTCCACGGCCACGAAGTGCAGGCCCTCTCCCCCACCGCGCCCGGCGCCGGAGACGCCCGAGGCGGCGCTGATCACGACGTCGCCGGCGAGCCCCGCCTCGGCCAGCGGGGCCAGCGCGAGGAGCGCGGCGGTCGGATAGCAGCCCGGGTTGGCCACCAGCTTCGCGCCGGCCACCTCGGACCGATGCAGCTCGGTGAGCCCGTAGACGGCTTCGCCGAGGAGCTCCGGGGCCCCGTGGCCGCCGTAGGTGCGCTCGTACACGGCCAGATCGTGGAGACGGAAGTCGGCGGAGATGTCAACGACGGCGAGCCCCGCGCTTCGCAGCTCGGCCACCAGCTCGGCCGCGGCGCCATGGGGGTAGGCGACGAGCGCGGCGTCGCACTCGGCGGCCCGGTCGAGGTCGAGCTCGGCGAGCTCGACCGGCACGCGGTAGCGCGGGTAGAGCCGGTCGAGCCGCTCCCCAGCGTCGGCGCGGGAGCTCGCGATCGCTAGCTCCAGGCGCGGGTGGCGCCACACGAGCCTCGCCGCCAGCGCGCCCGCGAACCCCGATGCGCCCGCCACGAGCACCCGCGCACGCGGCTCCCCGTCGAGCGGCTGCGGCGCCGGACCCGGTTGGGTGGCACGCGCCTCACTCACGCAGCGCACCTCCGATCTCTGCGAGGGCCTCCCGGATCGCACGCCGTGGCTGGGCGATCTCCTCGTCGGTCAGGGTGCGATCGGGGGCCCGGAACTCGAGCCGCAGCGCCAGGCTCTTTCTCCCCTCCCCCACCTGCTCCCCGCTGTAGAGGTCGAAGATCGCCGCGGTCCGCAGGAGCTCCCCGCCGCGGTCCAGCACCTGCTGGCGCACGCGCTCGGCCGGTACCTCCTCGGGCACGACGACGGCGATGTCCTGGTACAGGCCCGGGAAGGTCGTGACGTCCTCGTACTGCTCCTGGCCGCTCCCGGCCGCCTCGACAAGCGCGGCCAGGTCGAGCTCGAAGCCCGCCCCGCCGAGCAGGTCCCACTCGCGGGCGACGAGCGGGTGGAGCTCGCCGAGCCAGCCGGCCGGCACGTCCCCGATCTCGATCGTCGCGGAGCCGCCCGGGTGCAGGAACGGCTCCTGGAACGACGCCAGGCGGACGGGAGCGTCGAGGTGCCCGCAGAGGGCCTCGAGCACGCCCTTCAGCTCGTAGAAGCCGGCCGGATCGGCCGCGCCGCGCCAGCCGGACGGCGGGAGCGGCCCGAGGGCGAGGCACGCGACCCGGTGCGGCTCGCGTGCCGGCGGGGCGATGACTCCGGCGAAGGTCCCGGCGAGGGCGCCACCTTCAGCCGGCGAACCCTCGCTCAGGAAGACGCGTCCCGACTCGAACAGGGCGAGCCGGTCCACGTCGCGCGCGACGTTGTGGCGCGCGGCGTCGAGCAGGCCCCCGAGGAGGGTGGTCCGCATCGCCGCGTGCTCCTCCGAGAGCGGGTTGTGCGTGACAACCATCCGCCGCCGCGGATCGCCATCGACGAGCCGCAGACGATCCGGAAGGTCGCGCGCGACGAAGCTCCAGGAGGCGATCTGGTCGAATCCCAGGTCGCGCATGACGTCCTCCGCCCGGCGGCGCAGGAGCTGCTCGCGGGTGAGCAGACCGGTGCGCTGGCCGTGCGCGGGCAGGGTCCGCGGGAGCCGGTCGAACCCATGCAGGCGACCCACCTCCTCGATCAGATCGGCCTCGCGCGTGACGTCGTAGTGCCGGTGCGTGGGCACCGTCGCCTCGAGGTCCCCCTGGCCCCGCAGCTCCACCCCGAACCCGAGACGCACGAGGTGCCCCTCGGCCTCGGGGCGTTCGATGTGGACCCCGAGCACGCTGTCGAGCCGGGCTCCGTGCAGGGAGATCACGTGCGGGGCCGGGATCTCCGCCGCCACGTCGATCGTGCCCGGCACCAGCCGGGCGCCGGAGGTCTCGACCAGGAGCCTCGAGGCGACCCGCTGCGCGTGGAGGGCGAGGTCGGGATGGAGCTGCTTCTCGAACCGGGTAGACGCCTCCGAGCGCAGCCCCAGCATGCTCGACGTGCGCAGGATGTTGACCCCGTTCCAGGTCGCGACCTCGAGCAGGACCCGGGTCGTGGGACCGGAGACCTCCGAGCGCTCGCCGCCCATGATCCCGGCGATCCCGGAGGGCCCCTCGCGATCGCAGACCAGGACGGTCTCGGAGTCGAAGGTGCGCTCGACGCCGTCGAGCGTCGTCATCCGCTCGCCCTCGGCTGCCCTGCGGATGATGAGCGCTCCGCCGGGAACCCGATCGAGGTCGAAGGCGTGCAGCGGCTGGGCGGTGAGCAGCATCGCGTAGTTGGTTATGTCCACCACGTTCGAGATCGGCCGCTGCCCGGCCGCGATCAGCCGCGCCTTCAGCCACAGCGGCGAGGACCCGATCGCGACGTCCGTGAACACCCGCGCCGTAAACCGGGGGCACAGCTCCGGAACCTCCACCGTGACCGACGCGTAGTCGGCGGCCGACCCCTCGCCGGTTGCGTCCGCGTCGGTCTCCCATGGCGCAGGCGCCAGCGGCGAGCCCGTGATCGCGTGCACCTCACGCGCCACCCCGTAGACGCCCAGGCAGTCCGAGCGGTTTGGATTGAGGTCGAGCTCGAGGACCTGATCCGAGATCGGCAGGACGTCGGCGAGCGGCGTGCCCGGGTCGGGGCCGCCCTCGCCGTCACCCCCGAGCACCACGATTCCGGCGGCGTCCTCCCCGATCTCAAGCTCCGTCTCGGACAGGATCATGCCGTCGGAGACCACCCCGCGAAGCGTGGCCTGGTCGAGCCTCCGGCCGCCCGGCAGGACCGCCCCCGGCAAGGCGACCGGGACCGTCTGTCCGGCGGCGACGTTCGGCGCCCCGCAGACGATCGTCCGCACCTCGCCGCCGGTATCCACCTCGCAGACCGACAGCCGGTCGGCGTTTGGATGGCGGTCGGCGGAGAGAACCCGTCCGATCACGAACCCCTCCGGCGAGGGCGCTCCGACCGAGGCCACCCGCTCCACCTCGACAGCGCGCATCGAGAGGAGCTCCGCAACCTCGTCGGCGGAGAGGCCCGGGTCGCAGTACTCGCGCAGCCAGGAGAAGGGGACCTTCATGCGAATTGCTCCAGGAAGCGGACGTCGTTCTCGAAGAAGATGCGCAGGTCGGGGACGCCGTGCTTGAGCATCGCGATGCGCTCGATGCCCATGCCGAAGGCGAAGCCCTGGACGCGCTCCGGGTGGTAGCCATGCTCCTCGACGAACCCGAACACGTTCGGGTCGACCATCCCGGCGCCGAGGATCTCGATCCACCCGGCGCCCTTGCAGAGGGGGTCGCGCGACCCGTCGGCCAGCGTGCCGCGGCCGCCGCACCGGAAGCACGACACGTCGACCTGGACGCTCGGCTCGGTGAACGGGAAGAAGTCCGGCTTCAGACGCGTCTTGCGCTCGCCGCCGAAGATCGCGCGCGCGAACTCCTCCAGCGTCCCAGCCAGGTCGGCGAGCGAGATCTCGTCCGCGACCGCGAGCCCCTCCACCTGGTGGAACATCGGCAGGTGGGTCGCGTCGATCGTGTCGCGGCGGTAGGCGGCGCCGGGCACGATGATGAAGATCGGCGGGTCGGTGGCCTCCATCGCGCGAACCTGCATCGGCGAGGTGTGGGTGCGGAGCAGGACGTCCTTCGGTCCGGGGGGCAACCCCTGCTCGTTGACGACGCCGTCGGGGAGCGACGCGGGATCGATGTAGAAGCTGTCCTGGGTCAGCCGCGCCGGGTGTCCCGGGGGGTGGTTGAGCGCCGTGAAGTTGTAGTAGTCGTACTCGATCTCGGGACCCTCCATCACCCGGTAGCCCAGCCCGACGAAGATGTCCTCGATCTCGCGCCGGGTCTGCGTCAGCAGGTGGAGGTGGCCGACGGCCGTGGGCGGGGCGCCCGGCAGCGTGACGTCGAGAGCCCCCTCCGCGAGAGCTCGCTCGAGCTCCGTGCTCTCGAGCTCCGCGCGGCGGCGCGCCAGGAGCCCCTCGAGCTCGGCCCGCGTCGCGTTCGCCGCCGACCCCACCGGGCCTCGCTGCTCCGCCGGCAGCTCGCCGATGCCCCTCAGGATCCCGGTGAGCTCCGCCCGGCGGCCGAGGTAGCGAACGCGAAGCTCCTCGAGCGCACGGGTGTCCGGGGCGCCGGCGATCGCGTCCTCGGCCTCGCGCCGCAGCTCCTCGATTCTCTGCGAGACCTCAGGCACGGGCGAGGATCCTATTTCCGAGCTCATACAGAGCGACCGCGGCGGCCATCGCCACGTTCAGCGAATCGGGGCCGCCCGGCCGCATCGGGATCCGGGCGGCGGCGTCGGCGAGCGCCGTGAGCTCGCCCCCGCCACTCGGGCGCTCGGCGCCAAGGCACACGATCACCGGCGGAGCGAGATCGATCTCGCCGAGGGCTCGATCCGCGCCGGCGTCGAGCGCCAGCCTCGTTCCGTCGAGATCCGCGAGCGTGGCGCGAGCCGGCGGCCGGGCGAAGATCGAGCCCATGCTCGCCCGGACCGCCTTCGGCGAGTACGGATCCGCGCAGCCGGGGCCGAGGACCACCGGCCCATCGCCGAGGGCGTGCGCTGCCCTCACGATCGTGCCGACGTTGCCCGGGTCGCCGACGCCGTGCAGGTAGGTGGAGAGCTCGCCGCCGGGAGCGATCCAACGCTGCTCGTACACGCCGACCACGCGGGTGCCCGAGCCGAGCGCGCTCACCGCGTCGAGGAGCGCGGGCTCGACGTCCTCCCCGGCCACCAGGAGGAGCTCGGGCTCGGCGCCGGCGGCGGAGGCCGCCTCGACCAGGTCCTCCCCCTCGGCCACGAAGAGCCCGGTGCGGTCCCGCTCGCGTCGCGACTGGAGCTTCCGAATCCGTTTGAGCTTGTCGTTGTGGGGGGAAGTGATCATCCTCTGTCGGCCTTCCGCTCGGCGGCTCCAACGAAAAGGGCGGCCGCACCTCGCGAACCGCCCGGGAGCCTTCCGTATGAGCCGTCGCGCCTACGTCGCGGTGGCCTCCCGGGCTAGCTCGGCAAATCGGCGAAACGCCTCGGGATCGCGGACCGCGATGTCGGCCAGCATCTTGCGGTTGACCTCGACGCCGGCCTCGTTCAGGCCGTGGATGAGCTGGGAGTAGCTCATGCCCTCCCGCCGGGCGGCGGCGTTTATGCGAACGATCCACAGCCGTCTGAAGTCGCGCTTGCGGTTGCGCCGGTCGCGGTAGGCGTAGTTGCCCGAGCGCATCAGCTGCTCGCGCGCGAGCCGGTAGCTCGAGTGCTTGCGCCCCCAGTAGCCCTTCGCCTGGCGCAGCACCTTCTTCCTTCGCCGCCTTCGAGCAACCGCGTTCGTGGCCCTGCTCATGTCAGCGCCCCTTCCCGGCGAGCAGGGTCCGCACCCTCTTGCGGTCGGGGGGCGCGACCTCGGTCGGCATCGCCATCCGGCGCTTTCGCTTCGGCGACTTCTTCTCGAGGATGTGGCTCGAGTACGCGCGCCGGCCGCGCAGCTTGCCGCTGGCGGTCTTCCGGAATCGCTTCTTGGCGCCGGAGTGCGTCTTCATCTTCGGCATCGGACGGCTATTGAAGCAGAAGCGCGCCGGGTGGACTCGAGCTCGGCACCGGCCGGGGCCGGCGCCGGACGGCCTCGCGACGAGCTCGTCAGGCGGCAGAGCGCGCGGCGTCGCCGCCCTGCGCTCGCACCTCGCCGTCGCCGCTCTTCGCGCGTATCGGGGCGAGCAGCATGCTCATGTTGCGCCCCTCCTGCAGGGGCTCCTGCTCGATCGTCGCCAGCCCCTCGATGTCCTCGTATAGCCGCCTCAGCAGGTCGCGCCCGCGCTCCGGGTGCGCCTGCTCGCGACCCCGGAACATGATCGTCACCTTCACCTTGTCCTGGTTGCGGAGGAACCGCTCGACGTGGCCCTTCTTGGTCTCGTAGTCGTGGGTGGCGATCTTCGGGCGCAGCTTGATCTCGCGGACGTTCACCTGCTGCTGGTGCTTGCGCGCGGCCTTGGCCTTCTGCTCCTGCTCGTACCTGTACTTCGAGTAGTCGAGGAGCCGGGCCACCGGCGGGCGGGCGTCGGGGGCGACCTCGACCAGGTCGAGGTCGCGCTCCTGGGCGAGCGAGAGGGCCTGATCGGTGGGCACGATCCCCACCTGCTTTCCGCCCTCGTCGATCAGCCTGACCTCGCCGACGCGGATCCGCTCGTTGATCCGCGTTGGGTCACGCTCGGGGGGCGACCGGTCGAAGCGCGGGTTCGCCACTAGAGATAGATCGAGGCGCGCGTCAAGCTGGCGATGACGGGATGGGAGAGACGAGACGGTGCAAGAGCAAGGGCACGAGCGCTCAGCCGTGGCGCGTGCTGCGGGTGCCCTTCATCGCTGGCCAGTATAGAGGCCTATCAGCCGGAAGCCTCGCCCTCGATCCGGGCGGCGAACTCCTCGACCGGCAGCGTCCCGAGATCTCCCTCGGCGTGCGAACGCACCGAGATCTCGCCGCGCTCTTGCTCGCGATCACCGATCACCACCATGTAGGGGACCTTGCCGACCTCAGCGTCGTGGACCTTCTTGCCCACCGACTCCGAGCGCTCGTCGATGCGGCACCGGATCCCCCGCCGCGAGAGCTCCGCCGCGACCTCCGCGGCGAGCGGGCGGTGGCGGTCAGCGACGGGCAGGATCGCGGCCTGAACGGGGGCGAGCCAGACGGGGAAGCGCCCCGCGTGGTGCTCGGTGAGGATGCCGACGAAGCGCTCCATCGAGCCCAACAGGGCGCGATGGATCATCACCGGCCTGTGCTCCGCGTTGTCGGCGCCCTGGTAGGTCAGGTCGAAGCGCTCGGGCATCTGGTAATCGAGCTGGCAGGTGCCGCATTGCCACGAGCGCCCGAGCGCGTCGGTGATGTGGAAGTCGATCTTCGGCCCGTAGAAGGTTCCCTCCCCCGGCCTCACCTCGTAGTCGCGCCCCTGGCGCTCGAGCGCCTCGCGCAGAGCCGCCTCGGCACGATCCCACTGCTCCGGGGTGCCGATGTGCTTGTCCGGCCGGGTGGAGAGCTCCACCCGGACCTGCTCGAACCCGAAGCGGACGTAGAGCTCGTCGATCGCCCTGCAGATCGAGTCGACCTCGTCGGTGATCTGGTCCGGCGTGCAGTAGACGTGGGCGTCGTCCTGCGTGAAGGCGCGCACCCGGAGCAGGCCGTGCAGCACCCCCTCACGCTCGTTTCGCGACACGAGCCCGAACTCGGCGAGCCGCAGCGGCAGGTCGCGGTAGGAGCGACGCTCCGAGGCGTAGACGAGGCAGGCGCCGGGGCAGTTCATCGGCTTCAGGGCAAAGCGGCGATCCTCGACCTGGGTGAAGAACATGTTCTCCGCGTAGTTGTCCCAGTGGCCGGAGCGATGCCAGAGCTCCTCGTCGAGGACATTGGGAGTCTTGATCTCGACGTAGCCGCCGCGGTCGAGGTGGCGCCGCACCTCGTGCTCGACCAATCGCAGGAGCACCGTGCCCTGCGGAAGCCAGAACGGCATCCCGGGCGCCTCGGGGCGCAGCCTGAACAGCCCGAGCTCCGGTCCCTGGCGGCGGTGGTCGCGCGCGCGCGCCTGCTCCAGCCGCTCGAGGAACTCCGCGAGCTCCCGCTCGGAGAAGAAGGCCGTGCCGTAGATGCGGGTGAGCATCTGGCGACGCTCGTCGCCGCGCCAGTAGGCGCCGGCGACTGAGTTCAGCTTGAACGCCTTGATCCGTCCGGTCGATGGGCCGTGCGGCCCGCGGCACAGATCGACGAAGGGGCCGTTCCGGTACAGGGAGACCGTCTCGGTGCCCTCGTCGCGGACGAGATCCTCGATCAGCTCGACCTTGTACGGCTGGTCCTCCTCCCGAAAGCGCTCGATCGCCTCGCGCGCCGAGACCTCGGAGCGCTCGAATGGCTCGTCGGCCTCGATATGCGCCGCCATCCGCTCCTCGATCCTCCCGAGGTCGTCCTCGGAGGGACGAAACCCGTCGGGGAACTCGAAGTCGTAGTAGAAGCCGTCCTCGATCGGAGGCCCGATCGAGACCTTCGTGCCGGGCCACAGGTCGACGACCGCCGTCGCCAGGACGTGGGCGGCGTCGTGGCGCAGGAGCTCCAACGCCTCGGGGCGCTCCGCAGTGAGGATCTCGATGCGCTTGCCGTCGGCCAGCGGCGCCGCCAGGTCACGCACCCGGCCGTCCACCTTGACCGCCAGCGCGTCCTTGGCCAGGCGCGGGCCGATGGCCGCCGCGGCATCGGCGCCCGTGGCGCCGTCGGGCAGCGCGAGCGGGGCGCCGTCGGGAAGCTCTACGCGGACAGGGCTCATCCGGGCCAGGCTAGCCGCTCGCCGGGCTGGCTCGCGCGCCCACCGAGATCAGGGTGCAGCCGCCGTGGCCGGGCGGTGCCGGATGGCGGACCCACAGGGTGTAGGCGCCGGAGCGCCTGGCGCGAGTCAGGTTCGCGAAGGGCGGCGGCCCCGCGGGGCCCTGCGTGATGACGTGGGCGATCCCCGCGGGCGGCGGGTCGCCTGACGGGGGGCCCGCCACCTCCACGCAGACCCGGCCGCCGCGCAGCTCCCAGTTGATGTAGTCGCGGCCGTGCTCGTCTCCAAGCAGATTGGCGGGCGCGAGGACGAGGGTCGAGTCCGCGCCGAGCGCCGGCCGCAGCTCGGTGAGCGCGGGCGAGTACGTCGCGGGCCCGACCGGCCCGTTGGCCAGCGCCAGGACGCTGCAGGCGGCCGCACAGAACAGAAAGGCGACCGCCAGCGCTCCCTCCAGGAGAGGGGCGTTGCGCGCCAGGACCCCGGTCGGCCCGCGCCGCCGGCGGGCGATCGCGCCGCGGATCCAGCCGAGGTCGAGTGCCCCCTCGGCGCTCAGGAGGGCACGCGCCGCGATCAGCATCGCGAGCGGCGACGCGATCACGATCGACTTGGCCGCCTGATACGGCGTGCCCGCGAAATGGGCGTAGGCGTAGAGCGCGGCGGCGACCGCCAGCGCCGCCGGGACGGCCAGCTCGCGACGGCGGAGCCACCACACCAGTCCGTAGCCCAGCGCGGCCAGGCCGAGCAGCTCGCCGAGGTAGTAACCGACCGCAGGCACGGCGCCGTCGCCGGGGTCGAGCCGGAAGTCGCCAGACGGCCAGATCCCGAGGGCCTCGAGGGGCGAGATCGGATTGAAGAGATTGCCGAGCCCGGCACCCGACGGATTGAACGTCTCGAAGCTCGCGAAGTCGATCATCCTTCCCACCTCCGGCGCCGCAGCCGCCGCGAGCACCGCCGCGGCGACGGCGGTGGCCGGCACGGAGCGTCGAAGGAGCGCCCACGCCGCGCGCGAGTCGTGGCGGAAGGCGACCACGAGCTCGCCGATCGCCCATAGCCCGGCGGCGCCCGCGAGCCAGAGCAGTCCGGGGAAGCTGTAGACGTAGACGCTCCCGATCGCGAGCGCCGCGAGCGGGACGGCCGCGAGCGCAGACCGTCGCGGCGAGGTCTCATCTGGGTCCGCGGTCAGCTTCCCGCGAGCCAACTCATGGAGGCCGATCGCGAACGCGAGCACGAACAGCGCCTCCATCGTCTCCTTGAATGCCCCTTGGATTAGGAAGGAGGCGACCAGGTAGGGGAGGCCGATGAGGAGCGCCCCGGCGATCCGCCGCCATCGCGCCAGGCGGCCGAGCAGCGCGAGCGGCGCGGCCGCCGCCGATACGGCGACGGCAAGCTCGAGGCCATCGAAGCAGTGGACGAGGCTCGCCCCAGTTGCCTTCGACGTCGCGACGACGACCGCGTGGGGGCCGAGCGGATAGCCCTGCGCGAGCAGCCTTCCACCTTCGCCGTGGGCCAGCCGACTGGCGGCGAACAGGTGCTGCGACATGTCGGGATCGAGTCCCGTGCCGAGGATCCCGAAACGACCCTCGACGAAAAACGGCAACGAGGCCGCCACCGCCGCAAGCGCGGCCACGGCGAGCCCGGTGACGATCGCCTCCCGCCGCACGGTCAGACGGCCGTAGAGGTACCCGGCGGAGGCGAGCGCGAGAAGGCCGACGACCGCCGTCGCGAAGACGCCGTTGCCGGGCAGGCGGACCGTGCCCCAGGCGACGGCGGTGATCACCGCCAAGCCGACGGCAGGCGAGAGCCACGACCATGCCCGCCGCCCGCAGGCCCCGAAGGCGCCCTGCCCGACGACCGCGGCCGCGATCAGGATCAGGGAGAAGGACGCGTAGGTCCCGGGCATTGGCCGGCGAGCTTAAGGGCTGGAAGCTCCCGCCCAGCGCGATTACACTGCCCGCTGCGTCGCCCGCGGCGGGCACGGACGCTCGCCCGGACGGGGGAAAGTCGATGGAGAGCATCACCGGTAGACGCTCGCTCTTGAACGCGCTGCGTGGGCTGACGCGCGCGGACCGGCTCGGGCTCCTGACCGGCACGGTGATGCTGGCCGCGCTGGTGGCGCTCGACGCGTGGATCGGGAGGTCCGACGCCATCGTGGCCGGGTTCGTCCTCGCCCCGTTCATTCCCGCGGCGCTCGGGAGCGTGTTCGCCACCGTCGTGATCGGCGTGCTGACCGTGGCGGCCGGGTTCGGGAGCAGCAGCTGGGACATGAACTTCGGCGGGCCCGGCTACTGGATCCGGGGCTCCGAGGTGGTGCTGGGGGCGGCGTTCGCGATCGTTGCAGCGGTCGCCCGCAACCGCGCGAGGATCAGCTCGCGCCGCCTCGCGGTGCTCGACTCGGTGGGGGCGATCGCGGACGGCTCGCTCCCTCTCGACCAGACCCTCGGCCGGGTGACCGAGGCGATCGTCCCGGTCGCCGCCGACATGTGCATGATCGACGCCATCCACGAGGGCCGCGTCACCCGGGCGGCGGTCCGCGTCCACGGCAGGCCGGACTCGGGCACGATCGAGGAGCGACTGCGGCGGCGCCATCCATCCGTGCCGGCTCGGTTCGTGAGCGGCGAGCGCGCCTGGATGCGGATCGCCCACTTTCGGCGCCGCATGGATTCTGAGGACCTGCGCCGCATGGCCGAGGACCCCGAGGACCTCGAGTTCCTCGAAGGCCTGCGTCCGCGGTCCCTGATCACCGCCGCGATGACCGCGCGCGGGCGCAGCCTGGGGACCCTTACCCTGGTCACCGCCTGGTCCAAGCGCCGCTACACGACGGATGACGTCCGCTTCGCCCAGGTCCTGGCGAACCGCATCGGCCTGGCCTTGGACAACGCCGGGCTGTTCTCGGACCTGGAGAGCGTCGAGCGGCGACTCGACGCGGTCGTGTCGATGCTCGACGAGGCCGTCGCCGTCCACGGGCCCGGCGGCGACCTCGTGTTCGCGAACGAGACCGCGGCCCGCTGGCTCGGCTTTCCGAGCCCCGAGGCGATGGTGGACGCGCCGCCGCAGCGCCTGCTCGCGCGGTTCCGGCTGTGGACGGAGGCCGGTGCGCCGCTGGACCAGGAGACGATCGTGTCGAGGGTGCGCGCCGGCCAGCTGCCACGGCGCGCCCTCCTCAGGCTCGAGCTGACCGCGGCCCGGGACGAGCGCTGGGTGCTGCTGAGCTCGGAGCCGATCCGCGGGCCCGACGGGAGGCTGCTGTACGCGGTGACGACCGCGGAGGACGTCACGGAGTTGAAGCGCTCCGAGGCGGCCCAGCAGCTCCTGGCGCGCACGGGGGAGCTCCTCGCCTCCTCGATCGACTACCGAGAAACGCTTCGCGCCGTCCCTCAGATCGCCGTTCCAGGCTTCGCGGACTGGTGCTCGGTGAACGTTCCCGGCCCCGACGGGACCTTGGAGCAGGTCGCGATCGCGCACAGCGACCCCGAGGGACTCGCCCTCGTCAACGAGCTGCGGAGACGCTATCCGGTGCGAATCGACGAGCCGGGCGGAATCGGCGAGGTCGTGCGCACGGGCAGCCCGTTGCTCCTCGCCGAGATCTCGGCCGAGACGCTTGCGCGGGGCGCCCGGGATGCGGATCACCTGCACCTCCTGCGAAGGGTCGGGACGGGCTCCGCGATCGCCGTGCCGATGACCGCGGGCGCGAAGACGGCCGGAGTGCTCGTGTTCGTCAACCGGCGGGAGTCGCGCGCCTTCGACGAGGACGATCTCGGGATCGCGATGGAGATCGGCCGCCGCGCGGGGCTCGCGGCCGAGAATGCTCGGCTGGCCGGTGAACAGGCGGAGGTGGCCCGCGTCCTGCAGCGCGGCCTGATGCCACCCGAGCTACCCGAGATCCACGGTTTCGAGGTCGCGACGATGTACCGTCCGGCGGGGGAAGTCAGCGAGGTGGGCGGTGATTTCTACGACGCCTTCGAGGTCGGCGATGGGTGGATGGTGGTGATCGGGGACGTCACCGGGCGGGGAGCGGCGGCGGCCTCGCTGACCGCGCTCGCCCGGTACACGATTCGGACGGCGGGAATGCTCACCGGCAATGCGGCCATGGCGGCGAGCATCGTCGACGAGAGCCTCAAGCGGGGCCGGGAGCTCTCCCTGTGTAGCGCCGTGATTCTCGTGATCCCGGACACGAACGCCGAGGCCGCGCCGGTCTCGGTTCTCGCCGCGGGCCACCCGCTGCCCATGCTCGTGCGTGACGGGCAGGTCGAATCCGTCGGCAAGACCGGCCCCCTTCTCGGCGCCCCTGACGAGCCTTACTGGACGACCGACACGGTGGAGCTCGCGGAGGGCGATCAGCTCGTGCTCTACACCGACGGCGTCACCGACGCTCGCGGGCACGGCGACCGGTTCGGGGAGAAACGGCTCCGGGCGACCCTCGCCCAGGCGCCCGATCCGGGCACCGCCGTCGCGTCAATCGAGTCGGCGCTGAGGTCGTTCGGCGCCGGCACCCCGGAGGACGACGCCGCCGTCTTGGCGATCATGAGGCTCGGCGGACGGCGAATCGAGCCCCCGTCCGACCTCACCGCCGGCCGTGCGGCGACCGCAGCCGGGACGTGAAAAATGGTTTCAGGCATGCGTCGCGTGGGTAATGCCGTGGGGAGATCACCTGGGAGGCGGCAATCCGGGGCTCGCAATGCCAATCTCGACTCTGACGGGCGTGGACCCGCTAGCGAAGACGACCACTGAGCCCGAGTTCCGGCTCTCGATGCCCAGTCGCGCGGAGAACGTGGCGATCGTGCGCCAGGCCCTGGGCGGGGCGATGGACGTCCTCGACCTGCACGAATCGCGGCAGCTCGACATCAACGCGGCGGTCAGCGAGGCCTGCAACAACGTCGTCGTGCACGCCTATCGCCGCGAGGAGGGGCCGATGGAGGTCTACCTGTGCATCGGCGAGGATGAGCTCGAGGTCGTGGTCTTCGACGAGGGGGTGGGAATCCAGCCCAGATACCCCGATCCCGACGAGGAGCTCCAGGGCCTGGGCCTGTCGCTGATCCAGACGCTCAGCGATCGGGTCGAGTTCCTGGGCGGCATCGGGGAGGGAACGACGGTACGGATGGCGTTCGAGTTGAACGGACGCCCCGGAAATTGGACCCGCCAGGTCCTGCCGGATGATCCGGTCGTCCACCCGCCACCCGGTGAGCTCACCGTGACAGTGAGCGCGGGGGCGCTGGCGGCGCCGGTACTCGGTCGGGTGATCGCGATGCTGGCCTCGCGGGCGGGGTTCTCGCTCGAGGGGGTGTCCGAGGCTCAGTTGGTCACCGACTCGCTTGCCGCGCACGTGCCCCGGGTGCTGGTCGGGTCGCGGATCATGCTCGGCATCGATCACCCCGCGGGCGAGCTCATCGTGCGCGTCGGACCGCTGGAGGGCAACGGCGCGGAGAGGATCCTCGAGGCCTCCGCACTCGGGGACCTGCCGCCGGTTCTCGAGCGGCTGACCAAGGACCGCCGGGTGGAGGCCTTCGACACCGGCGAGCTCCTCCGCCTGACGCTGGTCAATCCCGCCTGAAGCGGGGCAGCGTCACACCTGGACCGCGCTGGGATCGTCGACGACTTCGAGTCGGCGGTCGAGCTGCGTCACGGTGAAGAGACGCTCCACCGCGTTGGACCCGCGGACGACGACGAGCCTCCTGCCGGCCTCACGAGCGCGTTCGTTGGCGGCGATCACCGCGCGCAGCCCAGTGGAGTCGATGAACTCGACCTGCCGCAAGTCGAGGATCAACGTGGCGGGCGAGTCGCCCTCCAGGCTCTCGAGCTCGCGCTCGAGCATCTCGGTGCTCGCGATGTCAAGTTCCCCGGCGAGGACGACGCGGGCCTGGCCCCCCTGGCGTTCGGTGGTCACGTCGAGCGTCGGCATCTTTCCCGTGCGGCACGATACACCCGCTAGCTGCGGCCTCTCTCCCTCCTCGCGCCGGGCACGGCGGGCTCGACGCCCTGCACCGCTTCGAGCAGCTTGCGAAGCGCGCGGCGCATGATTCGCGAGATCTGCATCTGGGAAACGCCGAGCCGGCCGCCGATCTCATACTGGTTCAGCCCGTCCTCGAACCGCAGCCGCAAGACGCGGCGCTCGCGCTCCGTGAGCGGCGCGCCCTCGGCGGCGAGTTGGGCCTCGACCCGGTCGTAGCCGGGCTCCAGGCGTCCCACCATCTCCACCATCGCGGCCGACTCGGCGTCGGCGCGGTTTCGGGGCACGTCCAACGACAGGGTGCGGCGGGCCTCGTCGGCCTGCAGCGCCTCGGCCACCGCCTCCGCGGACAGGTCGAGGCGCTCCGCGATCTGATCGGTGGTCGGAGTCTGGCCAAACTGCTCCGAGAGCTTTTGAGCCGCCTCGGCGACCGCCATGGTGCGCTCCTGCAGGCCGCGGGGCAGGCGCACCTCCCAGACCCGGTCGCGGAAGTGGCGGCGCAGCTCGCCGAGGATGGTCGGCGCCGCGTAGGCGATGAACGAGCGGCCCCGCTCGGGGTCAAAGCCGTCGAG
>JBKPIV010000095.1:0-9414 GCA_046730395.1 Actinomycetota bacterium | reverse complement strand
CGGCGAGTACGAGCTGATCCCGAACGGCGTCACCCTTCCCTCCGCGGCCGACTCGGGCGGGCGCCTCAACCGCGTCGTCTTCATCGGCCGCCAGGAGCCGCGCAAGGGGCTGGAGGTGCTCCTGCGCGCGTGGCCGCACGTGCACGAGCGCACAGGCGCCCGCCTGCGCGTGATCGGCGCCGACCCGCTCGCCGTCCGGCTCCTGCTCAGCCGCCGCCGGCTGCCCGACCGAGGAGTCGAGCTGCACGGCCTCCTCCCGGAGCTCGAGCTCACGGCCGAGCTCGACCGCGCGAAGGCGCTCGTCGCCCCCTCGCTCGGCTCGGAGAGCTTCGGCATGGTGCTTACCCGCGCATTCGCCCACGCGACGCCGGTCGTCGCCTCCGACATCGAAGGGTACCGCGAGCTCGCCGCCGGCGGGAGCGCGGTGCTCGTGCCTGCCGGCGACCCGGACGCGCTCGCCGCTGAGCTCGTCCGCCTGCTCGAGGACGAACCGCGGCGGCGGCAGCTCGCCACCCGGGCGCGCGCGCTCGCCGAGGAGCGGTACGACTGGAAGCTGATCGCGCCGCGGCTCGCCGCCGTCTACGAGCGCCTGCTCGACCCGCCGGCCTAGCGACGACCATGCTGCACCTCTGAGCCGATCGGCAACCGGGAGGCGGATCTCTGGCCGTTCAAGCCGAGGCGATCCTCCTCGATGTCGGCCGCTACCGTCCTCAAGCTCGCCGCGCACGTTCTCGCCGAGCCTGAGTTCGAGCCCGCGAGCGGGCATGCTGAAAATCCGGGCTGCCGTCCTTGAACGTGGCGTTCAGGAACTGCTCGATGATGTCCATGTCCGAGGCATCTCGCCGGCTTTACCGCTGGCCTGCGACAGGCGACGACGTGAGCAGTTGCCGACCCCCGAGACGGGGGCGCGGGTCGCTGCGGCTATTCTTAGATTCCGGGCGCCTGGAAAGGGCTGCCGGCGCGATCGGTGCGGGCCGCGGTCGCGCGACCCGCGAGGCACCGGCAAGGGTTGTTGGGCGGCACACGAAGATGACGACTATTGACCAGCCCGAGCCGACGGTCGACTTGGAGACCTTCTTCGAGAGCGAGGACATCAAACAGCTGCTCGAGGCGGCCGAGGCGACGAGCTCGATCAGGAGCGCGGAGCTCGTGGAGATCCTGGAGGCGCACGCGTTTGACCCGATCGAGGTCGACGGGATAATCCGCGAGCTCGAGGCGCGCGGGTTCAAGGTCAGCGAGGACGATCGGGAGGCAGGGGCGGTGCTCCTCGCCCCTCCCGTCGAGACGACGACGGATGCGCTCCAGCTCTTCCTCCGCGAGGCCGGGCGGCACCCGCTGCTGACGGCCGCGCAGGAGGTCGAGCTCGCGAAACGGATCGAGCGCGGCGACGCCGAGGCGAAGCAGCGGATGATCCAGTCGAACCTGCGTCTTGTCGTCTCGATCGCGAAGAAGTATCGCAACCAGGGACTTCCCTTCCTCGACCTGATCCAGGAGGGCACGCTCGGCCTGATCCGGGCGGTCGAGAAGTTCGACTGGCGGCGCGGCTACAAGTTCTCGACCTACGCGACCTGGTGGATCCGCCAAGCTGTCGACCGCGCCCTCGCCGAAAAGGCGCGGACGATCCGGATGCCCGTCCACATCGTCGAGCGGCTGCAGCAGATGAACCGCGCCGAGCGCAACCTCCCAACGCAGCTCGGGCGGGAGCCGTCGCTCGAGGAGATCGCCGAGGAGGCGTGCCTGCCGCTCCACCAGGCGCGCCAGGTGCGCGCCGCCGCGCGGGCGGCGACGAGTCTCGATCAGCCCGTCGGCGACCAGGAGGACGCCGTCCTCGGCGACTTCGTCGCCGGCGAGGGACTCCTCCCTGACGAGCTGGTCGAGCTCTCCCTGCGCAGCCAGGCGCTGCAGCAGGCGCTCGCCGCGCTCAGCGAGCGCGAGCGGCAGGTGCTCGTGCTCCGCTACGGCCTCGACGACGACGAGCCGAAGACGCTGGAGGAGATCGGCCGCCGGCTTGGCCTGACGCGGGAGCGCATCCGCCAGATCCAGGTCGAAGCGCTGAGACGGCTCGCCAGCCTGCGCGAGATTCAGGCCGTCCCGCACTGAGCCCCCATCGCGGCGGAACGAACTCTTGCCGTCGCCTCGTTCAGGCTGGGCATCGTCTTCCAATCGGAGCCGTTCCACGTCGCGACCAGCGTCCGCAGCGCTGTCGTCTTTCGGCTCTCTTGCGACAACCAGCGCCGGCTCCGCCCAGGGGACAGGACGAAGCGCGAGGGTGCTACCAGGGCGAGTAGCTTCTGGATCCCCTCGAGGCGCACGGAGTCGGCTTTCGGCACGGGGGCTTGAGCGGGTGGAGCTTCCTGCTGACCTGATGGTGCGGGGCGGGGCCGTAGTCTCCACGCAAGTGACGGTCCCGGCGGACGAAAGGCCCCTGCTGAGCGGGAAGATCCCGCTCGGGCTGCTGGCCCGTCTACTCGCTGATCTCCCCGGGCCACCGCCCGAGGTCCGTCTCGGCGCCCAGATCGGTGAGGATGCGTGCGCGATCGAGGTTCCCAGCGGCCTCCTGGTCGTGGCGGCGGATCCGATCACGCTGACCAGCGAGGGCATCGGGCGGTTGTCGGTGACCGTCAACGCGAACGACGTGGCGGTCGGCGGTGCTCGACCGCGCTGGTTCCTGGCGGTCGTCCTCGTTCCACCCGCTACCAGCGGGCGCGAGATCCGCGACCTGTTCGCCGAGGTGGGGCGTGCCCTCTCCGACCTCGGCGCCTACCTCGTGGGGGGCCACACGGAGGTGACTCCGGCCGTGAACCGGCCGATCGTGGTCGGCCAAATGCTCGGCCTGGCCGAGACCGGCACGGTTGTGACCAGCGGCGGGTTCGGCCCCGGAAATGTCGTTCTGCAGGTGAGGGTTGCTCCCATCGAAGGCGCAGCGGTGCTCGCCCGCGAGGCGGCCGGCCGGCTACACGGGTTGGCCCCGATCGTGCTGGAAGCGGCGCGTGCGGCGCTGGATCGTCCTGGCATCTCGGTCGTGGAGCCCGCCCTCCTGGCGGCCGAATTGGGGGTCAAAGCGTTGCACGACCCGACTGAGGGAGGACTGGCCGCGGGGCTGCACGAGATGGCGCACGCCGCCGGCGTCCGCATTCGCATAGAGCGGGAGGCGGTGCTCTGGTTCGAGCCTGCGATCGCCGTCTGTCAAGCGTTGGGCGCCGACCCCTGGTCAACGCTCGCCTCTGGCACCCTCTTGGCCGTCTTCCCACCGGAGGCGGCCGCGACGGCGCTTCCGGCCTTCGCCGATCAAGGGCATCGGGTAGCCATCATCGGTACCACCGAACCGGGGTCAGGAGTGATCGACACCGATGGCGATGCGATCCCCCGGCCCGAGCGTGACGAAGTCGCACGTCTCCTCGCAGCAAAGGGAACCCCAAGCACAGCTTGGGAGACGTAAAGCATCGGGATCGGGATCGGGATCGGATCGGGATCGGGATCATCTGAGCCCCCGGCGGCGACTAACAGTGCGCCAGGCTCACGACGCGTGTGTTGTGATCTGCACTCCCGGCGTCCAAGCGTGCTCCACCGTGCGGTGTCCGCGTTACCCGCAGTACCGCACGTTGAGCCCGGCGAGTCCGCTCAGGAACAGGGACAGCGCCGCGGGGGAACCCGCACGTACAACCCGCACGATGCCCGCTGAGAAGACCGATCACCCCGTTTGTCGCCTCTCCCGCAGAATCGCCCTGGCGCTCCGCGCCACCCTTGAGCGCTGAAAACGGGCAGCCACCGACAAGCCCCTAGGCCGTCCACTGCTTCGCGGAGGGGGCGAGGTCCGCGTCGACCCGCAGAATGTGCAGGGATTCTGCCAGCGCGCCGCTCTATTTTCACCCTAAGGCGACGCTGGTTCGCTCGTGAGTCGGGTCGGGGCTCTGGGTCCTCTCGAGCGTGCCTTGATGGCGGGAGAGACCGCCGGGGCGGCCTCTCCCAACCGCCTCACTTGTACGGCAAGGGTGGCGCGCCGAAGGTCGTCACCTGGGCGTACATCAGGCCGCCCTTCGTGACATAGGCGTCGGCGCCCAGGTATGGCTCGGTGAGGAACGACGCGTCGGCGCTCCACTGGACATTGATCGTGTGACCGACCTGGAACGTCTGCTGCGGCGTAAAGATCAGGCCCTTGTTGCCGCCTTCGGAGCGGTCCTTGCAGAATCCGGTAAAGAGCTGCCCGACCGCCTCCCGACCGATCACGACCGTCCCGCCGGGCAGGAAGAAGTGCACCTCTGGTGGGTACTGCGCCATCAACCGGTTCCAGTCGCAGGCGTTCAGCGCCGCGAGATGCTCGGCGACGACCGCCTCCGGGCTCCCCAGGCGCTTAAGCGGCGGCAGCACCTGGCTCGCCTCGGCCACACGGCCAGGATGCTGTGTGCTCCCCTCTGCGGTAACGGCGACGGCGGCGGCCGCGACCAGCAGCACCGCCAATCCGATGAGCTTGCGCATGTCCGTCCTCTCTCTCCTCGAGGGCCGCGGCGCGGCACCCCGAACGTGAGCCTCGCTCGACAAGAGACGAGCCCTTTTGGAACCTACGCCTCCATGGCGGACGCTGCAAGCCGCGGCTCCGACCACTGCCCAATCTGGAGTTTCATGGCCCGCAAGTCAGGGCTTCGCCGTAATCTCGATGGCTGGGCTCGCGCGCGGCCGAAGTATCTGTCGCAGTTCCGCCACAAAGCGACAGCTCCGCTTTTCGACACGAGACTTCGGGGCTTACGGGTGGGACCGCCGGTCGTCGTGCAGGGGCGGGGCGGTCGCGTCAGCGCGGCGCGCGGCGCGCCAGAAGATCCAGCAGACGATGGCGAGCACCGTGAGTGGCACGACGATCGAGAGGACGACGACGACCTCGAGCGCGGAGTCGCCGGAGCCCGCTAACGGCGTGCTGATCGTCACGGCTCGGGCACGATAGCGGGGGGTCGCCCGCTGACCCTCGGGGGTGTTCGGGAAGATTGGCAGGCCGCCGAGTCGGGCGGTGAACGCCTGCCGGGAGCCCAGTAAGGCGGGCATCGGGGCTGCTCGTCGGCCGGCGGCGGTGGATTGCGGCAGAACGGGACTGAGCGGACTGGAGATCCGTTCAGGCGGGAAGTCCTTTCAGATGAACATCGTGGCGGCGATTATCCTCGGAGCCTTCGTCTTCCTGACCTCCGTTGTTGTCATTGCGTTGTTCATCTGGGCAGCGGTCAAGGACGGGCAAGAGGACAAGGCCATGCAGACGCGTCTCGGCATCCGCCGCCGGACGAGGATTCGGGCGTTAGCCTGACCTGCGGGGAGTCGTTCCGCAGTTCCAGTCGGCCGCGCAGCAGCGTCGATTGCCCCCGGCGCCGCTACTCCGTCACAGTGCGGGGGTTGGCGGACTGGCGCGATGTTCCCTCGGGGAGGACGACGGACGTCTCCGTCGCGTTTCTAACCAACCGCGACATCAGCGGTCAGGTCCATCTCGCGCACGCCATTACGCTGATCAGCGTAGGTGACGCGCGTGCAGTCTCCCGTTTGCTTCCTGGGATCACGGCGCCCGCGAGATCCGAGAAGCCCTATCTTCCTCGCATCGCCTACCCGGCCGCTGCGGCGCTACGCGGCGAGCGCTCGGGGTGGTGACAGGCCGGTACGCCATCCAGGGAGCGGCAATGCGCGCCGGGCTCGAGCTCTTGGCCCGGCGCGCGGGGCTCGCGCTGGCGGTGCTCGACTACGGCAGTGAGCCCGCGGGCTCGGTGTGGGCGACCCGGCAGCTCATGGCCCGGGGCTGCTGAATCGTGCTCGGGCCGTACGGAAGCGACTGCGTACGGGCGGTCGCCAGGGCGTGTGCCGGCACGGTCGTTCTGGAACCACGGCGGGGCCGCGGACGACGTCCAGCGCCTGCCAGGCGTCGTCTCCGTCTCGGCCCCGTCGAGCCGGTACCTCGTTGCGCTGGGGTGCGCGGTTGCTGGGTTGGCGCCCGGCTGCCCGCGTCGCTTCCGAGGGACGGAGAACCTGCGACCTAAACTGGGCGCGAACCGGCCTCAGGCCGAGGAGGTCCATGCCTGTCACACCTTCGGACCCGACGCCTGCAGAACTCTTCGCCCTCCAGGCGCTGCTCGACCGGAGCACACGCACTGCGACTCCAGCGGTGGCCGACTCGGTCGCCTACCCCGCCCGCCAGATGTCCGCGGCCGAGTTCGTCGAGTTCTGGCGGAGCGTCCGCCTGGTCGCGATGGCGACGGTGGCGCCGGCTGGCCAGCCGCATATCGCCCCAGTCCACGCCGAGCTCGCCGGGACGATGCTCCGACTCCGCATCTACGGGGACACCGTCCGTCGGCAGGACCTCGCCACCCACCCCCGCGTCGCCTTCACCACCTGGCGCGCCGACGGGGCGGTCGCGATCCTCTACGGCCGCGCGCGCGAAGTCCCGGGGAGCCTGCGCCCTGCGCGGCCAGGACAGAGCGGCCGGCCGCGCCGCGTCGTCACGATCGAGGTTCAGCTCACGCGCATTTACGCGATGCGCGCGCCGGAGCGCGAGTCGAGCCTACCCGCCCAGGCCTGGATCCGACTCAGCGACCCGGCCCTGGTCGCCGACCTCCGCGACTTCCTCCGAGCCTGGGGCCGCATTAGCACCCAGGCCAGTAGCGACACGGTACAGGTGCTCCTCCCTGGCGCTCCCACCGAGCCGCAGGCCGAGCTCCAGATTCGAAGCTGTCTCGGTGCCTGGCTGGCGACGCATCCAGGTGTCGAGGCCGAGATCATCGCCTGACCGCCGGCCCGCAAAGTCCCGAATCGCGAGCCCCGTCCGCACGGCGCTCGAGGGCTTTCTCCTGCATCCTCTGCTCGAAGATCGGGAAGTCGGCCCCCAGCTTGCGGGCATCGAGGGGTGGCGTGACGACCACGTCCGTCACCGCCTACCGATCATCCGCTCGGAGAAGTCGGCCGGAGATCGCCACGCCCTTGTCATGGCGTTCTGCTCTCGCCGCGCCCGAACGCCTGAGTGCGCGCCGCCCCGACTCACAGGGGGTGTGGGACATCGGTTTGCGCCACAACTCGGCTACGACGAGCTGGTGAGGGGCGGGCGCCGAACGGCGCAGGTCGCGTCCCTGTCGGCGAGCCCGAGCCTCCGGAGCGCGTCGTCTGGCACGAGTTCCTCGATCAGCGGAAAGAGCTGTCGCTCCTCAAGCCGGATGTGTGCGTCAAGCAGCTCTCCCGCCGCATCCAACGTCTCTCGATCGACGATGCCGGCCGCCACGGCGATCTCGAGTTTGCGCGCGAACCCTTCGAGCTGGATGTGTTGGACGCGGGCCTCGCGCAGGGGAGCAGGCTGCGACGGGACATGCCTGAGCAGTAGCGGGAAGAGCTCTTCTTCCTCATCCCGAAGGTGGACACGCTCTTCGTTCCTGAAGAACTCCACGAATTCCCGGGCCGCCGCGAGCCGAGCAGAAGCATCTCCGTCCGCGGCAGCACGGCGCAGCCGCAATGCTTGCACGAGTCCGTTGTGATGGTCGCGCGAGAGCGGGATCAGGGCGGGGTGGCGCTTCATTCCACCACTCTAGGGTTCAGCGTCGGCCGAGCCCTGCTCGGGGAGCTCCACGGCCCGCCTCGACGAGGACGAGCCCGTTCGTCAACATGGTTTACCCGCTTCCCCGATGATCATGAGTGCGGCTGTCGATCCTGTGCTCCGCGCGTGGAAGGCAAGCGCGTTCCTCGAGAGACGGCGCATCGCGTTTTGCTTCCGAGATGCTGAGGTCATTGACCGCAACTCCCGAAGGGCGACTTCGCGCTCGCGCACTGGGACTACGCCACCGTCACGGTCGGGCGCTCCTCTCGACTGAGAGGAGCATCACGAGATCGCCTCGGGGCGAACGCAGAGGACCTGTTTGGAAACTGGAAACCTCCGACGCCGTACTCGAGTTGCCTGCCCCCTCGGCGGCAAGAGCGAGACCCAGGAGCGCGGCACTCAACGGAAGCGGCAGGAGGAAGACCGCCGGCAGGAGCGCCGACGAGCAGCGTCGCTAAACAGTTCGGACACTCCGCGGAGCGGGGCTCCGTCGCAAGGTGCGGCCGAGCGCCGTCAGGAACAGCACGCTCTTCCCTTCTGCGTGAGGGGAGAAGAACTCGGTTACCTCGTCGTCGAGGAAGGTGAGTCCGGTGGCGCCGAAACGAAGTGCGTAGGCGGCGAGGTAGAGGCGGCCGCCGACGATTCCCCCCTCGAGCTGAGCGGCCCGATAGCCGCGATTGCCGAACCGGGCGAGGACCGGCTTGAGATCCGTGAGGCAGTAGACGTTCGCCCCGGCAGCGGCCGGAAGCTCTTGGAAGAGGCCGAGTCGGCCCGCGATCGCCCGAAACTCACCTTGCTTGAGGAGCTCGAGCGCGCGCTCCGCATGCCGGAGGTAGTAGGCACCGGGCGGCAGACCCTCCACCGCGTGTGCGATCAGGTAGAGGTCGAGCAGGCTCGACTCCGGGTCTTCCGTGAAGTCCGCGGGAATCGGGGCGGTCGCGACGGCGAGCGCTGTGGAAAGCTCCTCGAAGGTGAGCGAGCGCGAGACGTCGAAACGACGCGTCGAGCCCCGGCGGAGGATGACGCTCTCGAGCGGCTCGGCCGGCCAGTCCGCCTCCGCGAGCGGACGAAGGGGAAAGAGCTCGCTGAGGGGATCTGGTTCTGGACGGGGAACGACCGCGCCGCGCCAGCGTGCGACCTCCTCCCCGTGCTCGAGGCTCGAGGCGCTGTGGATCTCGCGGATTGCCGGGTAGTCGGTCTCTCTCGAAGACAGCGGCTCGGTCTCGAGGTTCAGCACGGGGGCGTCCGGCGCAGGCACTGGCGGCTCGGCCGTTCTCCCGAGCGGAACGAGGGCAACAGCCCCTTCCCGAGTCGGGTCCAGACCGAGAAGGTGCTCGACGTCCCGGTCCGCGAAACCTGCGACGACCTTGGGTGCGAGTCCCAAAGCCGCGGCCACGGCAAGCAGGTTCGCGTGGAGCGTTCCGCCGTCCCAGAAGACGTGGCGGTAGGCTCTCTCTCGGTACTTCCAGGCGTTGCGCCAGTACGTCGAGGCGCTCGCGACGACGACCGGCGCCCGAGCCAGCGATGGCTCGGCGCCGGCAGCCTCGATGAACGCGCCTCGGTAGTCACCGACACGCAGGCGCCGAAGCGCAAAGTCGTGCACGCCGAAGTGGTAGAGACCCGCTGGAAGATCCGGGAGGTCACGGCAGGCGAGATAGAGGTCGACGTGGTAGAGAGCGCCCGTGTTCGCTGCCGCCCGGAAGTAGATGCCGCCGCCGGGGGAGCGCCTGATCTTCGTGATCCCGGCCGAGTAGTAGAGGACGCGGGCGAGCGCCCCGTGACCCGGCACCTGCTCGGTTGGCCCGGTCTCTCGCGCGACCGACAGCGAGATGGCGCGGAGCGCCGAGACGGTTCCGGGCTCGAGCTGA
>JBKPIV010000094.1:0-10013 GCA_046730395.1 Actinomycetota bacterium | reverse complement strand
TCGCAGCCGTGCCTAAGCGCGTTCGGCCAGCCCCGGGACCCGGCGCTCGCCCCGCTCCTCGAAATACGCCCACTCGAGGTCGCCGAGCTCGGTGGAGGGCGGGTCGCCGTAGATCCACTCGCGGCTGATCCGGTGCCAGTTGCGCTTCGCGCGCAGCTGGGCGAGCACCGCCAGCACCCCCGTCTCCATGCGGCGGCCCATCAGCTCCTCGGCCGGAAGGCTCTCGCGGCGCATCAGGGGGTAGTACTCGGAACGGGGGTCGGAGGTGGACTCGATCACCTTCATCACGCGTTCCGGGCTGATCTCGATCTCACGGTCCTCCATGTACCAGCCGCCGACCACCATCACATGCTCCATCAGCATCTCGGCGTCGAACTTCGACGGGTTCTTGATGAAGCCGAGCTCGTGCAGGGCCTCGCGCAGAGCCTCCGGATCGCGGCGAGCCGCCGCGTCGATCGCCCGCTGCTCCAGCTCGATCTGCTCGGCGTCCAACCGCTTTGTCATCCCGAAGTCAAGGAACGCCACGCGCCCGTCCGGAAGCAGGATGTAGTTCCCGGGGTGGGCGTCCGCGTTGAACTGCTGCAGGTGATAGATCGAGCCGAAGCAGAAGCGGAAGACGATCTCGCCGAAGCGATCGCGCTCGCCCTTCGCCAGGCGCTTCACCTCCTCGAACCCGAGCCCCTCCACGTACTCGGTCACGAGAACGCGGCGGCGCGATAGCCGGGTCAACACGTCAGGCACCTGGATGAACGGGTGGCCCCGGTAGGCGCGGGCGAACGTCCGCTGGCTCTGCGCCTCGTACTCGTAGTCGAGCTCCTCCATCACGCGCAGCCGCAGCTCCTCCGCCACGGCCTTGGCGTCGAGGCCGGGAGCGATCGCTCGCGCGAGGCGCATGATCATGCCGGCGTTCCGCAGGTCGGCCACGAGCGCCTCCGCGACCCCGGGGTATTGGATCTTCACCGCCACCGCCCGCCCGTCGTGGAGGGTCGCGCGGTGAACCTGGCCGATCGAGGCCGCGGCGAACGCCTCCGGCTCGATGTCGGCGAACATCTCGTCGAGGGGCTCGCCGCGGTACTCCTCGTCAAGCACCTTCTCCATTCTCTCCCACGGCATGGCCGGCGCCGACGTCCGCAGCGAGGCCAGCTGCTCGTGGTAGATCTCCGCGTACTCGGGCGGCAGGAACTCGGTGTCGATGAACGACGCGAGCTGTCCGAGCTTCATCGCCGCCCCCTTCATCTGGCCCAGGATCGAGGCCATCTTCGCCGCGGTCTCTAGATGGCGAGCCTCGAGCCGCCGCTCGGCCCCCTCCTCGGAGCGGGCGACGTTGGCCGCCTTGGTGCCTGCGTATCGCGTTGCCTGCACGCCCACCGCCGAGCCCAGCTTCGCCGACCGCCGGATCCTGCTCTTGGGGATCTTGTCCTCTGGCACGCTCCCAGGGTAGGCGTCCGAAACCCCGGAGACAATCGGGACCCCCGGATCAGATGGGAGATCGCAGGTGACACCGGCCACGCCGGTCTCGCTGACCTTCGCGGGCCACGCGACGTTCCTGATTCAGCTGGGCCAGACGAGGCTCGCGACCGACCCCCTGCTCCGCGACCGGCTCCTGCTCGTCCTGCGGCGACACCGGGGGGCCGGCCGCGACGCGCTCGGGAGAGTCGACGGCGTGTTGATCTCCCACCTGCATCAGGACCACCTCGACCTTCCCTCGCTGCGCATGATCGGGAAGGCGGTGCCCATCGTGACCGCGAGCGGCGGCGCGAGGATCCTCGCGAGGCGGGGCTTCGAGCGCGTCACCGAGCTGGCGCCCGGCGAGCGCGCGGAGCTGGCCGGGATCCCGGTGGAGGCCACATACGCCGAGCACGTCGGTGGACGCCTGCTGTTCGGTTTCGGCAGGGGCGGCGTCGCCGGCTACCTGATCGAGGGCCCGCAGCGCATCTACTTCGCCGGCGACACCGAGCTCTTCGGCGGGCTGGCGGAGCTTCGCGGGCGCGTGGACGTTGCGCTCTTGCCAATCTGGGTCTGGGGGCCCAGGGTCGGGATGGGCCACCTCAGCCCCGAAAGCGCGGCGCGCGCGGTCGCGATGATCCGCCCGCGCATCGCAATCCCGATGCACTGGGGAACGGTGGGGCTGATCGGTGCTCGGCGCCTTTGGCCCTGGATGTTCGAGCGGCCGGCCCGCGAGTTCCTCGCCCACGCCAAGCGTCACGCGCCCGAGGTGGAGGTCCGTGTGCTTCAGCCGGGCGAGAGCACGCGGCTGAACTAATGAACGGCACCATTAACTTCCCGGCTATCCTGCGGATCGGCCATGGCCAGTGACCGCGAAACGCTCAAGGTAGCCGAGCGCACCGAGTTCGGCTCGCGCACGAGCCGCCGTCTGCGCCGCTCCGGGCTCGTGCCCGGCGTCGTCTACGGCGGCGGAAACGAAGCGCGCCACTTCCAGGTGGACGAGCGTCAGGCGCGAAACGTGCTCACGCACGGGGGCACGCTCCTCGACGTGCAGTTCGACGGGGGCCGGGCCACGCCTGTGGTCGTGAAGGAACAGCAGCGAGACCCGGTCCGCGGCTCGCTGCTTCATCTGGACCTGCTCGAGGTCCGCCTCGACACCGAGATTCAGGCCGAGGTCCCGATCGAGATCATCGGCGCCGAGGAGGCGCCGGGCGTCAACGAGGGCGGGGTGCTCGAGCACGTGACCCACCAGGTCACGATCGAGGCGCTGCCGACCGCGATCCCGGAGAGCATCCCGGCCGACGTCTCCGGGATGTCGATCGGGGACACGCTCCAGCTCAGCGCCCTGATCCCCCCGGAGGATGTCGAGTTCGTGCTCGGTGAGGGGATCGACGCGGATGAGGTGACGATCGCGACGCTGTCCCCGCCGCGTGTGGAGGAGGAGCCCGCGCCCGAGGTCGAGGAGGAGGCGGAGCTCGTGGGCGAGGAGGGCGAGGTGCCCGAGGGCGAGGAGGCACCGGCCGAGGGCGAGGAGGCTCCTGCCGAGGGCGAGGCCGGCGAGCGCGAGTCCTCCGAGGGCGAGTAGCTGTCGCTTCTTGACCGGCTGCGCCGGGGTGCGGCCGAGGTCGATTCCCGGACCGCGGCGAGCGGCGGGAGGGTGCTGATCGTGGGCCTCGGAAACCCGGGCCCTCGCTACGCGGCGACCCGGCACAACCTCGGCGCGGAGGTGGCGGCCGAGCTCGCGCGGCACTGGGAGCTCCCTCGCGCCAGGAAGCGCTTTCGGGGGCAGATCGCTGAGGGACGAGCGGGCCAGGGTGGTCCGCCAGTCGCCGTCCTCGTGCCGGAGACCTACATGAACGAGTCGGGCACCTCGGCGGGCCCGGCGCGAGGGTCGCTGAAGGTGCCGCTCGAGCGCGTGGTCGTCGTCCACGACGAGATCGACCTCCCGTTCGGCGAGATTCGCTCGAAGCTCGGCGGCGGAGTCGCCGGCCACAACGGGCTGAAGAGCGTCGCGGAGGGCCTCGGGGGCCGTGACTTCTGGCGCGTTCGTGCCGGGGTTGGGCGGCCGGACTCGACCGATCCCGAGGTGGTCTCGAACTACGTGCTGTCGCGCTTTCCGGAGCCTGAGCCCGAGGTGCGCGAGCTGATCTCGCACGCCGCGGACGAGACCGAGAGGCTCGTGAGGGAGATCGCCGCGGAAGAGGCCGACCCGCTGGGAGAGGTGATCGATTGAGCGGCGACCTCACGACCTACGACGTCGACGCCGGGATCGCGCTCCTGCAGCTCGATCGCCCCGAGGCGCGCAACGCCATCAACACGCCGATGCTCGAGGAGCTCCTACGACACCTCGAGTCGGCCCGGAACGACGAGGCGGTCCGGGTGCTCGTGGTCTCCTCGACCGACCATATGGGGCTTTCGGCGGGCGCCGACGTCCGCGAGGAGCTCGA
The DNA here is from genome assembly GCA_046730395.1 of Actinomycetota bacterium. Lineage (GTDB taxonomy): Bacteria > Actinomycetota > Thermoleophilia > Solirubrobacterales > 70-9 > AC-56. The sequence continues at coordinate 6,120 of JBKPIV010000094.1, read as the reverse complement.
CCCCGAGGCCCGCGTTCGCCGCATGGAGCTCTTCGCGCGGCTCTATGACGAGCTGACCGGGTTTCCGAAGCCGACGCTCGCCGCCTGTCACGGCTCCTGCGTCGGCGGCGGCGCCGAGATCGCCGTCGCCTGCGACCTGCGGGTGGGCGGGTCGAACCTCCGGATGCGATTCCCCGGCGCCGCCCTCGGGATCCCGGTCGGCCCCGCGCGGCTGGTCACGCTGTGCGGCCTCTCGGTCGCCAAGTATCTGCTGCTGACCGCGAAGGATGTGGGCGCCGAGCAGGCCCTTCGCTGGGGCCTCGTCCACAGGGTGGCGCCGGCCCAGGCCACCGAGGACGCCACGTTGGAGCTCGCTGCCGCCGTCGCCGCCCATCCGCCCGAGGCGATCGCCACCCTAAAACGGATGCTTCACAGGTGGGACCGGGTCGAGGACCGATCCCGCGACGAGGGGAAGGGCCAGGTGGAGTGGCAGCGCTCCGGCCCGCAGCCCCCCTCTAGCCTTTAGCCCTTCCCCGGCCCGTGCGCGTTAGCCCTTCCTCGGCAGGACGGTGACCACGCCGCTCATCGGCGTCCCGAAGTTGCCGTTGTTGCTCTGGATGCCGCCGTCCGGTCCCGGTGCCACCGGCTGGTTCTTGGCGTCGAGGTGGGCGTGGAAGCGGCAGTAGTAGACGTAGGTCCCCGGGTGCCTGAACGTCAGCTTCACCGTGCCACCGTTCGCCTCGAGGCGCTTGTTCACGTTCTTGTGCCCGGCGGTGTCGAACGCGCCGTCGCTCACCACCGTGTGATCGTCGGAGTCGTGGTTGGTCCACTTCACCGTGTCGCCGGCGCGAACCGTCAGACCGAACGGCGTGAAGCGGTCGGAGTGGGGCACCGACACGCGACGGACCTTTCCACCCCCGCCCCTGGCCCCGGCCCCCATCACGCTGATCGCGACGAAGACGAGGGCGATTGCCGGCACAACAACGAGAATCAGCTTGCGCATGCTCCCTCCTTGATCCGCGGTGACGGGCTACGCCCGAATTGACGTCTCGTCCAAGATACGTAGCGGGCGGCGCGCAGGTTCAAGGGCCGTCCATTCCATGGCACTCAGATCGCTGCTGGAGATAGTCACGCGCGACGAGCGGTTTCGCTCGCTCGCCCGCGCCGCCCGCTCGGGCGGGGCCGCCGCGCACATGTCGGCGTCGATCAGGCCCTATTTGCTGGGCGCGCTGCTCGAGTCCGAGGACGGACTCGGGGGAGGCCCGGCGCTGGTGGTGGCCGCGGACGACATCGCGGCGCGCGATCTTGCCCGCGACCTCCGCGCCTACCTGGCCCCGCGCCGGGTCCGCTACTACCCGTCCCGAGGGATCGGCTACGCGTCGCACGTCGCGCCGCCGCCGCACCTGGTGGGGCTGCGGATCGCGGCGCTCGACGCGCTGAGCGCCTCCGCAAAAGCCAACGGCGACGCCAACCGAGACGGCGCTCCCGTCGTGGTCGCGAGTGCCGTGGCGCTCGCCGAGGCGGTGCCCGACAGCTCGCTGCGGCCCTCCGCCTTCACCGTGCGCCGGGGCGAGGAGATCGATCTGAACGGGTTCGCGGAGCGTCTGGTCGCCGCGGGGTATGAGCGGATCGACCAGGTCGAGGAACGCGGTCAGTTCGCCGTTCGCGGCGGGATCCTCGACGTCTTCAGCGCCACCGAGGACCGCGCCGCGCGCCTCGAGCTGTTCGGGGACGAGATCGAGTCCATTCGCTGGTTCTCCACCTTCACCCAGCGCTCGCTCGGTGACGCCGAGGCGATCGAGCTCTCGCCTGCCTCGGAGCTCTCGGTCGAGCACCGGGAGTTGGCCGAGCTCGTTCTCGACGAGCGGAGCCCGGGCCGGGCGGCGGCCGAGGACGGGTCGAGCGGGTCGGCGGAGATCGATCTGGCCGAGGTGCTGCCGCTGGAGCGCTTCCGCCCGGTCCTCGATTTGATTCCGCCGGAGAGCGCGATCGTGGTCGCCGAGGGCGTCGAGGCCGCGCTGCGCGACCACTGGGAGGACGTCACCACCGCGATGCGCGACGACGATGCGCGGCTCCTCTACGTGGACGTCGCCGCACCGCTCGCCGAACGCGCCGCGCTCACGGTTACGGACTCCAGGGACCAGGAGCTGTCGTTCCGCGCACAGGCGCCCACCTCCGCGGCGCGGACGATCGGCGAGGCCGAGTCGCAGCTCGAGCGGGAGCTTCGCTCCGGTTACCGCGTCGTCGTCTCCTTCGAGCGGCGGGGGGAGGCGGAGCGCGCGCTCTACAACCTGAATCGGGTCCGCGCCTCGTTTCTCGAGGGCTCGCCGGTGGGCGAGGACCCGGCCCTCTATCTGGCCACCGCAACGCTGGCGGAGGGCTTCGTCTCTGCGGACCTGAAGCTCGCCGTGATCCCGTTTCGGCGCCTCGTCCACCGGCGCCGCGCGGCGCCGGCGCCGTCGCGGGGCCGGCTGGCGACGTTCACCGACCTGCGGGTGGGCGATCACGTCGTCCACGAGGACCACGGGATCGCGCGCTTCGCCGGCTTCGAGACGAAGACCGTCGCAGGGGTGACACGCGACTACCTGGAGCTCGCCTATCGGGGCGAGGACCGGGTCTTCGCGCCCACCGACCAGCTGGCGAAGATCACCCGCTACGTCGGCACCGGGGGCGAGCCGCCGCAGCTCTCGGCGCTCGGATCCAAGCGCTGGGAGGGCGTGAAGGCCCGTGCCCGCCGGGCGGCGCGGGAGCTCGCCGGGGAGCTCCTGAACCTCTACGCGGAGCGGCGCAGCCGTCGCGGGCATGAGTTCCCGCCGGACGGCGAGTGGCAGCTCGAGCTCGAGCGCACGTTCCCCTATCGAGAGACGGCCGACCAGCTCGACGCGATCGAGGCGGTGAAGGCCGACATGGAGGCCGGGCGGCCGATGGACCGGTTGATCTGCGGCGACGTCGGCTACGGAAAGACCGAGGTGGCGCTCCGGGCCGCCCTCAAGGCGGTCAGCGACGGCAAGCAAGTGATGATGCTCGTGCCGACGACGATCCTCGCCCAGCAGCATCTCGGCACCTTCCGCGAGCGCCTGGCGGAGTTCCCGATCGAGGTCGAGCTGGTCTCTCGCCTGCGCCGCCCAGCCCAGATCCGCGACGCCCTGGCGCGGTTCGCCGACGGCAAGGTCGACATCCTGATCGGCACCCATCGGCTGCTGTCCCGCGACGTCCGCGCCGCCGAGCTCGGGCTCTTGATCGTCGACGAGGAGCAGCGCTTCGGCGTGCGCCAGAAGGAGCTCCTGCGGCAGCTGAAGCTGAAGGTGGACGTCCTGTCCCTGTCGGCGACGCCGATCCCGCGAACCCTTCAGATGAGCCTCGCCGGCCTTCGAGACATCTCGGTGATCGAGACCCCGCCCGAGGGACGGCGCCCGATTCGCACCTACGTCGGCCCCTACGACGAGGAGCTCGTGCGCCGGGCGATCGAGCGCGAGAACCAGCGCGGCGGCCAGGGGTTCTTCCTCCACAACCGGATCGAGACGCTGCACGAGGTTGCCGAGCGCCTGCGGGCGCTATGCCCGGGGGTGCGCTTCGCCGAGGCCCACGGGCGCATGGACGAGCCCGAGCTCGAGCGGACGATGCTGGACTTCCTGCGCGGCGACGCCGACTGCCTCGTCGCGACGACGATCATCGAGTCCGGCCTCGACATCCCCCAGGCCAACACCCTGGTCGTCGAGCGCGCCGACGAGCTCGGGCTGGCCCAGGCGTATCAGATCCGCGGACGCGTTGGCCGCTCGCGCGAGAGCGCCTACGCGTACCTGCTCTATCCGTCAGCGGCGGCACTCGCCCCCGAGGCCGCGGCGCGCCTGGGGACGCTCTCCGACTACACCGAACTCGGCTCGGGGTTCGCGATCGCCATGCGCGATCTCGAGCTGCGCGGCGCGGGCGACCTGCTGGGCGACGAGCAGTCGGGGCACGTCGCCGCGGTGGGGTTCGAGCTCTATGTCTCGCTGCTCGACGAGGCGGTCGAGGCGCTTCGCTCCACCGACGGCGCGGGTCGCGCCGAGGCACGCGTGCGCTTCGACGTGGACGTCGACGCCTACCTGCCGGCGGACTACATCCCGTTTGAGGCGGCGAAGATCGACGTTCACCGCCGCATCGCGGGCGCGGCGCAGGCCGCTGAGCTCCGCGCCCTTCGCGACGAGCTCCGCGACCGTTTCGGCCCCCTCCCCGAGCCGGTGGAGAACCTGCTCGAGCTCCAGCGCGCGCGGATCGAGTTCGCCGCCCTCGGCGCCCGCACGGTCGACTTCCGCGGGGGCCGGCTTTCGGCCACCCCGCTGGACATCGACGCCGCCGCGGTCGGCCGCCTGCGGGAGCGCATTCCGGAGGCGATGTACGAGTCGCGCACGAAGACGCTGTCGATGAGGGTCCCCGACGACCCGGCTGCCCGCCTCACCGCGGTGCTGGAGCTGGCCGAGGCGGCGGGTGGGGCACTCGCGGAGGCCGTCGCGGTTTGACTGATGCAGGTAGGGGGCTGGCCAATTCATCGATTGTCGAGTTGGTCGGCCTCAGGCCGACTAATCCGACACTCGACGCGGAAGCGGTCAGCCGCTGCCCTCGCTGCGCCGTTTTCCCTTGAGGGGAGTCTGGTCCCCAAGCCGCGCCCTTGTCCTTAGGAGCGCGTTAGTTCGCGGCCGCTATCCTGCCGATCCTTGCGCGCACGCATCGCCAACAAGTGGATCGTGCTGGCCGTCTTCGGCGGCCTCTTCGCGATCCTTTTCATCTGGGTGGGAGTCGCGGACGGGATCGGGAACCCGAGCGTCCCTTCGGGAGACGTGGCGGTGGTCGAGGGCGCGCCTGACGGCACGATCTCGACCGCCGACTTCCAGGTTGGCCTGAAGCAGATCGCCGCCGCGCAGGGCGTGCAGAAGGTTCCGTCGCCCTCGGATCCGCAGTACGCGTCCCTGCGCGACGCGACCCTGTCCGATCTCCTGCTCACGCGATGGATTCTCGGCGAGGCTCAGGAGCGTGGGATCACCGTGTCGAACACCGAGGTCTCGAGCTACATCAAGCAGCAGTTCGGGGGGACGGCGAAGTTTCTGAAGGAGGCGAAAGCGGCCAAATTCACGCCCGCTCAGGCCCGCGCCCGGGTACGTAACGCGATCCTCCTCCCGCAGGAGATCCAAAAGCAGGTCCTGCCCTCCTCTCCGACCGTGTCCAGTGACGAGGTCAAGCAGTTCTACGAGGCGAACCAGAGCCAGTTCCAGCAGCCCGAGACGCGCGACGTCCGCCAGATCGTGAACAAGGACCAGGCGAAGGTCGCGCAGGCGAAGGCGCTCTTGTCCAAGGACGACTCCGCTCAGAGCTGGAAGAAGGTTGCGGCCAAGTACTCGACCGACAAGGCGACCAAGGGAAACGGTGGCCTGCGCCAGGGGGTCGCCAAGGGGCAGAGCGAGCCGGCCGCCGATAGCCAGATCTTCTCGGCCCCGGAGGGCCAGCTGGTGGGTCCGTTCAAGGGGCAGGCTGGCTACTACCTGATCGAGGTCGATGCGATCACCCCGGCGAGGACGACGCCGCTCGCGAGCGTCAGCTCGCAGATCCAACAGCAGCTGGGCCAGGGCCTGCAGCAGCAGATCGCCCAGAACTTCCAGCAGGACTTCACCGACAAGTGGACGATGCGGACGTTCTGCGCGAGCGGCTACGTGACGGACCGGTGCGCGAACTTCACCCCGCAGGACTCCTGCAACGGCGACGACTCCGGCGAGACCGGGAACCTCGACAAGACCGGGTGTCCCGCGCCCGTGCCTTCCACCCGCCCGGTGAGCGCCGGGCAGGCAACGGTCTTCCCGGGTCAGTCGCCCCAGGGGCTCGCCCAGGGGCCGCAGACGGGATCGACCGCCAGCACCCAACCCGGGGTGATCGGACCGGGGGGAGCCCCGCAGCTGCCACCCGGCGCCGCGCCGCCGGGAACCGCTCCTCAGGGCGCGGCGCCGCAGGGCACGGCGCCGGGCCAGACCGCGCCCTAGGTGAACCGCCCACACACGTTGTGAACGGCTGAAAAGCCATCCGGGTCTCTCCAGAGGCTGTGGGTGTCAAAGCTCACATCCCCAAGGAGGACCCGGATGAAGGTTCACGCTAACGCTGCCCTCGGACCCGCGG
>JBKPIV010000093.1:0-22778 GCA_046730395.1 Actinomycetota bacterium | reverse complement strand
TAGGCCCATGGGCCAGGTCGTCAACGAGACCCTCTCCAATCCGATCGATGCCGCGGCAACGCTTCCGCTGCCTCGCTGGCGGTCGGCGCTGCGCGAGCACGCGGCCACGATCGCCCTCGTCGCCATCACCGCGATCGCCGCTGCGATCCGCTTCTCGACGCTGGGCGTTCAGAGCTTCGACCACGACGAGTCGGTGACCGCGGTGGCGACGCTCCAGCCGACGCTCGGCGGCACCCTTCACGCGATCGTGCACATGGAGCGGACGCCGCCCCTCTACTACGTCGTTCTGTGGATCTGGGCGAAGCCGCTCGGATTCGGCATGGGCCAGCTCGACCTCCGGGCGCTATCGGCGATCTTCGGGACGATCACGGTGCCGGTTGCGTTCCTCGCCGGTCGCGAGCTCGCATCCCGACGCGCGGGGCTGATCGCCGCAGCCATGGTCGCGCTGAACCCGTTCCTGGTCTGGTACTCGCAGGAGGCGCGCGCCTACGGCCTGCTCGTGCTCCTCTGCGCGCTTGGCCTCTACCTCTTCGCCCGCGCGCGACGGCATCCCAGCCGCGCGAACCTGGCCCTGTGGGCGCTGGTCTCGACGCTGGCTCTCGCCACGCACTACTTCGCCGCGTTCGCGATCGCGCCGGAGGCGATCTGGCTCCTGGTGGCCACGCGGCCCAGGGCGCGGGCGCTGGGCGCCGTCGCGGTGACGGGCGCGGTCGGCCTCGCCTTTCTGCCGCTCGCGGTCCTTCAGGAGGGAGCGGGCCACCCGAACGAGTTCTCGTCGATTCCGGTTCTGGAGCGGACCTGGCAAACCCTCGTGCACTTCGTGAGCAGCTACGAGCCCGCGACGGTGCTCTCGCCCACGCCCGGCGTCGCCGTGGTGCAAGCGTGCGCCGGGGCCGGCGGCGCGCTGCTTGCCGCGGCGGCGGTCGTCCTGCTGTGGCGACGCGGTGGGCGCGAAGAGCGACGTGGCGCGTTCACGGCGCTGAGCGTGGGCGCCGGAGCGATGGGAATCCCGGTCCTGATGGCGCTCGGGGGCGCCGACTACTTCGACTCGCGCAACGTGATCCCCGCGGTCGTCCCCCTTCTCGTCGCCGCGGCGATCGCCTTCGGGGCGAGGCGCGCTGGCCGAGCTGGCCTCGCCGCCGCGGGCGCCACCTGCGCGCTCTTCGCGGCGGTGCTGGTCGCCGTGAACACGATCCCGCAGATGCAGCGGACCGACTGGCGCGGCGTCGCTCAGGACGTCGGGTCGGCGCCGCAGCGCCGGCTCGTGGTCGCTCCCCGGCCGGGACGATATGCGCTGCTCTACTACCTCCACGGCAAGTGGTTGACGCACGCCGCCGGGCCGGTTCTGACACGACGCCTCGACCTCGTCACGAATACCCCGTCACCGCCCCATCCGGGGGCAGCGTTCGAGCCGCTCGCGGCGCGCCGCATCGCCGGCGAGCTGTGGCTCTGGCGCTACGTCGCCGCCAAGCCGCAGCCGATCCTGCCGCGATCGGTCCACGGGGGCGGGCTCATCCCCAGGCCGGCGACCGGGATCGTCACCAATCCTCCCCGGCCCCTTCCGGGCGGCCCACTCCGAATCCTTCACGCGGCCGGGCCGAACGCCGCGAGGCCTGCGGCCGTTACACACGGCGCGGCTCGGGGGGTGCGACATCGCGACGCGGGCGGGTCGGCTTCAGTGAGGCTCCGTGCACGGGGGCGAGTCGCCGCGGCGCCAGGGTGAGTTGTCATCACCCGCCCGCCCAAATCACCCGGGTGAACGATGCGTGCCCTCCGGGCCCGCCGCCGCGGCGTATTCCCCGGAAATTGCACGATTGCCGCTCGGCGAGGGCTGGCGGAGGCGGGGCCGCTCGTGTAGGTTGGCCTTCGCGACCGGGAGAGAGAGGAATCCGTCGAAGCCAGACGGAAACCAATCTCGACAGGCGACAATCAGAGCTTATTTCGCGCGCAGGCTACGCGCGGGGCAGGCAAAGATGTCGCCCTCGGTCGCTTCTTCGTGACGTGAATCTCTAACGACACCAGCCTGTTTCGGAGCTAAAGCTCCTCACTGGAGAAGCCGGGGGCGTCCGGCGCTGGGCCTAAGGTGCGCCGCGCGGTGACAGCGCCGCCGGCCGACGAGCGCCTGCCCACGGCGGCCGCGCGACCCGGGCGCACCGGGAGCTGGGCGCTGCGGCCGGATCCCGGGAACAGCGGCCCGCAGCTAGCCCGCCCGCTCCCGCCCTCGCGGCGGTCTCCCGGCATCCGCCGGCGTTCCGCCGCTACCGGAACGCGTCGGCGTGCTCGCTCGCCCACTGCTCGAACCTGCGAGGCGGCCTTCCGGTGACCTCCTCGACGGTCGGCAGCACCTCCGATTCGTCGAGCTCGCCGTCGGCGAAGAAGCGGAAGAAGGCGTCCACGTACTCGGCGGGCATCGCCTCGCTCATCTCGGCCCGGGCCTCCTCGTTCGGCTGGCCCTCGAACCGCAGCTCCCTTCCCAGCACCTCCGACAGCACGCGGACTCGGTCGGCGGGCAGCAGCGACTCCGGGCCGCTCAGCCGATAGGCGCGGCCCTCGTGGGCCTTCGAGGTCAGCGCCTCCGCCGCAAACGCCCCGATGTCATCGGGATGGATCGTCGCCACTCGAACGTGGGCGAACGGAGCCCTCACCAGGTTCCCTTCGCGAAGTTGAGGCACCCACTGCAAGGTGTTCGTCATGAAGCTGTTCGGCTGCAGGAAGGTCCATCCCAGGCCGGACTCACGAACCGCGGCCTCGGAGGCGATGTGGTAGCGCGCGACCGCGTTGGTCGTGTCGGCACTGGGAGCGGCGCTGCTCGACAGCAGCACCGCTCGCTCCACCCCGGCGTGCCTCATCTGGCTCAGCATCTCGGCCAGGCCGTCGTAGCCGCTCAGGAGGAACGCCGCCTTCACCCCCGTCACCGGCGCCCGCAGCGTCTCGGGCCGGTTCAGGTCTCCCGTTGCCACATCCACCCCGGCCGGCAGCACCGACCGATCCGCCTCGCGAACCAGCGCGCGCACCTCCTCACCAGCGTCGAGGAGGGCGCGGACCACCGCCCCGCCCGCGTTGCCGCTGGCACCGGTCACCAGGATCATTCGCCTACCTCCTTCGCTCGCCGCCTCAGCGCTCGAGCACGCCCATCCCCGATCGCCTGCCCGCGTGTGCGACCGACTCGACTTGGCCCCACTCACAATCCTGACAACACCGTCAAGCGTTCGAGCGAGGCTGGACGTGCCCGACTCGGCGGGTGGCGGGATCGTGCCGGCTGACGCTACCGCGGGCTGGGGTCAGAGGCTTACCCTTGCCGCATGAGTCGTTACGGAAAGCGCGCGGACCTGATCGTCCACGAGGAGGAGCCGTTCAACGCCGAGACCGGGCTCGCCGCCCTGGCCGAGGGCCCGCTGACCCCCACGGACGCGTTCTACGTGAGGGGGCACGCCGCCGTGCCCGAGATCGACGCCGCGGCATGGCGCCTGCACGTCCACGGGCTCGTCGAGCGGGAGCTGGACCTCTCCCTCGCCACCATGCGCGAGGCGTTCCGGGAGCGCGAGGTGACCGCGACGCTCCAGTGCGCCGGCAACCGGCGCGCGGGACTGATCGCCTTCCGCGACATCCCGGGCGAGGAACCGTGGGGTCCCGGAGCGACCGGCACCGCGGCGTGGAGCGGTGCGGCGCTCGGCGACGTGCTCGCGCTCGCCGGCCCGCTGCCCGAGGCGTCGCACGTCGGCTTCGAGGGGGGCGACCTCTGCCCGGGGGCGAAGCCCGCCCAGCGCTTCGGTGGCTCGATCCCGCTCGACAAGGCGCGCCGCCCGGAGGTCCTGCTCGCCTGGGCGATGAACGGCGAGCCGCTCCCGCCCGTCCACGGCGCGCCGCTGCGGGTGGTCGTGCCGGGCTACATCGGCGCCCGCAGCGTCAAGTGGCTCGAGCGGATCGAGGTCCGCTCAAGGGCCTGGCAGGGCTACTTCCAGAACGTCGCCTACCGGCTTTTGCCGGAGGACGGGACGCCGGGCCCGGGCGCGGGGATGCCGCTCGGGCTGGTCGCCCTCAACTCCGACGTGCTGTCTCCGGCCGACGGCGAGACGGTCGCGGCCGGCCCGGTCGAGGTGCGCGGCTACGCGTTCGCGGGCGGAGAGCGGCACGTCGCGCGGGTCGACGTCTCGGTCGACGGCGGCGTGAGCTGGGCGCAGGCGGAGCTGCTCGAGGACCTCGGTCGTTGGGCCTGGCGCCACTGGCGGATCACGGTCGACCTCGCGCCCGGCGAGCACGAGATCCTCGTCCGCGCTTGGGACTCCTCGGCGGCCACGCAGCCGGAGGACGACGCGACGCTGTGGAACCCGAAGGGTTACGTGAACAACGCCCGCCCGCGGGTCCGGGTGCGCGCCGCCGTGGTGTAGTTCAGGGGTTCTGGGCCCCGGACCTGCTGCTGGCCATGGCGAGTCTCTCGCCTTGACGCGCGCCCGCGGGCGCGTACGTTGGCATCAGCACGCCACGCCGTTCGGCTGGTCGAATCAGCTTCCGCAGCGAGCCACGACGCTGCGGACGTAGGCCGCCGCCACCGGGCGGGAGTGAAGCGTGTCGGGGAAGCGTTCGAGCGCAGCGTCTTCGATCGCCGAGATCGCGTGGCGCCCATCGAGGCGATCGAGCACGAACCGCTCGACCTCACCGCGCCGGGAGAGGACGGGGCTGAATTTTGGCGAGCGCTTGTGGATCTCCTCCAGGGAGAGCGGAAAGCCCCAAAGCGTCGATTGGGTGTACCCGGGAGGGTCCTCCGCCCCGCCGGTGCCGTCGGCAGCAAGCCCCCAGCTCCAGATGTCGCCGTTGTTCGTCGATCGCATGGACGCCGCCAGCCGATCGCCGGGCCTCACGTCCACCGGTTCTCCAAGCGGGAAGAAGGCATGTCCCCAGTTCGGCGCGGGATTCGGTGGTGCGTTGGCGATCCGGACGTTCGGCGAGAGCGTCGCCTCAAACCAGCCCGCGAGCCCGTGAACGGTGCCCGCGCGACTGGCGGTGAAGCCGAGTTTCCCCTCGACGTCGTCCTCCTGGAAGTTGTGCATGTCCACCCGCGAGAACAGTTCCGGCTCTGCGAGCAGCGCGCCCCGGTCGAGGTTGATCTGGTGAACGTTGTTCATCGCCAGGGACCGCATGATGCTCATGTCGACCTCGTACTCCTCGGGCCAGCGATCGAGGCTCCCATACAGGTCGGGCATCTCGACCGGTGCGAGCCAAGCACCGATCGCGGCCGGGACTATCCGACCTCCGCGCTTCAGCAACCGCTCGCGTGCGTCGCGCACAGAGCCGAGCATTCCCTCGCCGAAGCCGAAGTTCCACAGGGTCTCGGTGACGAGCACGTCTACGGGCTCCTCGATCCGAGCCAGGTAGGAGGACTCATTGATGAGCACCACGCGGTCTTCCACATCGTTCTGCCGGGTCAGCTCGCGCGCTATCTCGACGGCGTGACCCGCCTCGACGGCGTATACGCGCCGGGCCCCCGCTTGGCACGCAAACAGCGACAGCACTCCCGATCCAGCGCCGATGTCCAGAACGACGTCACCCGGCCGAACGACCTCGTGAATCGCCCGGTGATAGGCGCCAGTGCGCTCACGGTCCTGGATCATCGAGCGGTGATAGGCGACGAGCTTGGTCGCCGCGAGAAAGCTCGTTAGCACGGCGGCCAGCATGCTAGCGATGGCTATTTAGCCCGGATGAAGCTCCTTACGCCGGCCGACGGGCTCGAAGGTCCCTCGGTTCTCCGGGCGGCGGGTGCCGACGGGTTCGTTATGTCGTTGGCGCCTCTACGCGTTCAACTGTGACCGGCTGACATTCGGCCTCGCGGCCCGGCCGCAGCAGCGGCCCGGGGGCGCCGCAGGAGACCTCCTTGAGCACCTGGGTGGGGGGGGAGCCACCCGGCTCCGGCTCGGCCTCGAGGACGTTGGACCTGATCGTCAGCCAGGCCAGGACCCCGCCCGCGGCGGCCAGGATCGCGCAGCTCATCATCGCGACCCTGAAGCCGTCGGTCATGCTCGCGGGGTCATAGAAGGAGTCGCCGGTGAGCCCGGCAATCAACGGCAAGAGAGCGACCGCTAGGAGGCCGGCGACCCGGGCGACGGCGTTGTTGATGCCGGAGGCGATCCCGGCGTGGCGGGCGTCGGCGGCGGCCAGCACGGTGGCGGTCACCGGGGCGACGACCAGCGTCAAGCCGAGGGCGAAGACGGTCACCGCCGGCAATACGGTCGAGACGTACGAGTCCCCGGGCTCGATTCGCGTCATCAGCACCAGGCCGGCCGCGATCACAAGAGGGCCGACGGTGAGCGGGATCCTCGGCCCAATTCGTTGGGCCAGCGCGCCCGCCCGGGCCGAGAGCGCGAGCATCAGGGCGGTAACCGGGAGGGTCGCGGCGCCGGCTGCAATCGGCGAGTAGCCCATCGAGATCTGGAGGAAGGCGACGAGCAGGAAGAAGACGCCTCCGAGCGCGGCGTAGACGACGAAGGTGACGAGGTTCGCGGCGTCGAACTGGTGCGAGGCGAAGATGTCCAGCGGCAGCATCGGGTTCGAGCTGCGGCGCTCTGCGAGGGCGAACGCGACCAGGGCGATGACGCCGCCGAGCGCGGCCAGCGAGACGGCGGCGGAGGACCCGTCGGGCCCCTCGATCAACGCGTATGTGGTGCCGGCGAGCCCGGCCGCCGCCAGCGCCGCCCCGAGCACGTCGAGCGGCCCGCGAGCCATGGGATCGCGCGTCTCGGGCACGTGCCGGGTGGCGGCGACCGCGACGAAGGCGCCGAGCGGGATGTTGATCAGGAAGATCGCCCGCCACGAGACCGCGTCGACGAGGTAGCCGCCCAGGAGCGGGCCGATCGCCGTCGCCACGCCGCCGAGGCCCGACCAGGCCCCGATCGCTCGGGCCCGGTCGGACGGCCGAAAGCTCGCCTCGATCATCGCCAGGCTGCCGGGGGTGAGAAGCGCTCCGCCCACGCCCTGGAGCAGGCGCGCGGCGACCAGGAGCCCGGTGTTGGGGGCGATCGCGCACAGGAGCGAGGCGGCGGTGAAGAGGCCGACCCCCGCCACGAAGATCCGGCGGCGCCCGTAGCGGTCGCCGAGCGACCCTCCGAGCAGGATCACCGAGGCGAGCGTCAACAGGTAGCCGTTGAGGACCCATTGGAGCCCCGCCGTCGACGCACCCAGGTCGCGGCCGATGTCCGGGAGGGCGACGTTCACCACCGTGCCGTCGAGAAACGCCATGCCGGAGCCGAGCACGGCCACGGCCAGCACCCAGCGGCCTGCGACGCTCTCGAAGGCCAGCCCATCGCGTGCCGTCGACACCCGTCCGTCGCCGCTCGCGACGCCGGCTGCCACGCCTAGACGCTCATGTACGTCACTCGCTCGCGACCACCCGACATGTCCTAAGGCTGACACACAGCCGTTGCCACAAGCCTGCCTGCCGCCGAGCCGCCCTCGGTACGCACGAGGCGTGAGCTAGCTTCCGATCCAGGGCGACAGCGAGAGGAGAGGCAATGCGAGCTGTGGTGATGCACGAGACGGGGGATCCGGACGTCCTGCGCTACGAGGAAGCCGAGCGGCCTGAACCCGAGGACGGAGAGGTGCTGATCAGGGTGCGCGCCGCGTCGGTGAACCCCGTCGACTGGAAGTACCGGCGGGGTTATGCTGAGAAGGAGCTGCCAACGGTGCTCGGCCAGGACGTCTCCGGGACCGTCGAGTTGTCCCGCGCGGAGGGCTTCGCACAGGGGGACGAGGTGTTCGGGATCGCCGCGAGCGGGGGCTACGCGGAGCTCGCAACCGCCGCCGCCGGAGTAATCGCGAAGAAGCCCGCCGGCGTGAGCCACGAACAGGCCGCCGGAATACCCGTTTCCGGGCTCACCGCGTGGCAGGCGTTGTTCGATCGCGGCGAACTCGAACGGGGGCAGACGGCGCTGATCGCCGGCGCCGCGGGCGGCGTGGGCCATTTCGGGGTTCAGTTTGCGCAGCACTCGGGTGCGCGCGTGATCGGCACCGGCTCATCCCGAAACCGGGACTTCGTGCTCGGCCTCGGCGCCGAGGAGTACGTCGACTACACGCAGCAGGATGTCGGCGACGCCGTGAGCGGCGTGGACGTCGCGTTGGACACGGTGGGCGGGGAGACCACCCAGACACTGTTGCCGACCCTGCGGGAGGGAGGCATCCTCGTCACGATCGCGAGCGCTCCGCCCGAGGAGGCAGCGCGGGAGCGCGGCGCGAGGGCGGAGCCGCTCATCATGAGCCCGACCTCGGATCAGCTGGCTCGCGTCGCCGAGCTCGTTGCGGCCGGCGAGGTGAGCGTGGAGATCGCCGACGTGGTGCCGCTCGCCGAGGTCCAGCGGGCGCACGAGCTCAGCGAGTCCGGACACACTCGCGGGAAGCTCATCCTCGCGGTCGGCTAGCCCGCGCCCACGCGCCTGCACGGTCCTAGCGATCGGGCACGGTGGCCTCGCCCGCGAGCGCGAGGCGCTCGGGCCGGCCGATACTTGGCCCACGATGTGGCCCGAGACGCAGCCCGAGCTGATCCGCATCCAGCGAGAGCTCGCGAGTCGCCGCCCCCTGCCCTGGCGCCCGGGGAGTCCGCGGCCGCTCGTGGCCGGATGCTTCGTCTGCTTTGCGCGTGGCGCCTCCGGACCAGGCGGTGCGGGAGAACGCGCCTGGGCCGGAGCGACGCTCATGCGCGCCCATCGCCACCCCGTCGGGGCCGGCGTCGTTCGGGGCAAGGCAGGGGCCGCTTATCGTCCCGGACTGCTGGCGCTGCGCGAGGGCCGATTGCTGGAGGCGGCGGTTCGCGCGTTGCCCGTGGAGCCGGAGGTGGTCATCGCGAACGCCACCGGCCACGACCACCCCCGCCGCGCCGGCCTTGCCCTCCACCTCGGCGCCGTGCTCCAACTCCCAAGCATCGGGGTGACCGACCGGCCGCTCATGGCGGCGGGCACGGAGCCCGGGCCCGAGCGGGGGGCGACCAGCCCGATCCTGCTCCAGGGAGCGGAAGTTGCCCGCTTCCTCCGCACGCGCGTGGGCGCGCGGCCCCTTGTCGTCCACGCGGGCTGGCGCACGGACCTCGATACGGCGATATCGGTGGTGCTCGCCGCGATCCGCCGGGCGCGGACGCCGGAGCCGCTGCGGCGGGCGAGGCGGGAGGCGCGCCGGGCGCGGGCAGCCGAGGAGGGCGCCGTCGGGTGATCCGCACGCTGCTCAACTCGCTGCTCTACTTCCCCGCCCGGGCGATCGTCGAGACGCCGGACCGGGCCGGGCTGGGCTACCGCGAGCTAGGTCTCGAAACCGACGACGGCGAGCGGCTTCACGGCTGGTGGATCCCCGCCAGGACGGATTCGGTGGGCCACCTCCTGCTCTGCCACGGCAACGCCGGCAACGTCGGCGACCGCGTCCCCCATGCCGCCCTGCTGACTGCCGTCGGTTTCGACGTGCTGCTGTTCGACTATCGCGGCTACGGCCGCAGCAGTGGCTCTCCCAGCGAGGAGGGCACCTACCACGACGCCCGCGCGGCGCTCGGCTGCCTGCTCGAGCAGCCCGGGGTGGAGCCGGCTCGCCTCTTCTACCTCGGCGAGTCGCTGGGCGGCGCCGTCGCGTTGGATCTCGCGCTTGAGCACCCGCCAGCGGGCCTCGTGCTGCTCTCGGCGTTCACCGGCGTCCGCGAGCTCGGGCGCCTGCACTATCCATTCGTTCCCGCCGCCGTCATTCCCGACGCCTACCCGAGCCTGCGACGCATCCACGGGCTGCGCGCTCCCCTCTTGGTGCTCCACGGCGACCGCGACGAGATCGTGCCGTTCGCGCACGGCAGGGCCCTGTTCGAGGCCGCTCCCGGGACGAAGCGCATGCACGTCTTTCCCGGCCTCGGACACAATGACCTCGTCCCGCTGGCGGGCGCCGAGTTTGGCCGGGTGATTTCCTCCTGGGCGAGTGGACCTCAGGGTCCCCCGGTCGGGGATTGATCGCTCTCGGCGGTCGTTGCCTCACTCCACGAGCACCGTCTTGGTGGCTTCCCCGCGAAGGACGTGGCTCTTGATGGCGCGTGGCGCGTCGTCGAGGGGGGCGCGATGCGTCGTGACCCGCTCGGGGTGCAGTCGTCCCTCGCTCATCAGGTCGAGGACCTGAGGGATGAGCGTTCGGACGTGGGTGCGGGACACGTGGTAGGTGACGTTTCGCCCGTAGAGCACTCCGGTGGGGATGCGGGCGCTCGTGTGAAGTCCACCGGCGCTGCTGCAGACGCCGTCACGGGCCGTGTGGCCGAGCGCGGCCCTCAGGCCACGGGGGCTGCCCGAGACGTCCACCACCAGCGGGGCCGAAGCGTGCCGGCGAAGCTCCGACGGCCTCAACGGCTGCAGGCCGAGCTGCGCGGCGTGCTCGCGAACCCCGCTGCGGCTGTCAACGACGCGAACGTTCCGCAGGCCGAGGGTGCGGGCGATCAGCCCGGCGTAGAGCGGAACGCTGGCGCTGAACACGGGCCGCCGGGCGAGCCCGGCGATGATCAACACCTCGGCGTCCGCGTCGCGCTCGAGGAGGTCGCGCGCGTAGGGCGCGACGTGGCGGTAGCCGTCGCTGACGTTGTCGGCAACGCTGGCCGCCGCCGCCGGCTCGACGCTATCGGGCAGCGGGACCAACATCGCGTCCGCGAAGGGAACCAGCAGCTGGTCCGAGAGGACGCCGCCCCAATGACCTCCGCCGACCCCGAAGCCATACATCGAGATCGGCGGCACGCTCGCGCAGTTCCCCGTCCGCCCCTGCCGGCACGGGGGGCACTCTCCGCAGCTGATCTGAAACGGCACGACCACCCGCTGGCCGGGGCGGACGCCGGTCACCCGCTCGCCGACCGAGAGCACCTCGGCCACGCACTCGTGGCCGAAGTGCAGGGGGAGCGCAAACGGCGTCGCGCCCAGCCCCAGCAACCGGTCCAGATCGCAGGTGGCGACCGCGATCGGGTGGACGATTGCCTCCAGGGGCCCGGGCGGCGGCGGGACCGCGACCTCGCGCCACTCGAACCTTCCCCCTTGGCGGGCGGTCAGGGCCCGCATCCGGGTGCGCGTGGGCCTCAGCCTCTGGCCGACGCGATCCCGCGCCGCCGCGCTGAGCCGCTGCCAGCGAAGCCCCGCGTTTTCCTCCAGGGCCACCTTGCCGGCCATCGCCGCGCCGGGCCCGAGCAGCCCGGCCAGATGTCGAACGACGCCGCGGGGTCGATAGCGCCAGCCCGCTGCGGCCGGGGGACCTTGGGGCCCGGCGGTCGGCCGGTCACCAACCTGGGGGGCGAGGTCGGGGGCTGGTGAGGGCCTGGGCCGTTGATCTGCCATTCGACACCTGCCTCCCTGCTCTGTGAACTCGGAGCCTCGGAAGGTAGTGGTAACGCGATGCAAGCGTCGGCGAGCTTGCAATCACCGACGCCATCTGGTGGGGTACGCGCGTCGCGGAGGATTTGCGTTCACGATGGTGCGCTCCGATCAGGGGCAAGGCGCTTCGGCGGGTGGCGGGGCTCACGATCGCCGTCGTCTTCCTTGCCGCCACCGCGAGCGCCCGCGGGAACGCGTTCACGCCCCCGGGCCATCGACTCTTCCACGGCGTCACGGACACCGACCACGCCCGCGACTTTCGGGTGTTCGCGCACCGCGTTGGGGCCCATCCGGCGTTGATGCAGTCCTTCTTCCGCTGGCGGAAACGCCTGCCCGAGCCGATACTCCACCGCTGGACCGCGACGTTCGACCGCTGGAAAGCAACCCGGACACGCGGCGTGATCAGTCTTTCGACCGCGCCCGGAGGGAAGCCCGAGGTGATCTCGCCGCGCGAGATCGCACGCGGGCGCGGCGACAAGTACATCCTGCAGCTCAACCAATCGCTCGCCGACTCGGAACAGGTCGTCTACATCCGCCTGTTTCCGGAGATGAACGGGCACTGGAACCCCTACTGCGCCTACAACGCCAACGGCAGCTCCCGCGGCCGAAGCCACTCCACAGCCAACTTCCGCGACGCGTGGCGGCGGTTCGTGACCATCATTCGGGGTGGCAAGCGGCGAGAGGTCAACCGGAGGCTGGTCGGGCTCGGGATGCCGCGGATTCTTCGCGCCTCCTCGAACCAGGCCCGGGTCTACCGCCGCCGGGGCGTTCCGCAGGTCCTGCCCCGCCCGCGGGTAGCCTTCACGTGGGGGCCGCAGACGATCGGCTCGCCGGACGTCGCCGGGAACCAGCCCGGCGACTACTGGCCCGGCCATCGCTACGTGGACTGGGTGGGCGCCGACATCTACTCCAAGTTCGCGAGCCCTGGGGTGTGGGCGGCGCTACACGGCTTCTACCGCAAATGGGACCGGTGGCCGTTCTTCATCGGCGAGTACTCGCCGTGGGACAACGACTACAGGGGCGCCTTTACGCGCCGGCTGTTCGACTGGGCCGAGAACCACCACCGGGTCCGGGCGATGATCTACTACCGAAGCGTGTCCCCGAACAACATCTTCGACATCAACCACTGGCCGGCGGCGCGGCGGGTCATCCGCCATCACCTCAACAAGCATCGCTGGGATCCGTTCGGGCCGGGAACCCGGCATTGAGCGTGCGATTGGCGGAGCGCTAGTAGTCCCGGCAGGGCTCGCCCCGGAGGCCCGGGCACGGCGGCAGCCCGGTCGGAACGTTTGCCCCTGGCACGACGGGGAGGGTCAGCCTCGACCGCATGCGCGCAGACGAAGCGATCGAAACCCTCGCGTGCCCCTTCGGCCGTGTCTGGCCGAACGACCAGATCGGCTGGTCGCCGTTCGGAGCGGAGACCGTGACCCGGATCCCCGAGCCGGCGCGGTACGCGTGCCCCTGGAAGTAGAGGGGGATCGTGACCGGGACGAAGCGGTGGCGCGGTAGCGGCGACACGGCGGATTTCCTGAGGCTCAGGACGGGCTCGAGCGGCGTGCTCTTGCGACGGTCGAGCTTGCGCTCGTTGCCGCGAACCCACCCGTTCTGCACGAAGGTCTCCTTGTGGTCGGGTCTCACCTCCGTGACCGTGGCCTGGAGGTCGACGTTCGGAGCGGACGAGCGGACCCAGAGGTGAACGGCGCCGGCGCCGATCACCGTCGTGTCGCTGCGCAGTGGGCGGGTCAGGTAGGACACGGCGCTGCCCGCCGGGTTCTGCTTCCAGCGATAGGTCGGCGTGGCGGTCCAGAGACCGTTGGACCCCGTGCTGGTGCTGCCGGTGAAGTCGGTCAACGGAAGGGCGTGCGCGTTCCACCTGAACGAGTTGGCGTGCCGGCGAGCGGGCGGCTTGCCGCTGAGCCCGCCATGGCCCGAGAGGTACCAGGAATGGGCCTTCACTCCCGGGATGGGGAATCTGCTGAAAGAGCGCTCGAAACCGGGATACGGCATCCCGGGTGACGAACCGCCCGCACCGCTGTCGAACAGGATGCGAATGGGCTTCAGCTGCTCGAACGCCGCCAGCGCCCCCTCGTAGGTCGGCTGCTGCTGAATCGGATCGGGCGGCATCGTGACCCCCGGGATACCCATCACCTCCTGGTAGATCAACGGCGCGCCGGCCTGAATCGCCGCGGAGAAGGTGATCGGCGCCCGTTGCGCGACGAAGAGCTGGAGGAAGTCGTACCAGCGGTTGAAGGTCTCCGGATCGAGCGAGTCGACGTGGGTGCCGTTCGTGAACGTGAACCACTTGCGCCGCGTGCCGGTGAAATGCTCGGCCAGATCCGGACAGTGCCCGCCCGTCTGCTCGTCCGTGAACTGGCAGGCCAAGTACACCGGCACCTTGATCTTCTTCACGAACGTGATCGGCGACAGCGGGTCGGCTACCTTGGGCTTGTAGTGGTCGTTGGCCCGGATCTTCGCCAGCAGGTTCGCCGCCTCGCCGTGAAGGGCCTGGTTCGCCTCGCAGGTCTGATCGCCTTGCTGGATCCGCTGGTAGGCCCAGGGCTGCCCCCCGTTTGCAGACGCCGCCTTCGCGTCGTGGATTCGCTCCTTCGCCCAGTCGACCGCAAACCCGGTGTTCAGGATGCCGCCTGGATAGAGGGTCGTCTGCGTGTTGTCGATCACTGAGAGCGGCGAGATCGCGGCCAGATGCGGGGGGTCGGTCTGGGCGGTGAACAGCTGGCTGATCCCGCCGTAGGAGATGCCCATCATCCCCACCTTGTGATGCAGCACCCAGGGCTGCCGCGCGATCGTCTCGATCACGTCGTAGCCGTCGAGGTCCTGAAGCGGCTCGAAGAAGTCGTACGCACCGCCCGAGCAGCCGGTGCCGCGCATGTTCACGTCGACCACCGTGAACCCCATGAGGTTGGCGAGGATCGCGATCCCGTTCTGCGGACCGGCCGGATCAGCGTACCCGTAGCCCGAGTACTCGATCAAGGTCGGAGTAGGGCCCGTCGGGATCGGCGGAAGCTGGAGGCCCGACACGGCGTTCGTCACGTCCTGAGGCGGGTGCACGTCGATGGCCAGCTTGGTGCCGTCGCGGGTGGTCAGGTACCCGTAGCCGCTCGACGGGATCTGCTGGTTGTAGATGTCCGTGTTCGGCGGCGCCGCTCGCGTTGACAGCACCGTGAGCGGCCCCGACTTCGTTCCTCCCCCGGCGAGGCGAACGCGATACCCGGTTCCCGGCCTCACATGGCGAAACAGCAGGCCACCCAGCCCGTCGGCCCTCTTCGTGGCGATCGCCCGGCCGCCGCGATTGAGCAGCGTCATCCGCGCCCGCGAACGCAGTCCAGTCACGTAGACCTGCTCGACGCTGCCGTGTGCGCTGAACGCGGGCCCGCCCCGGCTCGCCGCGCCGGCCCGCGCTCCGGTCGCGAACATCAAGCTCAACACCCCCCAGCCCAGCGCCGCGCACCCCAGGGTTAAACGCACCCGCCTTTCGAGAGCCCAGCCTCTCCTCACAACACGCCACTTCTACCAAGCGCCGCCCGCCTGCGTCGCGGTTCCCGGCCTGCTGACGGTGGCTCTCGATGCGGGCTCCACTCATGGCCGCCGAGTCAAGGCATGGAAAACGCAAATCCTCGATCGTGTCCGGCGTCGGTGGGCGGTTGTCCGCGCCTACCGGTCACTTCGGCCGAGGCCGATGGCTGGATGCGAGTGCTTGCGATACTCGCAACGTGGGGACTGGCGGCCGAGACCTGCGCGTTGCCGATGCGTCGGGTCGAGGGTCGGCCGCGGTCGATCTGTACTGGTTGCCGCTCGGCGCCGGTGGCCATTTCGTCAGGCCCACCGGCCGCGTCTACGAAACGCTGGCGGCACGGCTGGAGCGGCGTCCGGCGTGCGACCTCTACCACTCGGCGCTTCAAGTGGAGGTCGCAGGGGCGATGTTCGTCATCGAGCAGGCCCCGGCCTACGACTCGAGGGGCAAGGAGCGGGGCGTTGTCGCCGAAGGCGCCATCGGCACTCGGTGGGCTGGCCGATTTCGGATCTTCCGCTACGAGATTCGCCTTTGGCCGAACGGAAACATTCCCGACATCGCCGAGGCGGTTGACAGCCCCCGGCGACTGACGAACGAAGAGCGTCGTGTGCGGCACGTGCTCGACCTGGTCGCGCACGTCCCGACTCCCCTCTGGGGTCGCGATCAGCTGGCGACGGGTGAGATGTGGAACTCGAACTCGGTGATCGCGTGGGCGATCGCGCGCAGCGGGATAGACGCTGGATCAATTGAGCCTCCGGCGGGCGGGCGGGCGCCCGGCTGGACGGCAGGGGTCGTACTCGCGCGCAGGCAGGGCGGGGAGGCGGCACGGACCGCTCGCCCCGTCGAGCTCGAGAGCGAGGATGCCAACGCAGCACCGGGCACGTGAGCCGCTGCCTTCGATGTCGCTACTGATCGAAGGCCGCTAGGACCCTGCCGCCGCTCGACGCCTCGCCGGTGCTCGTCCGGGCGGCTGCGCGGGCTCCTCGCGGGTCGGCAGGGCGGGGACGTCCCGCGTCACTCCCTCTCCGGGCGAGACCGTCAGCGCCTCGTTGTAATGGGCGACCTCGAGGGGCTCGCCGCTAACGAGCGAATAGCGCACCTGGCGGTGACCCACATCCACCCTCAGCCGCCGCCCGCGGAAGCAGAGGCGGAAGGTGAGCCGGCTGAGCCCCTCCGGCAGGTGGGGGGCGAAGCTCAGCGAGCCGTCGTGGTCACGCATGCCGCCGAATCCGGCGACCGCGGCGATCCAGGCGCCCGCCAGCGCGGCGATGTGCAGGCCGTCGCGCGTGTTGTGCTCCAGGTCGTCGAGGTCCATGAGCGCCGCCTCCGCGAAGTAATCGTGGGCCAGCTCCAAGTGCCCCACCTCCGCCGCGACGACCGCCTGGGTGCAGGCGGAGAGCGATGAGTCGCGGACGGTCAGCGGCTCGTAGTAGTCGAAGTCCCGCGCCTTTTCCTCGGCGCTGAAGGCGTCACCGCGAAGATGCAGGGCCAGCACGAGGTCCGCCTGCTTTACCACTTGGCTTCGGTACAGCTCGAAGTAGGGGAAGTGGAGGAGCAGCGGGTATTGGTCGGTGCCCGTATGCGCGAAGTCCCACATCGCGTGCTGCGTGAACCCCTCCGCCTGACAATGGACGCCCCGGACGTCGTCGTAGGGAATGAGCATCGCCCCGGCGGCGTCCCGCCACGCGGC
The DNA here is from genome assembly GCA_046730395.1 of Actinomycetota bacterium. Lineage (GTDB taxonomy): Bacteria > Actinomycetota > Thermoleophilia > Solirubrobacterales > 70-9 > AC-56. The sequence goes on along the minus strand of JBKPIV010000093.1, from coordinate 6,208 downwards.
GGCCTCCTCGGGGTTGACGCCGAGCGCGGCGGCGGCCTCGGGGTGACGCTCGACCGCGTCGCACGCGGCGCGCAGGTTCCGCTGCGCCATCAGGTTCGTGTAGACGTTGTTGTCGGCCAGGGCGCTGTACTCGTCCGGACCGGTCACGCCGTCGATCCGAAACCGCCCCTCGGCGTCGTGGTGGCCTAGCGAGCGCCACAGCCGCGCGGTCTCCACCAGCAGCTCGAGCCCCTCGTGGCCCTCGAAGCGCGCATCGCCCGTTGCCGCCTGGTAGCGCGCGACCGCGTCGGCGATGTCCGCTCCAATGTGGAAGGCGGCGGTCCCGGCCGGCCAGTACCCGGAGCACTCGTGGCCGCGGATCGTGCGCCACGGAAAGACCGCGCCCCGGAGCCCGAGGACCCTCGCCCGGTCGCGGGCGAGGTCCATGGTGACATGTCGCCAACGCAGCGCGTCGCCGGCCGCCTCGGGTGCGGTGTAGGTGAGGAGCGGGAGCACGAAGCACTCGGTATCCCAGAACGCGTGGCCGTCGTAGCCCGGCCCGGTGAGGCCCTTCGCGGCGATCGCCCGCTGCTCGGCGCGGGCCCCGGCCTGAAGCGCATGGAACATCCCGAAGCGAACGGCCTGCTGGAGCTCGGGGTCCCCCTCGAGTTCGACGTCGGCGCCATCCCAATAGGCGTCCAGGTACTCGCGCTGAGCGGCGAGCAACCCCTCCCACCCCGCATGCCGGGCGCCGGCGAGCGCGGCATCGACCTGATCGCGAACGGAGGGCAGCGAGCGCTGGCTCGACCAGCCGTAGGCCAGGAACTTCACCAGCCGAAGCCGCTGCCCCGGCTCCAGCTCGGCCGCAATCGTGATCCGGCCGAGATCCTCGCTGGCCTCGGCATCGGAGCTCTCCGTGCCCGGTGGTCCATCGATCACGTGGTCCATCCCCGCCGCCATCCGCAGCCCGCTCGCGGTGGTCGAGTGCACGAGCACCACCCGCTGGCCACGGGCCGTGAACTGCTCAGAGCGCAGCGGCGAGGCGAGCGCGGCCGCGGCCCGCGGATCGTGCTCGACGGTGGGTAGCGGCTCGTTCGTCACGAGCTCGGATTGGACCACGAGGGTCGCCTTCGCATCCAGCGGCTCGACCTCGTAGGTGATTGCCGCGACGGCCCGCTGGGCGAAGGAGACGAGCCGCACCGAGGAGACGCGCACCATCTGTCCGGTGGGCGAGAGCCACTCGACGCGACGCTCCAGCACCCCGCGCCGGAAGTCGAGCGTGCGCACGTGGTCGCGGAGCTCGCCGTAGCGGACGTCGAATGGCTCATCGTCCACCAGCAGCCGGATGAGCTTGCCGTTGGTGACGTTGACAACCGTCTGTCCGGCCTCGGGATCGCCGTAGGCCGCCTCCGGATAGGGAAGCGGACGGACCTCATAGAACGCGTTCAGGTAGGTACCGGGCAGGCCGTGGGGCTCGCCCTCGTCGAGGTTCCCGCGGAGGCCGATGTGACCGTTGGCCAGGGCGAACACCGACTCCGACTGGGCAAGCAGGCCGAGATCGAGCGAGCTCTCGCGGACCGACCAGGGATGGACCTCGAACGGAGCTTGCTTGATCATGGCCGCTCGAGCAGCTCGGCGAGGTCGGTCACGACGACGTCGGCGCCGTGCTCTCGCAGCGCGTCGGCTTGGCCCACACGATCGACCCCTACCACGCAGCCGAACCCGCCGGCTCGACCGGCCGCCACGCCTGCCAGCGCGTCCTCGAACACCGCGGCCCGATCGGCCTGGACGTCCACGGCGCGGGCGCCCGCGAGGAAGGCGTCGGGGGCCGGCTTGCCTTTGAGGCCCTCGCGCTCGGCGACCACGCCGTCGACGACCTGTTCGAAGAGGCCGTCGATGCCGGCGGCGGCCAAGACCTCGCGCGCGTTAGTGCTCGAGGACACCACGGCTCGACGCAGCCCCCCAGCTCGCGCGGCCTCGACGTAGCGAACCGACCCCTCGTATGGCTGAACTCCGTTCTCGCTGATCAGCCGCTGGACGATCTCGTTCTTGCAGTTCCCGAGACCGGCGATCGTCTCCGCGTCGGGGGGATCAGCTGGGTCGCCCTCAGCCAGCTCGATCCCACGGGAGGCGAGGAACGAGCGCACCCCGTCGTAGCGCGGCCTACCGTCCACGTACTCGTCGTAGTCGGCGATCGGATCGAAGGGTTCGAACCGCTCACCCGATCGCTTCGCTCGGCTGCGAAGGTAGTCGTCGAACATCTCCTTCCAGGCTGCCGCGTGGACCTTCGCAGTCTGCGTCAGGACGCCGTCGAGATCGAAGAGGCACGCCTTCACGCCCGCGGGCAAGCCGAGCACCACGCGCACCTAGGTCGATACGGAGGGTTCCGTCATCTGAGCTCGCTGAAGGACGAGGACGGACCAGAGCTTCCCACACTTGCGAGCTCCGGTCTCGTGGCTGCTAGGTAGCGGCCCGCGTCGCACCGAAGTCGAGGCCGAGGTCGGCGCAGACGACCTGCGCGGCGTTGCGGCCAGGCGCCATCGAGACTCCGGCCCCCGGATGCGAGCCCGATCCACACAGGTAGACGTTGCTTACCGGCGAGCGATACCCGCCGAGTTCCGGGATCGGTCGCATCGCGCCGCTCTGATAGGGCAGCGGGGCGCCGTGGGGAATGGTTCCGCGCACGGCGCTCGACAGCTTGCGCTCGATGTCGAGCGGGGAGTGAGCGACGCGCTTGAGCGTCCTCTCCTTGAGCTCCGGCATGTAGTGGGCGCTGGTCATCTCGATCAGGTGGTCGGCGTAGCGCTCCTTAACCTCGTCCCAGGCTCCGACCCCGACCTCGCCGGTCGCATCCCCTCTGATCTCGTACGGAACTCCGAGGACGACGAACTTCTTCAGCTCCTTGCCGTCGGGCGCGCGGCTTGGGTCGATCGTCGCGTCGTTCCAGCTCACCACCGCCGGCGCCGCCGGCAGCCACCCCGCGCGGCATTCATCCACAGCCGCGGCCATCGCGGCCAGCGAGGCTCCTGTCAGGTGCACGTGAGCGGCATCGCCGAGCTCGGAACCCGCCGCGTACTCGACCGGTCCGTCGAGCGCCGTGTAGATCAGGAACACCGAGTCACCCCACTCGATCCGCCGCGCCTTGTCCGCGACCTCCGACCCCACGACGTCCTCCCCGAGCAACCGCAGCACGAGCTGCGCGGGGTCGGCGCTCGACGCCACGAGCCCACCGGCGACCTCCTCCCCACCACGCAGGCGAACGCCGACGGCTCTACCCGATCGGACGAGGATCTCCTCGACGGCGGCACCGGTGCGGACCACGCCGCCGAGGGAGTCGAGGTGAGCGGCCATGGCGAGCGTCACCTGGTCCATGCCGCCCCTGACCAGCTTGTTGCCCTCTGCCTGCAGCACGCTGGCGAATAGCCAGGAGATCTCGGCGCCGGCGGCATCGTCTGGGCCGTGCCCCACGAATGCGCCGAAGGCGGCGAACAGACACTTGGTCTCCTCGGCCTCGAACAGCTCGTCGCACCACGACCTCACGCTCTGGAGGCTGAAGCGGTAGCGATCCATCCCGCCGGGCGTCTCCTCGGCCGTCCGGGCGGCGGTGGCGAAGGAGGGAGGCGGGGAGAACATCGAGGCGACAATCCGTTCGCGTTCATCGCGGTAGCGCTCGAACAGGCCGCGCACCGTCCTTCCGTCCTTGGCCGAGAAGCCCGCGACGCTCCTCTCCGCCGCATCGAGGTCACTGCCGACCGCGATGCAGCCCCGGTGCGGGAATGCGTGGGCGTAGGCGATTCGCGGCTCGATCAGCTCGACCCCGTGTCTCGCGAGCTCCAGCTCACCGGCGGCCGGTGAGACATTGGCGAGCTGGTAGCCGCTGGCATGGACGTCGGATCTGAAGCCCGGGAGCGTGAGTTCCTCGGTGAGGGTCATGCCTCCCACGGCCGGGTACTCCTCCAGGACTACCACGCGCAGCCCCGCGCGTGCGAGGTAGCACGCACAGGCGAGGCCGTTGTGACCGGCGCCGATGACAATCGCGTCGTACGTGTCGCCCACGCCGGCCAAGCTAACACTGCCCCAATCCGGGCACGCTCCCTCGCGACGCAGGGCTTTGGGACCTCTCCCTTATCCCAGTGACACGCGTCGTGTGATCGTCGCGCGACTATCGCGCTAGAGATGGTTCTCTGGCGCCCGCGAATTACCCTAGCCGGGCGACTTGATTCACCGATGGTCGCTGACATCCACTGCTAGGAGGACGAGAGTGCTAGCGAAGGTCGAGGAAGCCCCCCTGCGCCGCGATGAGAAGGGACTCGTCCCGGAGGGGGACGGCTGGTTCATCGTCAACATCGCGGAGGCGCAGGGCGCCCACACGGAGCGATTCGGCGACGGTTGCATGTTCGAAGGGACGATCGGGACCTTTCCCGAGCTTGGGGTCAATGTTCGCGTGCTCCAGCCTGGCCAGCCCGCCGCGATGTATCACCGCGAGGGCGCCCAGGAAGCGTTTCTCGTCTTGAGCGGGGAGTGCGTGGCGATCGTCGAGGACGAGGAGCGCCAGATGCGCAAGGGCGACTTCCTACACTCCCCGCCGGGCACCGCGCATGTGCTCGTGGGCGCCGGAGAGGGGCCGTGTGCGGTGCTGATGGTCGGGGCGCGCCGGCGGCCGCTGGAGATCGGTTTTCCGGCTAGCCGTGCCGCCGCGCGTTACGGCGCGTCGGTCGAGACGGACACCGATGACCGCAGCGTCGCGTATGCGGGGGTCTCTCCGCCGGAGCCCGCGACGATCGGGGTTCCGTGGTAGGGAGCGGGACCGGCTCCCACTGGCCTGCGCGATCGTTTTGCGCTCTCGCAGGTCCAGACTCCCCGGTTCGAGAAACGCGCCCGACAGGATTCGAACCTGTGACCTTCGGTTTCGTAGACCGAGGCGCTTAATGATCTGCCATTCGCCCTTGGCGCCTATGCCCCGGCTTCGTATCAGGTCCGCAGCCAAACGCTCGCTCCGCCCAGACACTCGCCTGCGAGGCATCGGGCGCATAGTCGGCGTAGATGCTCGTAGTCCTGTAGTCGCGATGTCCAAGCCATTCCTGGATTGCTCGGAGCGGGGCACCGGCAGCCGCCATGCGGGTCCCGAAGGTGTGCCTGAGGTCATGGAACCGCACGGGGCGGAGGTTCGCTCGCTCCACTGCGGCTTTGAGGTGCTTGTGGAGCTTTGACGGGTCGAGGACCGACCCAAGGTTGGGACGAGCGAACACTAGATCGTCGTCTGCCCGAAAGCGCGAGCGTTGGAAATGCTGCTCGAGCTCGCTCGCGAGGCGATTTGCCATCGGTACAGCCCGGGTCGACCGTTGCGACTTCGGCGTGCCGAATTCACCCCGCGTGAAGTTCCTGCGGACACGGACTACGCCGGCGGGCAGGTCCACATCGCGCCAGCGCAATGCTTCTTTCGCCTTGGTACTCGGGCGGTCCGCTCTATCGAGCCTCGGATGGCAGCCCCACGGCGAAAAGACGCCCCGGCAGCATCTCCGATCGCGCGGCGGATTCGAACCCGCGCCCTGTATTCGAACCCGCGCCCTTTGGATGTGACGCTGAGGCGTCAGTTTGTATGCACTCTTGGTGCCACGAAGGTGCCATGGGGCCCCATCGCATCAACAGCTCCTGATGGCGAACGAGCTCGCTTGCTGGGGCTTTGGGAGATGGAGCTAGCCGGACTCGAACCGGCGACCTCCTGGGTGCGATGCGGGGCGGCATCCACGGGGATTAAGCACGGTATTCCGCTTTGTAGAGCCAGATCGCCAAAGTGGTGGCGTACCGAGGCGCCGCCCGGATAGCTGCGGATTAGGGCGGATTACGCTCGATTTGGGCACCCAGAAACGTCGCTGGTGCCCAATGGTCGTCGCGTCACAGCTCCACCGAGAAAGCATCGACGGCCCGCGCGGAGCTCCCGCTTCTCGCGCAAAGGAGCATTGGGTCCGCCCCGGGGCAGCCGTCTCTGGTCGGGACGTCGCGCAGTCCCTAGCTTGTGCTGGCAAGGAGCGCGTTCTTCGGGCGGGTTTGGTCCACCAGAGCCTCGGCCTGCGCTGAGCCGACGACCGGGAGGTCATCGGGATCGAGCAGCCCCGCCTGCACCAGCACCGTGGCCTGGTCCCAGTAGATGTGCTCGTGATGGACCTTGCCGTCCTCGAAGCCGACCACCACGACCACGGGGACCGCTATCCGGCGACCGGTGGGATTG
>JBKPIV010000092.1:0-7223 GCA_046730395.1 Actinomycetota bacterium | reverse complement strand
GTCCTTATCGGCAAGGAGCGCGAGACAGGCGATCACGGGCGCCTCGCCTACGACCTCGCCGAGCGCCTCGGCCAAGGCCCGCGCACCCTCGGGGTTGTGCGCCGCGTCGAGAACCACGCGAGGATCGCCATCGAGCACCTGCATGCGACCGGGCAGCTCGAGCCCCTCGGCAACCCCGCGGACACGCCGCGGGTCGAGCGATCCGAGCACCGCCTCGGCCGCCGCCCTCGCGACCGCGAAATTGCGCCGCGGATAGGCGCCCGGGACCGCGAGCCTCACCTCGGGGTCGAGATCGCCGACGTCCACCAGGCGCGCGCTCCGCTCCGCCGCCGTCCGGCGGGCGAGCGCCCGGACGCCGTCGCCCACCCTCCCCAGGACGAGCACCGAGTGGTCCCGGAGGACCGCCAGCTTTTCGCCGGCGATCTCCTCCTCGGTGTCACCGAGCCACTCGGTGTGCTCGAGGCCGACCGAGGTCAGGGCGGTCACCCGAGAGGGGAGGACGTTCGTGGCATCGAGGCGGCCTCCCAGGCCCGCCTCGATGACGCCGAACTCGACCCCCGCCGCGGCGAGCGCCAGGAAGGCCGCCGCGGTCACCGCCTCGAACTGCGTCACCGACTCATCCTCGTCGAGGGTCCGATCGACCACCTCCACCGCCTGCGCCGCTCGCTCGACCGCCGCAGCGAAGTCCTGCGGCGAGACCTCGGTTCCGCCGACGCGCACCCGTTCCGACCAGCCGTCGACGTGCGGCGACACATACACGCCGGCCCGCACCCCGTGCGCCTCGAGCAAGGCGGCGATGGTCTCCGCCACCGAGGACTTGCCGTTCGTTCCGACCACGTGGATAGAGGCAAACCGATGCTGGGGCATGCCGAGAATCGAGACGAGCCTCCGGATGCGCTCGAGCCCGAAGCGCATCCCGAACAGCTCCCGCGACGCTAGGTACCTCTCCGCTTGTCCGTAGGTCCAGGGCATTTGGTCACTCGTCATCGCCGTCCCCGGTCCGCCGCTCGTCCACCCCCCGAACGGCGAACGGCTGAGGCGAGCGACTACGAATCGAGCTCCTCGAGCTCGGCCTGGTATTGGGCGAGCTTCTGGCGCTCCGCCTCGACGACGTCCGCGGGAGCGTTCTCCACGAACCCGCTGTTGGCCAGCTTGCGCTCGGCCCGCTCGACCTCGCCGTGCAGCGTCCTGCGGCGCTCGTCGATTCGTCGGCGCACCCGCTGGACGTCCACCTCCTCGGAGGCGAGAATCTCCACGCCCCCGAATGCCGCGAGCGGCTCACCGTCGGCGCCGTCGAACGACAACCGGGCAAGCCGCGCGACCAGCTCGTGCGGAGTCTCCCCGGAGGCGAGCCGGGCCGGCAGGACGCTTCCCGCCGCCACGCCCACCAGGTCGCGCCATCGCCGCACCCGGCGCGTGAGCTCGATCCACTCCTCGATCTCCCGCTCGGCGTCCTCGTCGATCAGCTCGGCGTAATGGACAGGGAACCCATGGATGACGAGCATCTCGGCGAGATCCTCGCGGGTGGCGGCGCGAAGGTAGGAGTAGATCTCCTCGGTCACGAACGGCATCATCGGGTGCGCCAGTGCGAGCGTCTGCTCCAGCGCCCAGAGCAGCGTCGTCGTCGCCTCCGCCTCGCCCTCATAAAGGCGGGGCTTCACGATCTCGAGGTACCAATCGCAGAGCTCCGACCAGAAGAAGCGGTAGAGCTCCAGCGCGGCGTGCGTGAAGTCGTAGGAATCGAGGCGCTGGGTCACGACGTGGACCGCGCGCTGAAGCCGCGAGAGGATCCATCGGTCCTCCACCCTCGCGCCCTCCGGTAACCGAATCCCTTCGCCAACCCCTACGGGAGCTTGCTCCCGTAGGGCATTCGTCGCGCTTGGCGCCGCGTTCAGCAGCACCAAGCGCGAGGCGTTCCACATCTTGTTGCCGAGGTCCTGGCCCTGCTGGACGCGGTCCGACGAGTAGCGGAAGTCCTGCGTCGACGACATCGCGAGGAGCCCGAAGCGGAGCGCGTCGGCTCCGTGTACGGCGATCTCATCGAGGGGGTCGATGCCCGTTCCGAGGCTCTTGGACATCCGCCGACCGTCGGGCGCCTGCACCACCGGATGGACATAGACCTCGCGGAAGGGGACGTCGCCCGTGAACTCGATGCCCATCATCACCATCCTCGCCACCCAGAGGAAGATGATCTCCCGGGCCGTGGTCATGAAGGTCGTCGGGTAAAACGCCGCGAGCTCCCGGGTCTCGTCAGGCCAGCCGAGCACGGCGAACGGCCACAGGGCCGAGCTGAACCAGGTGTCGAGCACGTCGGTGTCCTGGCGAAGCTCCCCACCGCATGACCCGCATCGCTCGGGCGGGCGCTCGGCCACGTAGGTCTCCTCGCAGGCGTCGCAGTACCACACCGGCAGCCGGTGCCCCCACCAAAGCTGGCGCGAGATGCACCAGGGCCGGATGTTTCGCATCCACTCGAGGTACACACGGCCGTAGCTCTCGGGGACGAGTCGCACCCGGCCGCGCTCGACGGCCTCGATCGCGGGCGTGGCGAGCTCGTCCATGCGCATGAACCACTGGAGGCTGATCAGCGGCTCGATTCGCTCCCCCGAGCGGTCTGAGAACGGCACCGAGTGCGTGAACGCCTCCTCGGAGCGAATCCGGCCCTCAGCTCGCAGCGCCGCGACCACCGCCTCCCGAGCCTCGGCGACCGTGAGGCCGGCGAAGCGCTCGCCCGCCTCCTCCGTCATCCGCCCGTCCTCGCCGATCACCGTGATCTCCTCGAGGCCGTGCCCGCGACCGATCTCGAAGTCGTTTGGGTCGTGGCCCGGCGTGATCTTCAGTGCGCCGCTGCCGAATTCGGGATCCACGCGCTCGTCGGCGATGATCGGAAGGCGCCTGCCGACCAGCGGCAGGATGCAGGTGGCGCCAACGAGGCCCCGGTACCGCTCGTCGTCGGGGTGGACGGCGACGGCGGTGTCGGCGAGCATCGTCTCCGGTCGCACGGTCACCACCGTCAGCGCGCCGTCCGAACGCTCGAGCGGGTAGTCGATCGCGTACAGGGTGTCGGTTACCTCGCGGTTCACGACCTCCAGGTCGGAGATCGCCGATCGAGAGCCCGGATCCCAGTTGACCATGTAGTTGTCGCGGTAGATGTAGCCCTTGTCGTACAGCGCCACGAACACCCGGTAGGTCGCCCGCACGTAGCCGTCGTCCAGCGTGAAGCGTTCGCGCTCGTAGTCGCACGACGCGCCGAGCCGCTTGTACTGCTCGACGATCTGCGAGCCGTACTGCTCCCGCCACCGCCAAACCCGGTCGATGAACGCCTCGCGCCCGATCTCGTCGCGGGAGGTCCCCTCGGCGCGAAGCTCCTTCTCGACCACTGACTGGGTGGCGATGCCGGCGTGGTCGGTGCCGAGCGCCCACAGCGTGTTGCGGCCACGCATCCGGTTCAGCCGCGCGAGCGCGTCCTGGATCGCCCCGTTGAGCGCGTGCCCCATGTGCAGGGCGCCGGTGACGTTCGGCGGCGGGATGGCGATCGAGTAGTTGTCGGCCGGCGAGCCCTCGGCCGGAGGGTGGAAGTAGCCGCCACCGAGCCAGCGGTCGACGATCCGACCCTCGACCTCTCCCGGGTCGTAGCGGGTCGTCGCCTCGAGCCGTTCTCTGCGCTCGCGATCCACCGACGGCGAGTCTAGTTGCGCGGTCCGCGGCGCTCGAGCCGGGCCGCCCCGCGCGACGACGAAGGGGCTAGGCGGATTCCTCCTCGAGCTCCTCGAGCCCGTCGGAGGCCGCGTCCGGGGTCGCCTCGGTGACCAGCGTCGGCTTCAGGCCGCGCTGGATCGTCTCCTTGGTGACCACGCACTTGCGGACGTCCCGGCGGGAGGGGAGCTCGAACTGGACGTCGAGCAGCGTCTCCTCCAGGATCGAGCGCAGCCCCCGGGCGCCGACCTCCCGCTCGAGCGCCTTATCGGCGATCGCCCCGAGTGAATCGGCCGCGAACACGAGCTCGATGTCGTCGAACTCGAAGAAGCGCTCGAACTGGCGGGAGAGCGCGTTGCGGGGCTCGGTGAGGATATTGATCAGGTCGTCGCGGGTGAGCTGGTGGTTGGCCGCGACGACGGGGAGACGGCCGATGAACTCGGGGATCAGCCCGTACTCCATCAGGTCCTCCGGCAGCACCCGCTCGAACAGCTCCCCGGTGTCCTTGTGGGCGCGGGAGCGGACCTGGGCGCCGAAGCCGACGCCCTTGTGGCCGATCCGGCGCTCGATCACCTTGTCGAGCATCGCGAACGAGCCGCCGCAGATGAACAGGATGTTGGTCGTGTCGATGGTCAGGAACTCCTGGTGCGGGTGCTTGCGCCCGCCCTGCGGGGGCACCGAGGCGGTGGTGCCCTCGAGGATCTTCAGGAGGGCCTGCTGCACGCCCTCCCCCGAGACGTCGCGCGTGATCGACGGGTTGTCCGCCTTGCGGGCGATCTTGTCGACCTCGTCGATGTAGATGATCCCCGTCTCAGCCTTCTTGACGTCGAAATCGGCCGCCTGGATCAGCTTCAGGAGGATGTTCTCCACGTCCTCGCCCACGTAGCCGGCCTCGGTGAGCGCCGTGGCGTCGGCGATCGCGAAGGGCACGTTGAGGATCCTGGCCAGGGACTGCGCGAGGAGCGTCTTCCCGCACCCCGTCGGACCGAGCAGGAGGATGTTGGACTTCTGGAGCTCGACCTCCTCGTCGCCGTTCTGCGCCATCTGGACGCGCTTGTAGTGGTTGTAGACGGCGACCGAGAGGGCGCGCTTCGCGGTCTCCTGGCCGACGACGTACTCGTTCAGGACGGCGTGGATCTCCTTTGGCTTCGGGAGGCTCTCGAGCTCGAAGCTGGGCGGGGCCGCGAGCTCCTCGTCGATGATCTCGTTGCAGAGGTCGATGCACTCGTCGCAGATGTAGACGCCCGGTCCGGCGATGAGCTTCTTGACCTGGCGCTGTGATTTCCCGCAGAAGCTGCAGAGAAGCTGCTCGTTGGACTCGGTTGGGCGTGCCAAGCGCTCTCCCCTTTCGAATACGCGGCCCGCGCCTCGCACCAGATTACGACACGCGCGGCCTGGGCTCGACCCACTGTTGTTACTCGGCTGGAAGGCGCGTCCCTTCAAGCGCCGGCGGACTTGCAGCCGCCACCGCGGGGCTTCTGCCGCTGTCGCTGGCCCGCCAGCCGGAAGCGATCGTCTAGAGTTCCGAGGGGCAGGACGCCTTTGGGGAGCGGTTGAGCCAGGCACAGGAGAGGTCGTCGTGAAGCGCAGAGGGATCGGTGTGGGGGCTGTCGCCGCCGCATTCCTGCTCGCCGCCACCGCGGCGGCCGCGACGCACGGCTTCGCGGGGAGGGTCGATACCGGCGGCACCGTCGCCTTCGACGCGAAGCTCCGCGGCCACCGCGTCGTGAGCGTGCGCAACTTCCTCTTCAGCGGCGTGGGAGCGGTGTGCAACGAGGGGCCCGGGACCGCCGACATCTCGAATGACCCGCTGCCGCAGATGAACGTGAACGCCCGGCACAGGTTCCGCGGCGCCTTCAAGATCGCGGGCACCGATCAGCGGGCCCGCGTGAGGGGCGTGTTCAAGCACCACTGGAGGCGGGCGCGGGGGCGGCTGCGGCTGGCCGGCAGCTTCGACGGCGCCACCAACTGCGACACCGGCGTTCGCCTGTGGAGGGCGCGCCGGGGCTGAGTCGGCGGGAGGAGCCGCGCTCGGAGCTAGTGGTGCTCGATCACCCGGTCGACGAGGTTGTAGTCCTGGGCCTCCTCGGCGCTCATGAAATAGTCGCGCTCGGTGTCCTTGGCAACCTTGTCGAGGGGCTGCCCGGTGTGCTTGGAGATGATCTCGTCGAGACGCTTGCGGACGTCGATGATCTCCCGCGCGTGGATCTCAATGTCGGTCGCCTGGCCCTGGAACCCGCCCGTCACCTGATGGATGAGGATCTTCGAGTTCGGCGTCGTCATGCGCTTGCCCGTGGCCCCGCCGGCGAGCAGTAGGGCGCCCATGCTCATCGCGACGCCGACGCAGATGGTCTGCACGTCGGGCTTGATGTATTGCATCGTGTCGTAGATCGCGAGCCCCGCGTACACCGACCCTCCCGGAGAGTTGATGTAGATAGAGACGTCCTTGTCCGGGTCCTCGGACTCAAGGTGAATCAGCTGCGCGACCACGAGGTTCGCGATGTCCTCGGTCACGGGCGTGCCGAGGAAGATGATCCGCTCGTTGAGCAGGCGCGAGTAGATGTCGAACGCGCGCTCTCCGCGCGAGGTCTGCTCGACGACCATGGGAACCAGGGGACTCATCGGGCGATGAGTGTATAAAAGCGGCCCCGGCGGCCCGAACGGCCGCGCGGCGCTTGACTGGCCGGCAGAGCTACTCGGCGCCCGGCGTCCAGAGGCTGCCCTCACGCCGCTCGCCCTGCTGCTCCTTCTCGGGCGTCCAGAGCCTCTCCCTGGCGGCGGCCTGGTCGAGCGGGATCGGCTTCGCCGAGTCGACGATCGCGTCGGCCGCCTTGCGCAGCCGAAGCTCGGAGCGAAGCAGCGCGTCACGCCCGGTCGCCCGCAGGCGTTCGAGCAGCCTCTCCGGCGGGTTGTCGTCATCGCCGGGACCAAGCGCCTCGAGCAGCTCGTCGTCCGAGACCTCGATGCCCTCCGCCTCGGCGACGGCCTCCAGGGTGGCCTCACGGCGCAGGGCGCGCTCGGCGTCGGACTCGAGATCGGTGACCAGCTGCTCGCGCGTCTTTCCCTGCATCTGGGCGTACCGCTGGGGATCGATCCCTCGAGCGCGGAGGGAACGCTCGACCCGTTCCCACATCTCGTGGGCCCGGGCGTGGACGAGCTCCTTGGGCAGCTCGAGCCTCGCCTGGGCCGCTGCGGCGTCGACGGCCGCCTCGCGGAATTCATCCTCGGCGCGACGATCGGCGGCCTCCGCGATCCGACGCCGAATCTCGTCGCGGAGGTCGGCGATGTTCTCGAACTCCGACGCCTCCTGTGCGAAGTCGTCGTCGAGCTCCGGGAGCTCCTTCTCCCGGACCTCCTTGACCGTCACCTCGAATCTGCCCTCTCTTCCGGCGAGGTGCTCGGGCCGGTGATCGTCCGGGAAGCGGACGTCGACCGTGATCTCGTCGCCGGCCGACGCCCCCTCCAGCGCCTCGTCGAATTCCGGCAGCAGGCTCTGCGCGCCAAGCTCGACCATCAGGTCCGTGGCCTCG
>JBKPIV010000091.1:0-87754 GCA_046730395.1 Actinomycetota bacterium | reverse complement strand
GGACACGACCGCGCTCCTTGCCCAGCTCGAGATTGAAGAAGCCGACCTTTTCGGCTACAGCATGGGCGGCGGCATCGCTCTGTACATCGCCCGTCAGAGTCCCGATCTCGTGCGCAAGTTCGTCTTTGCCGGAGGGGCGAGCTATCGGCCCGACGGCCTCTACCCCGAGCTGCTCGAGGCGGAGAAGACGATGGAGCCCGGAGACCTCGCCGGGTCACCGTTTCACAAGGCCTATCTGGAGACTGCGCCGGATCCGGAGAGCTGGCCCGCGCTGGTCGCCAAGACCAAGGAGCTCGATCTGACCTGGAAGGGACTGTCCGCCGCAGAGCTTCGCTCGATCAAGGCGCCGGCGCTGCTGATCATCGGGGACTCCGACATCGTCCGACCCGAGCATGCGGTGGAGATGTTCCGGCTGTTGAGAGGTGGAGTGGTCGGTGATCTAGCCGGTCTCCCGCCCTCGCGGCTCGCGGTCCTTCCTGGCACCAGCCATCTCGGTGTAGTGGACCGCGCCGAGTGGCTGATCTCGATGGTCACGGAATTTCTCGCCGATCCGATGCCCGACTGACAGTCGAACCCCCGGGCCTTAAACGTCCGATTTCTCCGGCCGGGCTTCTTGAGGTCCGCAGCGTCGGAGTTCGTCGGCTACGAGGACGCCTCGGGGCGGGATAACCAGGCCCATCGGATGGCCTGGTGAATCGTCGAACATTCGGCCTAGCCGAGCGCCTGTGGTCTGACATGACTACGCCTTGCAGGTTGCTCCGTCGGCCTTGGCGCTCGTTGGCACCTCGGCGGAAGAACTCCACCAGTGCGGGCACGAGGACCCTCACCTTCACGTTGTGGCTCAAGCCCTCGGACTCGCGGAGCTCCGCGTCCGGCAGCACCTTCGCCAGGGCCCGCGAGCCCTCCTGCAGCACCTCCGGGCTCTTGGCGACCTCGACGGCGGCAATCCTTCGCGCCGGGCGCTCCTGGGACAGCATCGCGGGCCCGGTCGCCCCGAACATCCGCTCGAGGGAGCGAAGTCCCGATCCCGAACGCCCTTTGCGCCGCGCTCCACGGTAGTTCGCGCCGCTGGCGTTTCATTGCCGCGCACCAACCCATCGGGCGCGGCAGGCGTCGGCCAGCGCGACTGCGCCGGCGGCGCGTTGGGGTTTGGCGTCCACGGGTAAAGGAAGTGAACTTTCGACTCCGCTCGCGAAACGACCTCTGGAGGGCAGCAAGAGATGCCGACATGGGTCTTGAGGGTGCTGACCGCAGCAAGAAGGGTGCCCTGGACCCGGGTGATCCCATCAGGCTGGACTTCCACTCTTCGCCCGTAGCGAACGTCGAAACGACTACGCGGCGGTAGCCGCTGCCGTGATCCGGCCTTCCAGCGCGCGGCGTGCCCGCTCGATCGGTGCCGATTGGTGGCTGACCGCGAACTGCGAGTTGGCAAGCGACAAGTAGGAGTTGAGCTCGAAGGCGAGGTCCTCGGCATCCTCTGAAGGATCGATCGCGCCCTCGGCCTGGGCGTCGCGAACGGCTGTCTGGACCTGCCGGAAGAACTCGTCCACGACCTGAACCGCGCCGTCGCGCACAGGGCCCGGGCGCATGGCCATCTCGGCGGCGACCGACGCGAAGAAGCAGCCGCCCGGGTAGAGGCCACCTTCGACGTATCGCAGGAAGTTCTCCGCGAGTTGGCACAGCCGCTCGAGCCCGGTTGGGACATCCAAGGCCGGCTCGATCACCTGTTCGGTGAACACGGCGCGCGCCGCCTCGATCGTCGCGACCTGGAGCTCCTCCTTGGAGCCGAAGTGGGCAAAGAGGCCGCTCTTGCTCATCCCCACGGCCTCCGCCAGGCGGCTGATCGAGAGCCCGCTGATGCCCTCGACGGTGGCGAGCCTGCCGGATTCACGCAGGATCGCGTTGCGGCTCCGCTCGCCGTCGCTGCGCCGCCTGCGCGTGCGGGGCTGATGTTCGCCGCGGATATCTGTGTCGCTCATCACTGACAAGTTAGCACGATCGGTCGTACTCTTCGCATGAAGCGAACGGTCGTACCAACTACCGGAGGAGGGGTCGATGACCACCGCACGACACCCAAGTACGTACGTGATCCCTAGCCGGGGCGCGGGTGCTTGTTCCTGGGTCCGAGACCGCCACCTGGGCCTCATGGGAGCGGTTAGGCGATGAGCGCCCTGGGCCCGATGGGGCGGCTCGGCCGGATGGCGGCCGAGCATCGCGGACGGGTGTTTATCGCCTGGGCGCTGATCGCTGTCGGCCTCGGCATCCTCGCCCCGCGGGTGGAGACCGCGCTCTCCGGCGCTGGCTGGCAGGCGACCGGCTCACAGTCCGTGAAGGCCCGCCAGCAGATCGACCGCAACTTCGGCGGCGCCGGCAGTTACGCGCTACAGGTGGTCGTCCACTCACAGGACCTCGTGGCGACCGCGCCCGAGTTCCGGCGCACGGTGGCCCATTCGGAGCGCGTCCTGCGCCGCGATCCCGCCGTGCGCGGGGTCTCTGCGCCGCAGCCGGGCCTCTCGATCTCGCCCGACGGCCACACGGCCGTGATCCGGGCCGGCGCAGCCGTCGATCCGAACGCCATGGTCGCCGCCGCCGACCGCCTCAAGACCAAGCTCGCCGACGCCGTTGGTCCCGCAGTTGCCGTCAACGTGACCGGCGCCTCGGGGATGTGGTCGGACTTCAACCAGGCGAACCGCGATGCGATGCTCAAGTCCGAGTTCATCTCCTGGCCGGTGACCATGGCGATCCTGGTGCTGGCCTTCGGCTCGCTGGTGGCCGCGGGCCTGCCCCTGATGCTGACCATCGTCGGGCTGATCGCCTCCGCAGGCCTGCTCTACCTCGGCACGCTGGTCTCGCCGATCTCGATCTGGGCGATGAACTTTGCGCTGATGTTCGCGCTTGCGCTGGGCATCGACTACGCCCTCTTCATCGTCATTCGCTTCCGGGGCGCCCACTTCGGCCAGAAGCTCAGTCCCGTCGAGGCGGTGGCGACGACGATGGACACGGCTGGCAAGGCCGTCCTCTTCTCGGGGTTGACCGTGCTGATCTCGCTCTCGGCTGTGATGCTGGTGCCGAGCCCCGCCTTCCGCTCAACGTCGCTGGGCATCATCGTCGCGGTTCTCTTCGTGCTGGCCGCCACGCTGACGCTGCTACCCGCAGTGCTCGCCAAGCTTGGCCCCCGGGTCGACCGCCTGTCGCTTCCCTGGGTGCACAGCGGCGAGCATAGATCTCCGCGCTTCGCTCGCTGGGGCGAGCTGCTCTGGCGGCGGCCGTACGCGTTCGGTGGCTTCGCCGTGGTGGCGCTGCTCGCCCTGGCCCTACCTGTGCTCTCGCTGCGCACCGGTATGCCCTCGATCAAGGTGGTACCCCCCGGCGACCAGTCCCGGCAGGGCTATGAGCAGATCCAGGCGGGCTTCGGGCCGGGGGCACCGGGCTCCCTCCAGATCGTCCCCCCGGCCTCGGCGAGCCACCAGGCGGTGACCGCGGTCACGAGCGACCCGGGCATCGCCCAGTCACTGCCGCCCCAGTCCGGCGGCGGCCGCCAGGCACTGATTGAGGCGATCCCCACCAGCGATCCCCCGAGCCCTCAGCTCGGCGCGACGATCGATCGCCTGCGCTCGGAGCTTCCCCCCGGCACCCTGGTCGGCGGCCCGGCGGCCGAGAACCGCGACCTCGAGGCCGCGCTGGCGGCCAAGACACCCGTGGTGATTGGGGTCGTCCTGGCGCTCGGCTTCCTGCTGCTGCTCTTTGCATTCCAGGCGCCCGTGGCGGCCGCGATCGGCGTGGTCACCAACCTGCTCTCCACCGGCGCCGCCTTCGGGATCGCCAAGTGGATCTTCCAGGACGGCCACCTTGCCGGATTGCTCGGCTTCCAGTCGCAGGGCTTCCTCGATGCCTGGGGGCCGGTGTTCTTCTTCGCGATGATCTTCGCGATCTCGATGGACTACACCGTGTTCCTGCTCTCTTCCGCCAAGGAGCACTGGGATAGCGAGGGAGACGCGCACAAGGCGATGGTCGGTGGGCTCGCCCATTCTGGGCGCGTGATCCTCGCTGCTGGGGCGGTGATGGTGGCCGTCTTCTTCACCTTCGCCCTCTCGGGGCCCTTGCCTCCCAAGGAGATGGGAGTGATCCTCGGCGTCGCCGTGCTGCTGGACGCCTTCCTGGTGCGGTTGCTACTCGTGCCGGTGCTGCTGCGCCTCGCGGGACCGGCCGCCTGGTATCTGCCGCGCTGGCTCGATCGCGTCCTGCCGGACGTTCGGTTCGGCCACGGCGAGGCGACGCCGGCGAGAAGCCCAGCCTGATCTCGATTGAGCTCAGGCGGCGCGACTGCGGCGGTGGCCCAGGCAACCGTCCACGGATACACGACGGCGTTCGGGTGGTCAGCGGCAATCTTCGCCCTGGGCGCGGTCGTCGCAGCCCTCCTTCTCCCGCGCCGCGCGCCAGCGGGTTCAGGAGCAGAGCCGGTCGTGGTCCACTAAATCGATGCCGGTACGAACCCGGCTAGCTCGATCTTCGGATCGGGCTGACCCTGGACCGGGCTCTCGCTCAGGTGATGCGGCTTCAGCGCTCGGCGTGCTCGACCAGCGCGGAGAGGGTCTCGGGAAAGTCAGCGCTGATCTGAGGACCCAGTTCGGGACCCACGGAATCGGCCGCCGGGCCGCTGATCTCCATCCGATACGTGACCCGGCTGCGGTGCCCTTCGAGGCGCTCGACGCGGTGGACAGTCCGCACGACGACGTCCCCGAGGTTGGCCTCGTCGACGAACAGATTGGGCTCCACCGCCTCGGCGATGCGTAGCTCGACCGGCTCCTGCCCGATCGGCGTCATCGAGATGGTGCTGCCGGCCGCAAAGGGTCCTGAGATTTCGATGTGCTCGATATCGCCGTTCCACTGAGGCCACCCGGCAACGTCAGCCCACAGCCGCCAGATCGCCTCCGGCGACGCGGTGGTCTCGATGCTTTGCTCGTTCGTCCACATGGACTGGTCCTTTCAGGGAAACGGTCTCACCTGCTCCAGTTGGCGAATGACCTCGCGCTCCTGGCGGAGGACTTCGACGGCTCGAGGCCCTTCAATGGCCCGAATCTAGGAGGGTGCCACCCCGCTTTTGCGGCGCGCAGCGTCCCGCAGCGCATCGAGCGATTGCTCACTCCAGCTGCGGAAGTAGCGCTTGCCCACCGTCACGTCGAAGAGCCGGTGGCCGAGGCGCCTGGGGCTCATCCCCATCGTCAGCTCGACGAACGTGCCGCCTTGAGCTGGAGTAAGCAACCAGTGGGCGTATGTGCCTGTCAACTGGCAGCTCATCCGGATCTCCCGCAGATCACGCGCCCGCTCGACCAGGAAGTTGGATTCCACGTTGCCGGTCGGATCCCGCGTCACTTGGACGTACTCGTCACCCTCTTCGAAGCGCTCGCCTCGTACCTCGATTACCCGCGGCCACCACTCCGGATAGCGGCTAGGGAAGCCGACGAGGCTCCACACCGTGTCCAGCGGTGCATCGACGTGCGCCTGCTGCCGGTGATCGGTCATCGGCGAAGTCTGCCAGTTTGCGCGTCAAGCTCCAAAAGGCGTCCCGCGCGTCAGCCGCTCACCTGCCGATTGAGAGTGAAGTCTCGCAGCGGCCTGGACGCTGTCAGAGCGAGCGCGGCAGCCTTCCGCTCCCCGGTGCCCGCAGGCCGTCGAGAATGATCTCGACCAGCCGCGGCCAGCGGCCGGTCGCCGCGCCCGTGGTGGCCTGCGTGATCCGCCCAAGCCCGCACGCGATCATCGGGATGTCCTCCCAAACCAGGTCTCGCCGCAGCTCGCCCGAGCGCTGAGCCCGCTTGACGAGCCGCTCGCAGAGCTCCGGCAACCCAGCCGCGCGCGCCGCGGCGTCCATGACTTCCGGACGGGACCCCATCACCTCACAGAGCCCACGGTCATCGGCCTGGATCCGGGCGGCGAAGCGGATGAAGTCGCAGATCCCTTCCCACGCGTCCGCCATCTCGAGGTCCTCACGTGCCTTCTGGGCCAGGCGCTCGAAGCGCTCCGCGACGAGGGCGGCGATCAGATCGTCCTTGGTCGGGAAGTGCCGGTAGACGGTTCCCACCCCAACCTTCGCGGCCTTCGCAACGTCAGGCATCTGGGCGTCCAGGCCCTGGTCGGCGAACAGCCTCTTGGCGGCGGCGGTGACGGCTTCACGGTTGCGACGGGCATCGGCCCGCAGCGCCCTGTCGGCGCTCGCGGGCTTTTCGACTGACGCGGATCTCTTCTCTGTGACGGTTGTCACTGGACTTAGCTCCAAGCGGAACCATAATTCCGTATACTGCTAACCGAAATCGGAACTCAGGTTCCGGATAAAGCATACCGGACGGTGACGATGAGCTGTCGATTGGCGCGTCTCCCGTTCGTCTCAAGGGTGAAGCCCATGAAGACAACAGAAAGGAGCCAGGGCAGATGACGACCGCACAGGAATATCTCGACCGCCGGTGGATCGCGTTGATCCTGCTCTGCGTGGCGCAGTTCGTTGTGGTCCTCGACGCGTCCATCGTCAACGTCGCCCTGCCCAGCATCGGCAAGGGTCTCCACTTCTCCGAGGCGAACCTTCCCTGGGTCGTCAACGCGTACGTGATCGCGTTCGGCGGCTTCCTGCTCCTCGGCGGCCGCGCCGCGGACCTGCTCGGCCGGCGCCGCGTCTTCATGGCGGGGCTGCTGGTCGTGGCGGTCGCATCCCTCGCCGCGGGGTTCGCCGCCAACCAGGGCCAGCTGATCGCCGCGCGCGCGGCACAGGGCCTGGGCGCGGCGATCATCTCGCCGTCCGCGCTCTCGATCGTCACCACGCTCTTTAGGGACGGGGCAGAGCGCAACAAGGCCCTCGGCGCCTGGGGCGCCGTCGCGGGCTCCGCGGGCGCGGCCGGCGTGCTCCTGGGCGGCATCCTCACCGATGGCCTCGGATGGGAATGGGTGCTTTGGGTGAACGTCCCGGTATCGCTGATTGCGCTTGCGCTGACGCCCGGTCTACTTCCGGAGAGCCGCTCCGAGTCGGCGACGCGCCACTTCGACGCCGCCGGGGCTGTCAGCGTCACCGCGGGACTCTCCGTTTTGGCCTACGCGTTCCTGGACGCCAGCAGCGCGGGGTGGGGCTCGACCAAGATCGTCGGCCTGCTCGCGCTCTCGGTGGCCCTGATCGGGGCGTTCGTCGCGATCGAGCTGCGTTCGAAGGCCCCCTTGGTCCCGTTCCGGATCTTCCGACTCAGGACCCTGACCGGCGCCAACGTCGTCGGGCTCCTGCTCGGCGCCTCCCTGTTCTCGATGTTCTTCTTCATCTCGCTGTACATGCAGCAGGTGCTTGGCTACAGCCCGATCCACGCCGGGCTCTCCTACCTGCCACTGGCTGTGACGATCATCGTCGCGGCCGGGCTGGGCGGCCAGCTCGTCACCCGGTTCGGCTTCAAGCCGATCCTCGCCGCGGGGATGGCGTTCGTGGCGCTCGGGCTCGTCTGGTTCAGCCAGGTGTCCGTTGGCGGTGGCTTCCTAACCGACATCCTCGGCCCCTCGCTGCTCGCGGCGATCGGGCTCGGATTCGGCTTCGTCACCTCCACGATCGCGGCCGTCTCGGGCGTCAAGGAGCGTGAGCAGGGCCTGGCGAGCGGGCTCATCAACACCTCGCAGCAGATCGGCGGTGCGCTCGGCCTAGCGGTGCTCTCGACGATCGCCACCTCGCGAACCGACCACGTGATGGCGAGCGGCACCTCGAGCCTGCCGAGTGCGCTCACGGATGGCTTCCAGAGCGCGTTCCTCGGCGGTGCGGTGATCGCAGCGCTGGGCTTCGCGGCAACGCTGATCCTGATCCGCACCCGCGACAGCCGGGCGCACGTCGAGATGGCGAACGCGGAGGCGGCGCCGGCCCAGGCGTAGCGCGTCGTGGACTGGGATCGCCTCGAGCGACCGGCGTAGGGAAGGCGGCGCCCCCTTCGGGGGGCGCCGCTTGCTTCGATGGTCCGGTCAGCTACCCCGAGCGTCAGTGCGTGTACTTCACCAGCTGTTCCATGTCTGATCCGCCGGAGACGTCGACCGCGAGGACGGCCTGGCCGCTGCCCTTGGCGTAGAACTTGATCTCGGACACATTGGGCTCGATCGGGGAGAAGTCCTCGGTCATCAGCACGTCCTTGTAGTGGCCGGCGGGCACCTGGGCCTGCTCGTCGAGAGCGAGGACTCGTGATTGGTCCTCGGCCACGCCCTTCGAGTACTCCTCGCGGTAGGACATGCCGACCTTGGGGTCCGCCGGCAGCGCGACACCGGGCATGTTCCCGTCGACGCCGGCCTCCCAGGTGCCGTTGTCGGTCGGCTTGCCGTGCTTGTACTCGACCGTGTTCTCGCCGAAGTACCAGACGTTTCCGTCCGAGTCCTGGGCATACCAATCCTTGGTCACCTCGGTCGGCGTGCCGTGATCGGTGACGATGTCGCTCACGACTCGGGCCTCGATACCGTCGGCGATCATCTTCGTCCGGTTCGTGACCTTGATCACGTCCCGCTGCACCGAGCCGTCGGAGGTGTCCACCACTCGGTAGACCCAGCGGCTGCCGACCGTCATCGGCCAGCGGGGGTTGTCGATGTTGGCGCTGAAGTCGGCCGGGTCGAGATTGACCGGCTCGCTTCCCCGGGGAAACCCCGAGCCCGCGCTCGACGTGCCGGCATTCGCCGCCAGGACGATTCCCAGCGCCACTGCCGCGGCCAGGACGACGCCGCCAGCCGCGATCAGCTTGGTATTCAGGGTTCTGCCAGCCATGCTTCCACTCCCTCTCGTTCGGATCGCTTGGTCAAGGCAGTTATCGCCGACCGCGATGAATCGTCCGTGAAAGCGGGCTAGCCCAAGCGGGGGTATCCGCCTCCCGTGGGGGGGTGGTCACGGCTGACCGTAGGCGCCGAGGAAGGCGCGCACGCCGGCGTCCGCGTACCGGTTGAGCTCCGCGGAGGCGGGGGGCTCATCTTCGCCGAGGAGCATCGCCTGGTTCAACGGGATCGACATGACAAGCCAATTGAAGTGTGCCGCCGCGAGCCGAGGGTCGTCCAGCCGCAGCTCGGCCCGCGCGGCAAGACGCTCGAAGACCGTTGCCAGCGCGGCGATCGTCCGTCCCGGGCCTTGCTCGTAGAAGATGCGGCCGAGCTCAGGAAACCGCCCCGCCTCGCCGATCACCAATCGGCGTAGCTGCAGGATCCGCGGCTGCATCACCCTGCCGAGCAGCTGCCGTGCCAGGCCGCGAAGATCCGCCTCGACGTCAGCGCTGTCTTCGAGCTTGAGCACCTCGTCGTGGACCGGGTCGCCGGCCTCATCGACCGCGCTGGTGACGATCTCCGAGAACAGGCGCTCTTTGTCGGCGAAGTGCTTGTAGACGGTTTGCTTCGAGACCCCGGCCCGCGCCGCGATCTCGTCCATGCTCGCGCCCCGGTAGCCGTTGCGCAGGAACACCTCGGTCGCCGCCTCGAGGATCGCCCTGCGCTTGCGAGTCGACTGGCGCTCGGCCTGCAAATGGGGCGGCGCGTCGGGCGCTGGAGCGCTGCTCATCGAAGCCATAGTACTAGACGGTTCCGTTCTGTGTATGGTACTGTACGGTCTAGTTCTGGGATCAATCGCGCCCGCCCACGGCGGGCAGCCGGATTGGAGGAAGTCTGAAAATGTCGTCGCAGGAATCACCGGCGGTTGAAGCGCGCGTCCTGCTGAACGGTCTCGTGATCGGCGAGTCGCCACGTTGGCACGAGGACCGACTGTGGTTCGCCCATTGGGGCACCCGGGAGATCGTCGCTGTTGATCTCGAGGGCAACAGCCAGGTCGTTGGCAAGGGCCCGGCGGGGCTCGGGTGGTCCATCGACTGGCTGCCCGACGGCCGGCTGCTTGTAACGGGCGAGGAACTCATGCGCAGGGAGCCGGACGGCTCCATGGTGAGGCATGCCGACCTGAGCGGTGTCGCCGAAGGCGCTTGGAACGAGATCGTCGTGGATGGCCGCGGCAACATCTACGTCAACGGCGTTGGCTTCCGCTTCGGCGAAGAGGAGTTCCGTCCCGGAATCATCGCCTTGGTCACCCCCGACGGCTCGGCCCGCCAGGTGGCGGACGGCATCGAGTTTCCGAACGGGATGGTGGTGACGCCCGACAACTCCACCCTGATCGTCTCCGAGTCGTTTGCCGGCAGGCTCACGGCCTTCGACATCGCCGCCGACGGCACCCTGTCGAGCCGCCGGGCCTGGGCCGAGGGCGTTGGGCCTGACGGCATCTGCATCGACGCCGAAGGCGCGATCTGGACGGGGTCCGGGGCGAATGGCCTCCTACGGGTGCGCGAAGGCGGTGAGGCACTCCAGCGCATCGAGCTCGACCGCACTCCCTTCGCGTGCATGCTCGGCGGCCCAGACAGGAGGACGCTCTTCGTCATGGCGCAGGAATGGCGCCTGGCGGACAGCCCGGCCGACAACATCGCTCGACTGACCACGGGACCACGCACCGGTCAGGTGCTCGCCGCCGCAGCACCCGCACCGGGCTTGGGGTGGCCGTAACCGAGCCGACCAACAGGTCACGCTCCCCTCACCGAGCCGGGGCGATGAGTCTCCCGCTCGCCGCCAGTCTAAAGATCCGACGGTACCTCGAAGCAACGTAAGGAAAGGCCGGTGACGACATGCGACTGACGCTCACCATGTTCCTCACCCTGGACGGCGTCGTGCAGGGCCCGGGCGGGCCCGACGAGGATCCCAGCGGAGGGTTCGATCACGGCGGATGGCTCGTCCCGTACGCCGACGACGACATGGGCCGGGCCATGGCCGGGTTCTTCGCCGAGGCCGACGCGTTCCTGCTCGGACGCCGAACCTACGAGCTCTTCGCCGCCTACTGGCCGCGCGTGACCGATCCCGACGACCCGATCGCCGGCCCCCTCAACAGCCTGCCCAAGCTCGTCGCCTCGCACAGCCTCCAGGAGGTCTCCTGGGAGGGCGCGACGCTGATCGAGGGCGATCTCGCTGAGCGCGTGGCCGAACTCAAGGCTGAGTCCGGACGTGAGCTGCAGGTCCACGGCAGCGCGGCCCTCGCGCGCACGCTGATGCAGCACGACCTGATCGACGAGTACCGGCTCCTGATCTATCCGGTGGTGCTCGGCAAGGGACAGCGGCTGTTCGCGGACGGCATCAAGCCCGCCGCCCTGCGCCTCGTCGACAGCAAGACCACGGGCGCTGGCGTCACCGTGAGCGTGTACGAGCCCGCTGGCAAGCCGAAGTACGGCTCGTTCCAGCTCGAGCAGTAGTGCGGTCGCGGTCGATCGACTCCGTGCGCCCCCGCGGAGCCCGGTGAGTGGAGAACCCGGCTGAGGGCGATCGGGCTGATGTCGCTACCCGGGTTCGAGGACGGCCGTCATCCCGTGGGGGAGGCGAGCTACTTCGTTAGCCAGGGCGGCTCCGGCCCCGCGGTCCTGCTGCTGCACGGCTTCCCGGAAACGCACGCGCCTGCTGGCATCGAATCGCTCCTCGCCTGGCCGAGGCTCATCGCATCATTGCCCCGGACCTGCGTGGGGTACGGGGCCTCAGAGGCCCCACCCGGCGGTCCCCGGGGTGAGGGGTACACGAAGCGGGAGATGGCCGCAGAGCTCGTCGAGCTGATCGCGGCCCTGGGCCACGAGCACTTTGCCGTGGTCGGCCATGACCGCGGGGCTCGGGTCGCCTACCGGATGGCACTGGACCACCCTCAGCGGGTGACTCGCGCGGCGCTGCTCAACGTCGTCCCCACCATCGATCAGTTCGAGCGAATGGCCGCTGATCCGTCGCTTGGCTACTGGCCATGGTTCCTGCTCGCGCAGCCCGCGCCGTTCCCGGAGCGAGTGCTGCTCGCCGAACCGGGCGCGCTTTTGGACCACGTCTTTGCCACCTGGGCGACCGATTGCAACGCGATCGCCGCGGAGCAACGCGAGGCCTACCTGCGGGCGTTGACGCCCTCGACCGCAGCAGCGATGTGCGCCGACTACCGCGCCAGCTTCCACCTCGACCGCGAACACGAGGCGGTGGACCGGGCCACCGGCCGGCGCATCGCCTGCCCGGTGCTACTCGTCACCGGCGAGGATGAGACACAACTCGTGGATGCTCCAAACGTCTGGGGAGCTTGGACCGAGGATCTCGCCGCGACGCGAGCTCCCGGCGGCCACTTCATCCCCGAGGAAGCGCCCCAGGAGCTCTCCGGGATGCTCGCCAGCTTCCTCAATGGGGCCAAAGAGCCGTAGCGCTCAGCCTGCGTCCTCCAAATGGAGGCGCTAATCGCAGGCACGGTTTGTGAGGGCGCTTACCTCGAGTTGGCCGCGCCGAGATTGGATTCGACTGTGGCCCGGAGCAATATCTTTAAAGGCGCCCCCGTCGGACCCCACCGGTGGGCTCGGGCGGCTTCCTAGCGGAGGAGGAGTCAGATGGCAGCGAGCGAGCAGGCACGCGATCGGCGGCTTTCCCACTACTTCGCCGCCCGTTGGGGGAGCTTGGCCTTCTTCGGGCCGCTGACGGTGCGACCCGATCACTGGGATCGCGGCATCGCCAGCCGGCTCATGGAGCCCGTCGTCGACCTGTTCGACGGCTGGGGGATCCGCCTCTCCGGCCTCTTCACGTTCCCCGGAAGCACTAAGCACCTAGGCCTCTATCAGAAGTTCGGCTTCTGGCCACAGCATGTCAGTGCGGTGATGGCGAGGGAGGTCGCCGAGGCCAAGGATGTCAGCGGCTCCACGACGTTCACCGAAGCACGCAAGCGAGCGTCCGCTGACGAAATACTCGATCGCTGCCGCAGGGTGACCGACACAATCCTTCCCGGGCTCGACCTCAGGCGCGAGATCGATGCTGTCGCTGCCCAGGATCTGGGCGACACGGTTCTCGTCGAGGGAGATGGGAGGCTTGTCGGTTTCGCAGTCTGCCATTGCGGTGCTCGAACCGAAGCCGGCAGCGGAGCCTGCTTCATCAAGTTCGCCGCCGTGTCTCCCGGACCGGATGCCGCATGGTCCTTCGAGCAGCTGATCCAAGCCTGCGAGGCAATGGCAGCGCAGCGGGCGCTCCCTCGCCTCATCGCGGGGGTCAACACGGGCTGCCACGACGCCTACCGAATCCTGCTGGAGCGCGGGTTTCGGGCCAATCTGATCGGGCTGACGATGCTGAGGCCCAACGAGCCGGGGTATCCCCCCGCGGACGCCTACGTGATCAGCGATCTTCGCTAGCGATCGGCCTGCCGTTTGGCATCGGTCGCAAGCGGCCGCCGCGTTCTCTCCGGCTCAGACCGGGATCGCGGTTGCAACTCATCGTGAGCTGCCGTTGTCGCTCGACGAGCTCGCCCGCGCGGCCGGCCCCTCGGCGCGGTCTGATGAAGGTCCGTTTAGCCTGCGGCGATGACGTCGGGTCGAGCTGAACCCCGGCTCGTTGTTCGCGCTGCGATGCGTGCGGACCGAGGGGGCTTGCACTGATGCGCTTTCGCGCCGACCGGCCGCTCGGTGTCGCTCCGGCTACGGCCCTCGACTACCGGGAGCTGGCGCGTCGGCGGCTGCCGAGGCAGCTGTTCGACTACGTCGACGGCGGCGCGTACGAGGAGGCGACGATGCGGGCCAACGTCGCCGATCTCGAGCGCGTGCTGCTGCGACAGGTCGTGATGCGCGACGTGAGCGTGCGTGATCCGGCGGTCGAGGTGCTCGGGCAGAGGCTGGAGCTCCCCGTGATCCTGGCGCCGGTGGGGCTGGCGGGGATGCTCGCGCGGCGCGCCGAGGTGCAGGCCGCGCGGGCCGCCGCGGCGACGGGGGTGCCGTTCGTCGAGTCGACGGTTTCGATCTGCAGCATCGAGGAGGTCGCGGAGGCGACCACCCTGCCGCCGTGGTTTCAGCTCTACGTGATGCGTGACCGCGGGTACGCCGAGGACCTGATCGGACGCGCTCGGGCCGTCGGCTCGCCGGTGCTGGTGCTGACGATCGACCTGGCCGTGGTCGGTGCGCGTCATCGCGATACGCGCAACGCGGTCGTCGGGGAGCCGAGCCTCTGGGGGAAGGTGCGTCGCGGGCTGGACATCGCCTCGCACCCGCGGTGGATCAGGACCACGGCGGTGGCCGGGCGTCCGCTGACGTTCGGCAACCTGGAGAAGGCGGTCCCCACGGCCCGAACGCCCGCCGCGTTCAGGGACTGGGTTGACGCGCAGTTCGACCCGAGCGTGACCTGGGACGACGTCGGCTGGGTGCGAGAGCTTTGGCCCGGCCGTCTCGTCGTCAAGGGGGTGCTGGACCCGGAGGATGCTCGCCGCGCGGCGCAGGTGGGCGTGGACGGCATCGTGGTGTCGAACCACGGCGGCCGCCAGCTCGACTCGGTGCCCTCGACCGCTCGCGCGCTGCCGCCGATCGTCGACGCCGTCGGCGACGAGGTCGAGGTGCTCGCCGACGGCGGAGTCCGCACGGGCCTAGACGTCGTGAAGATGGTGGCGATGGGCGCCCGCGCGGTACTAGTCGGACGAGCTTGGGCCTGGGCCGTCGCGGCACGCGGCGAAGCGGGCGTCCGCCACGTCCTGGAGGTCATGAAGGCCGACATGGACACCGCTCTTGGTCTCACCGGCCAGACCTCGATCGCCGGAATCGATCGGTCGGCTCTGTACGACGGGCAATCGTTCGTCGGGGCCGAGGACTAGATGCCGAACGGCGCTCAGGTTTTGATGCGCACGCTCGTCGACGCGGGCGTGACGACCTGCTTCACGAACCCCGGCACGTCGGAGATGCACTTCGTGGCCGCGTTGGACAGGGCGCCCGAGATGCGCCCTGTCCTGGCCCTCTTCGAGGGTGTCGCGACGGGGGCGGCCGACGGGTACGCGAGGATGGCCGATGCGCCCGCGGCGACGCTCCTGCACCTGGGGCCGGGCCTGGGCAACGGTCTCGCCAACCTGCACAACGCGCGCAGAGCGAAGGTGCCGATCGTCAACATCGTCGGCGACCACGCGACCTACCACGCCAAGTACGACGCGCAGCTGCAGTCCGACATCGAGGCGGCCGCGCGCAACGTCTCGACCTGGGTGCGCACGTCGCGAAGCACCGAGGAGCTCGCGCGCGACGCGGTGGAGGCCATCGCGGCGGCCATTGGTCCGCCCGGCCAGGTGGCCACGCTGATCCTGCCGTCTGACGTGTCGTGGGGCGAGGGCGGCGAGCCCGCGCCGCCCCCCGCGCCACCCGCGCCCCCCGCGGCGTCGCCCCAGACCGTCGACGAGGCTGCACGGGCCCTGCGCAGCCGGCGGAGAACCGCGATCCTCCTCGGTGGCGGGGCGCTGCGCGAGCCCGCGCTGCTCGCCGCCGCACGGATCGCATCCGCCACGGGGACGAAGCTCCTCGCGGAAGCGTTCCCGACGCGCCTGAACGGGGGGCGGGCCTCCCCGCGGTCGAGCGGCTGGCGTATTTCGCCGAGCTTGCCTCGGTGCAGCTCGAAGGGCTCAGCCACCTCATCCTGGTCGACGCCAAGGCGCCGGTCTCCTTCTTCGCCTACCCGGGCAAGAGGAGCTACCTCGTGCCCAAGGCGTGCGAGGTGCACGAGCTGGCGGCGCCCGACCAGGATGTGCTCGCCAGCCTGGAGGCGCTCGTGGAGGCGCTCGGCGCGGGGGGCGCGAGCCCCGCGCTGCAGGAGCCGTCCCGGCCGGAGCGACCGACCAACGAGCTGACGGCGGAGAAGGTCTGCCAGGCGGTCGGCGCGGTGCTGACCGAGGGCGCGATCGTCTCCGACGAGGCGCAGACGTCCGGGGTGATGCTCGCCGCCAACACCGCGGGCGCGCCCCGCCACGACGTGCTGACGCTCACCGGCGGCGCGATCGGGCAGGGCCTGCCGGTCGCGGTCGGCGCCGCGGTGGCCTGCCCGGACCGGCCCGTGTTCGCGCTCGAGGGCGAGGGCTCGGCGATGTACACGATCCAGTCGCTGTGGACGATGGCGCGCGAGCAGCTCGACGTCACCACGGTGATCTTCAACAACCGCTCCTACGCGATCCTCAACATCGAGCTCGAGCGCGTCGGCGCCGAGGACTCGGGACCGAAGGCGAAATCGCAGCTCGATCTCACCGGGCCGGACCTCGACTTCGCGACGCTGGCCAACGGCATGGGAGTCCCCTCGGTGCGGGTCGAGACCTGCGAGGAGCTCGTCGCCGAGCTCGAGCGCGCGATCGCCGAGCCCGGACCGCATCTCATCGAGGCCGTCGTCCCGAGCGCGTTCAGCGGGTGGAAGCTGAAGGCGCTGCCCTACGCGCTGAAGACCCTCGGCAGGCTCCCACGGCCGGTCGCCAGGGCCGCCAAACGGAGGTTCTACCCGTAAGCGCCCGCTAGGCGGGGCGGCATGCTCGGCGGGATGTTCTGCTTGAGGGCGAAGACGGTGTCGGGGTCGTACGTGTTCTTCAGCGCTGCCAGCGTTCATCAAGGATTCGGACATCTGAGCTACGCCCTCGCGGGCGAAGGCGGGCGAGCAGACGCCCGCCTCGCCCGGCGTGGGGCGGTTGGTCGTCGCCGAGGTCCTGCTAGGTGGCCCCGACCGTCGAATCGGCCTGGCTGCCGAGGTCCTTGTTCTCCGGGACGAACTTGCTCGCGATGAACGAGGCGCCCTGGGGATCGGTGAGGACGGTCGTCCTCACCCATGGGGCATCGAACGGCGGAACGGCCACCTGGCCGCCCAGCTCCGCGGCCCGCTCGGCCGTCGCGTCGGCATCAGCGACCGCGAAGGTCACGCTCCAGTGCGCAGGCGTGTCGGGCTGATCGTCCGCGATCGGATTGATCGAAGCGACCACGTCCTCGAAGCCCTCCGGGGCGCCGGCCTCGGCCATCTGCTTCCGGAGCTCGGGGTTGCCCTGCTCCAGAAAGTCACCGTAGCCAGGCAACGTCCACATCTCGGCGCCGCCATCGAGACTGAGGGTGTCCCATCCGAACACCGAGCGGTAGAAGGGCTTCGCAGCCTCCGGGTCGCGCGTATTGAGGCCGTTGAAGTTCAACGAGCCGGGCTCGTTGACGATCCGCGCGCCCTTGTGCTGCTTCGCCTGCCAGACGCTGAACGCGGCTCCTTCGGGATCCGTGAACACCGCCATCCGGCCCGCGTCCATGACGTCGAAGGGGTCTATCACGACCTGACCGCCGGCCTCTCTCACCTTCGAGGCGGCCTCGTCAGCGCTCTCAACCCAGACGTACGTGTTCCACACGGCCGTCGGCGGCCCCTCCTCGGGCTGCGACCCGACGGCGGCCACATCGCC
Organism: Actinomycetota bacterium; assembly: GCA_046730395.1. GTDB lineage: Bacteria > Actinomycetota > Thermoleophilia > Solirubrobacterales > 70-9 > AC-56. The sequence continues at coordinate 70,542 of JBKPIV010000091.1, read as the reverse complement.
ACCGCGAAGGCGACCGATGAAGTACTTGCCGGGTGAGTCCGGCGGCATCACATCCTCGAAATCCCATCCGAAGAGCCCGCTGTAGAAGGCGACCGCGGCCTCTGGATCGGGCTGGCTGGTGTCGACCCAGCATGGGACACCGGGCAGGTATCCGTCTCGCTCGGGCATTGGGTGCTCCTTTCTGGCCTGTTGACATCGCGCCGCACCTTACGGGCGGTTTAGGTCAGGATCCGTCCTCAATTCGTAGGACGATGGGAGCGCGATGAGCCAGACCTCGAGCCGACTCCTAGAGCTGCTCTCCCTGCTCCAGGGGCGCCGCGACTGGCCGGGAAACGAATTGGCCGGCCGGCTCGAGGTGTCGGGTCGCACAATTCGACGCGACGTCGAGCGGCTGCGCCGGCTCGGCTACCCCGTGGAATCGCTCACCGGGCCCGCGGGCGGATATCGGCTTCGCGCCGGAAGCGCGATGCCGCCCCTGCTCCTCGATGACGAGGAGGCGATTGCGATCGCGGTCGGCCTTGGGACCGCCGCCCGCGCCTCGGTGACCGGCATCGAGGAAACGGCCGTGCGGGCCCTCGTCAAGCTCGAGCAGGTCCTGCCGGCGCACCTCCGCCGCCGGGTCGGGGCACTGGGCTCGGCGACCTTCACCCTTCCCGTCACCGGCCCGACGGTCGATCCCCAGCACCTGACCGTGATCGCCGCGGCGTGCCGCGACTCCGAGTGCCTTCGCTTCGCCTACCGAAGCCGCGATGGCGCCGACAGCCGGCGCGAGGTCGAGCCGCACTCGCTCGTCAACCATGGCCGCCGGTGGTATCTGCTCGCATGGGATCGTCGCCGCGACGACTGGCGGACCTTTCGCATCGACCGCCTGGCGAAACCGGCGTCGACCGGCGTGCGCTTCAAGCCGCGGCGGCTGCCGGCGAAGGACGCGGCCGCGTATGTCGGGCAGAGCATCACCGCGGCACCGAACCGATTCGAGGCCCGAGTCACGCTGCGCGCCGCCGCGGAGGAGATCACGAGCCGCGTCCCGGCCTACTGGGGCACGATCGAGCCAATAGACGCGCACAGCTGCGAGTACAGAACGGGCGACGACGACCTCAGATGGCTGGCATTGCGCATCGCGATGCTCGGCGTCGACTTCGAGGTGCATGAGCCGCCCGAGCTGGTCGAGCATCTCCGGACCCTAGCTCTCCGGCTCAGGCGCGCCGCTCGCTGAGTCCGCCCGCTCGGTGGCGATGCCGGGCGCTCCGATCCGCTCATACGCGTCAGATCTGGCCCTAGACGGAATCGGTGTTGCGGCTCGGGCGCGGCGGCCCTAGCCTGGCGACGTGATCCTCGCCATCGGTGGTCAGGAGCCGGCGGCGATGATCGCCTGCGTCCGCTACGGCGAGGCGTTCGGGTTCGTCGGCCTCTACCTCGTGCGCCCGGACCTCCGCGGCAGGGGCCTCGGGACCGAGATCTGGCGGGCCGGGCACGAGATCCTCGGCGACCGCACGGTGGGACTCGACGCCGTCGATGCCCAGGTGGCCAACTACGAGCGCGACGGCTACGTCGCCGGCGGGCATACCTACCGGTATCGGGCCGCACGCGGCAGCGAGGGCGTGCGTCCCCACGAGGGAGTCGAACCGGTCGAGTACGAGGACGTAGCCGGCCTCGATGCGCGGGCGTTTCCCGCGCCGCGCGGCGCCTTCCTCCGCCAGTGGCTGGCGCAGCCGGAGGCACGCGCGCTCGGCCTGCGCCGCGACGGCGACCTGATCGGCTACGGGGTGCGGCGCCGCTGCCGAGAGGGCTGGAAGATCGGGCCCCTGTTCGCGACCGACGCGGTCGCAGCGGAGGCGCTCCTCGACGGGCTCGTGGCAGGGCTCGAGGAGCCCTACACCCTCGACGTGCCGCGTCCCAACCCCGCGGCCACGGGGCTGGCGGAGCGGCGCGGCATGACCCCGGTCTTCCGCACCTCCCGCATGTACCGCGGCGAGCCGCCGACCTACGAGCCTGATCTCGTCTTCGGCGTCACCAGGCTCGAGCTCGGATAGCTCGGCGCGGCGCGCTCAAGCGCGGCCGGGACGCCCCACCGGACGGATCCAGCGAGGACGTAGAGAACCAGCCCCGCGGTTCCGACACTTAGGTGAACGCGCCGATTTGGGCGCGACGAAACGAGGAGAAGCGAACGAAGTTCACGAGGTGATGGGCGCCCCGAGCTCGGAGCTTTCAACCCACCGCCACCGAACCACAACCGAGGAGGACCCATGACCACCGAGACAGCGCTGATCACCGGCACCGATTTCATCACCGTGGCGATCAAGGACCTCGACACGGCGATGGAGTTCTACGGCGGCGTGCTCGGCTTGCCCGAGTCCAAGCGTTGGGGGCATATGCCCGGAGTCGAGTTCGAGACCGGCAACCTGACCATCGCCGTCATGCAATCCGATGCCTTCGGGCTTGAGTTCCGCGCCAACAACCATCCGATCGAGCTACACGTGGACGACTTCGATGCAGCCCGGGCAGAGCTCGAATCGCGGGGCATCACATTCAAGGGGGACACGATCGACTCCGGCGTCTGCTACCAGGCGTTCTTCGAGGATCAGGACGGCAACGCGCTGGCGATCCACCACCGCTACGCGCCTCCTGACCACCGGCCCGACGCCACGTGAGCACTGACCTGATGACGCGGGCGGCCCAGCTCAACGAGGCTCGCGCCTGAGCCGACCGCGGATGCGGGACACTTCAGGCGTGGGCGAGATCGATGAGCTGCGTGCCCGGGTCACCGAGTTGGAGCGACGGGTTGAGATTCTCTTCACCCGCACCGGGGCGATCGACATGGCGGAGCTGGGCCGCGGCACCGAGGACCCCTCCCCGGAGGTAGTCGCCCTGGTCGAGGCCGGCAAGGTCAAGCAGGCGGTGAAGCTCTACCAGGAACAGACCGGCGCGGACATGGCCGCAGCCATGGGCGCGCTCGGCAAGCTGCGCACGAGCTAGCGGACGACGCAGCCTGAGTCGGGGGAGTCGCCCGAGGCGGGAAACGCGCGGGCGAGGGCCTCGGCGATCAGGCGCCCGCGCGCCGCGTAGCCGGCCGAGGTGTAGTGGATGCCGTCGGGGATGAACCACCGATCCCGCACCACCGACGCCCAGTCGAAGATGCGCATGTTCGGATACTTGGAGCAGGCCTGCAGCAGGGCGCTGTTCCAGGCCTGCATGTTGTCGCTGGAATAGGGGCCGCTCGCGACCAGGGATTTCGCGTTCACCCACATGACCGGCCGCTTGCCGATCAGCGACATCATCCGCTCGACCCGGGCCAGCTGTCCGACCGAGGACCCCACGTAGACGTCGGCGGTGTCGTTCGTGCCGAGCGCGAGCACCCAGCACCCTCGGTACCCCGCGTCGATCAGACGACGTGCAACGTCGTACGCGTTGGTCTGACCGGGCAACGTCTCGACGACCGAGGTGGCGCCGGAGATCTCAAGATGCTGGCTGGTGGCCCCGACCCGCGCATACTGAGCCTCGAGCCGCTGCGAGCGGGCAGGCAAGTAGTCGGGCGAGACCATGCCCTCCGACGTCGAGTCTCCGATGTGAGCCACCGCGCGGCAGGTCGTCCGCGTCGGCGCTGCCGACGTCGGCGGGGTCCTGGGGATCACCGCGGCCGGCACCGTCGAGCGGCGCCTACCGTTGCCGGGAGGCGAGGGCGGCGGCTGAGCGTCGCCGGTGCTGACGCTGACCGAGGCCGTGAGCGAGCTGACGGGAGCGGGTGGAGCCCCGCCCGCCAAGCCGACGGAGGCGAGGACCACGACCGCGAGCCCTCCCGTGAACACCGCCCGGGCCCTGAGCGGCGCGGCTCGCGGCCGCAAGGTTCTCGACCTGGCCTTCGCCCACAGGCGGCCGAGGGCGCCGCGGCGGACAGGCTCCTCGACGAACCGCCAGGATAGGGCCGCCAGGACGACCGTCGCGCCCACCTGAAGGACGGCGCGCGGGAGGTCCACCACCCCGTTCTCCGCGGCCGGGGTCGTGAGCACGATGACGGGGAAGTGCCACAGATAGATGCCGTAGGAGCGCACGCCGAGCCAGCGCAGCGGGGTCCAGCCAAGGGCGTGGCCCAATCTGGTTGCGGGATGCGCCAGGGGGACGATGAGAAACACGGTGGCCACCGAGAGCAGCACCAGCCCCTCCGGATAGAGAAACGCCGAGTACTGGTTCGTGCGCCAGATCAGCAGTGCGATGACGGCCAGTCCGACGAGCCCAAGGCCGTCGAGGATCCGTCGGGCGCCCGCAGTGATCCCGCCTTTCAGCTCCCGGCTGGGCCACACCATGGCCAGGGCGGCGCCGAAGAGAAGCCCGAAGGCCCGGGTGTCGGTCCCGTCGTAGACACGCGAGGAGTCGAACCCCGGGTGGTAGAGCAAGGCCATCGCCATCGCCGAGGCGGCGGCCAGCACCAAGGTCACGGCGGCCAGACGGGGGCGCACCGGGATGGGGCGGCGGCCCTCCTTGACCAGCCTGAGGCCGAGCAGTAGCAGCCAGGGCCAGATTAGGTAGAATTGCTCCTCGATCGCCAGGGACCACAGGTGGCCGAGCGGCGATGGCGGGCCGAATCGCGCGAAGTACGAGATGTGCTGGGAGATCAGCCACCAGTTGCTCACGTATCCGGCTGCCGCGGCCACGGCACCCCTAAGTCCCGCGAGCTGCGCTGGGTCCGCCAGGGTGACCCACGCCGCCACCACCGCCAACATCACGAAGAGCTCGGGCAACAGTCGCCTGGCCCGCCTGAGCCAGAAATCGCCGAGCCGCACACGACCCTCGGCGACCCATTGCCCGAGCAGGAGATCCGTGATCAGGTAGCCGCTCAGGGTGAAGAACACCCCCACGCCGAGGAGCCCGCCCGGCGCCCACGCCGCCCCCAGGTGATACGCGATCACGGCCAGTACGGCCAGGGCCCGCAGCCCGTCGAGGCCTGGCATGTAGCGCTGTCCCCTGCGGACAGGCCTAGGCACAGCCCCCCTCTTGGGCCGGGTCCTCGATCACGGTATGGAGCACGACTGAGTTGACCTTTGCTGCATGCATCGGTCTCGCCGGGACGATTGGCCGCGCACTAGGATGCCCGATTTGCAGCCGATACGTGTCCTGGGCGAGCCCGTCGCCCGCCCCTCGGGGGCTGGCGGCGAGCGTCGCGGCGGCGGCGAGGCCCGCGGTAGGGTCCAGGGGTCTGGCGGCGAACCGCGACTACGATCGCCTCCGCTCGTGGCTCGAGCGCTTCGGGCACGCCTGGGAGGCCCGCGATGCCGAGCGAGCGGCCGCCCTGTTCAGCGCCGAGGCGTCGTATCGAGAGGCGCCGTTCGACGAGCCCTTGAGGGGGGCGCGGGAGATCCGCGAGCATTGGGCGCGTCTGCCCACTGCCCAGGACGACATCGCGTTCACGCATGAGGTCCTGGCGGCCGAGCCGTGGGGCATCGCGCATTGGCACGGCTCCTACACGCGCGCGGACGACGGGATCCACGTCGAGATCGACGGCATCCTCTTGGTCTCCTTGGATGAAGAGGGCCGCTGTGGGGACTTCCGCGAGTGGTCGAACCGGCGTGAGCGCGCCCGCGACGAGACCTCCTCGCCCTGATCCGCCGCACTTCACGCCCGCCAGTTCGAGCGCACGGGTTGGGTTAACGCCCTGGGACCAGTCCGCAGAGTCAGCGAGCAGGTGTCATTCCGCCGCGGCTCGCTGGCGACGCTTCGACTCTCGGTAGACCGCACCGGCCGCCGGTGTGTAGATGCTCTCGTGACCCGTATCCCAGCGGATCCGATAGCGCCCCTCGCCGAGTACCTCCTCGACCGTGCCCGTCCGCGGGGGCCGCTCGGTCGACTCTGACTCGGCGACGATCCGTTCGCCACGCTTGAGATCCATCGATCACCTCCCCGCTTTCTCGCGTCAACCCCTGAGGGTACTCCCTCATGCGCTCTCGCCGATGTCGCAGAATGAGCACGTGTGTTAGGTGAGGAGCCTTCAGGCTCCGAGACTGGCATGTGTCTTATCTCAGATGGCGAGACCGATGCTCGCAATGGAATTGATCCCGGTGATCCGGGAGCTCCTGGCGGACCTCGAGGAGAAGGGGAGTCCCGTCGTCACCGGGCGCCGCGCCGCCCTCTGGCGCGCCCAGCAGCGGGCAGCGGCCCTCACGGTCACCGTGGAGGACCTGCGACGGTACTGCCTCGAATCGCTGGCGCCGCGACGGCACCTGGAGGAAACCGATTATCTGCGCGGGTATCGGGAAGGCTTTCAGGCGGTGCTCAGGGAGATCCGCAAGCTCGAGACGCGAGATCGAGCGTCCTGAGCGCACGGCTCGCCGAGAGGACGGAGCCGGCCCCGGCGCGCCCACCTTCGCCCCCCGCCCGGCGATATGTGAGACACACTTATCGTTGTGTCTTGACAGGCGCGAGGCCCTCGTGTATCAAGGCTCGCGCGTGTGCGAGGGATCGGGTTGAGCGCTCGAGACGAGCGGGAGGCAAATCCGAGGGGACGGCGTGGCGGCCGGTGGCCGCGTCCGCCGCTGTGCTTGCTGGCGTCGATCGGATTGCTGCTCCCGCTCGCATCGCCGGCGAGCGCACCGGGAAGCGCTCCTCGGCCCGGCACTCAGGTCGAGCGATCGGTCCATTCCGCCGCCCCCGACGCGAAGCTGGTCAAGGAGTCGTTCGTTCGCGTCTACAAGCCGCTGCCGGCCGCCGACGGCCCCCATCCGAAGGCCTGCGACTGGATCGGCTACCTGCGCTTCCGCAGCGTGCACGGACCAGGGGATCCCTCCCGCGCCGACGCGGTGTTCGTGATCATCCCGGGCTTCCTTGGGGGGGCCGGGTCCTTCGACCAGGTCGCCCGCAACACGGTGCGCGACGCGGCAGCCCGCGGCAAGCTGGTCGAGTTCTGGGCCCTCGATCGCCGCTCGAACTGCCTCGAGGACGACACCGGCGTGCGCGCGGCGGCGAGAGCGCACGATCCCGAGCTCGCCTACGACTACTACTGGGGCGGCAGGGAGGTCGGGGGCAGGCGCTTCTCCGGCTGGGTCTCCGCACAGGATGCGTCCTGGCTGAACCACGTGGGCCTCTCGCAGACGCTGCGCGATTGGTACGCAGTCATGAAGGCCGGCATCCCGAGCCGGCGCGTCCGAGCGCACAAGGTCTTCTGCGGCGGCCACTCGATGGGCGGCCCGATGACCGCCGCCTTGGCCAGTTGGGACTTCGACGGCGACCGGAAGACCCGGAACGACGCCGGGCTCCGCCAGTGCGCGGGCTTCGTGGGACTCGATACGAGGCTTACGGTCAGCGCCCCGTCGCTGAATCCGGCAAACCCGGCCAGCGCCTTGCTCGCGCTCACCCTGGCCAGCGATCCCCGTACGTGAACACCCCACCGATCGAGCCCGAGACGATCCAGCTTCCACCGGTCTTCGGCGTGGGCGCCCTCTATGCGCCCGGGCGCACCGACCTTCTCCGCAACCTGCCCCACTCGACGAACATCGACCTCGCGCAGAGATTCCTCTTCTCGCGCGACGCCGCGAACTTCGCGACCGGAAGCCCGAACATCCGCGACTTCACGATCACCAACGCCGCGACCCTGGCGGGCGTGTTCGACGACAACTCGGCGCCGCTCTTCTTCCTGCGCTCGAGCCTCGGGTTCTTGACCGGTGGGCCGCTCTACGACAAGAACTACCCCCAGCCGAACCCGGACCTCGCTCTGCCCGAGGATCCCAGTGCGCCGATCTACTCGTGGCAGAACTACAACCGCGTAGGCGCTCACGGAAGCCCGATCCCGAACAACGACGAAGGACGTCCATATACCTCACGGGAGGGGGAGGCATCCGATATCCACCAGTTCGCGCGAACCATGTTCGAGGCCCCGGCGAACTTCATCGAGCAGTACTTCCCCACCAAGCTGCTCAGGGACCTCCAGGCCGCAGGCAACGGCGACCGCAGCGGAGACCTCTCCCATCTCGAGTACGAGCACGGGCCCTCCAGGCGACCCGCGATCATCGTCCGGGCTGGGGACAGCCTCGACAACAGCGCTCCCGACTCGGGCCCCCCGATCCCCGGCGCTCGGCCAAATTCTCGTCCGCTTAGCCGCTCGATCACGGTCCCCGGCTACAACCACCTCGACGTCCTGACCGCGGCCCGCCGCCAAAACGACGGGCGGCCCGAGCCGACCAGTCAGGCGCTCGCCAGGTTCGCGAGCAAGGTCACCGCGGGGAGCCAGGCGGCGCTAGGACGCAAGCAATCCGGGGCGGGGCGTCCCCTCGAGACGCGCCTCATCCCTTGACCACCCCGATCGGGCGCAGGCGGGCGACGCGCGCGGCGAGGCCCGCCCGCTCCACCACCTCGACCACCCGGTCGACGTCCTTGTAGGCCTCGGGCGCCTCCTCGGCCAGGCCCCGCGACGAGGGAGCCCGGACGGTGATGCCGCGCTCCTCCAGGGTCCTGCGCAGGGCGCTGCCCTCGACCTGCTTACGCACGGCCGAGCGCGAGAGCCGGCGACCGGCGCCGTGACAGGTCGTTCCGAATGAGCGCTCCATCGAGCCGGCACGGCCCGCGAGCACGAACGACGCAGTCCCCATGCTCCCCGGAATGAACACCGGCTGGCCGACGCCGCGATACTCCGCGGGAATCTCTGGATGCCCAGGCGGAAAGGCGCGGGTGGCGCCCTTGCGGTGCACGCAGAGCACCGCCCCTCGGTGAGGCTCGAGCTTTGCCACGTTGTGCGCCACGTCGTAGACCAGGCGCGTCTCGCGCGACACGGCGTCTCCGAGCTCCCGGGCGATCGACTCGCGGCATCGGTGCGCGATCGCCGCGCGGTTGGCCCAGGCGAAGTTGGCAGCCGCCGCCATCGCGCCAAGGTAGTCAACGCCCTCCGGCGAGCTCATCGGGGCGCAGGAGAGCTGGCGGTCCGGCAACTCGATCCCATATCGCTCGCGCGCGGCGTCCATGCGCTTGACGAAATCCGTGCACACCTGGTGGCCGAGGCCGCGCGAGCCGGAGTGGATCAGCAGTGTGACCTGGCCCTCGCTCAGCCCGTACGCGCGAGCCGCGGCTGCGTCGTAGAGCCGCTCGACGCGCTGGAGCTCGAGGAAGTGGTTTCCGGAGCCGAGCGTGCCGATCTGTCCGGCGCCGCGCTCCTGGGCTCGGGCCGAGACCAGATCCGGATCGGCGCCCTCGAGGCGGCCCTCGGACTCGGTGAACCGAAGGTCCGCCTCCGTGCCGACCCCGAGATCCTCGACGAGCGCGCGCGGCCCCAGAGCAAGCACCCTCGCGAGCCGTACGCCGGACACGCCGCCGCCCGCCCGCTTGCCGCCGGCGCCCACCGGGACTCGGCGGGCGATCTCGTGGACCAGGGTCTCGCGGCGGTCCCCGAGGTCCTCGGCGTCGAGCGGCAGCGCGAGCAGGCGCACGCCGCAGTTGATGTCGTATCCCACTCCGCCGGGCGAGACGACGCCGTCGGGCGAGCGAGTCGCCGCCACCCCTCCAACCGGAAACCCGTAGCCCTGGTGGATGTCCGGCATCGCCAGGGCGGGCTCCACGATGCCCGGGAGGGTCGCGACGTTGGCGAGCTGCTCGAGCGAGCGGTCGCGCTCGATCGCGGCCAGCAGTTCGGGGTCGGCAAACAGCCTGGCGGGCACCCGCATCCCCGGGCGGGCTCCGACCGGTATCTCCCATAGCTCGTCGTCGAGCCGCTCGATCACGAGCTCAGACATCGAGAACCACCCTCGCCCGATATCCCGACTCCGTGCGCGCAAATTCGAGCCGGTGGTAGGTCACCGCCTTGACCAGCGGCGGCGGTTCGCCGAGCCGCCCGGCGACGTCGGCCTCGAGCCCGTCAGCGGTCAGGCTCAGCGATTCCAGGCGCTCGGCCTCGAACCCTTCGGACTCGGCTAGAAACAGGAGCTCCTCCAGCCAGGCCGCCAGGAGCGCCGGCCGATCGCGCGCGCTGGCCACCACCCTCCGTCGTTCGGGGATGTCGCCCGCAACACCTAGGAGCTCCGCCAGCGCCGCCAGCGCGTCCGCGAACACCTCCCGCTCATCGGCGGCGTCGATTGCGAGCTCCACCTCCCCAGTGTGATCCACCCACCGGTACACCCCGGCGAATGGTGGCATCGATCTCGAGCCCGTCGTGGGCTCTCAGCTCGGCGGAACCGACCCCGCCCGGGAGTGTCGCCGCGCGCCCCGGAACCGAGAAACCGGATCCTCATCGGGCGCTGCGTGAGGCGCAGGTGACTTTACCGGCGCTTCCGGATGGCGTCGATCAGCTCCCACTTTCCCATCCTGGAACGGCCCGGGATGTTCTCCTTCTTGGCGACCTCGTACAGCTGCCGGCGATTGCGATCCTCGAGTGCCTGTCCCGCCTTGCCGCCGCGCTGTCGTCCCCGCGCCGCCTGCTTGCCGAGCTCGCGACGCGTGCTCTTCGGAAGGTTCGCGATCGTCCGCTTGCGAGTCGCCGCCTGGCGGGCCTTGCCCACGTTGCGCTTTGCGGCTCGCACCTGCTTGGTAGTAGCCATCTGCGATCCGCCTCCTTCGGTGGACTTTCACTGCTCGTCAGGCCAGGTACCCGAGTGCCGCCGGTTCGAATCGGCCGTGGTTTAGCCGCGGAGCCGCCGGAGCGTTGAGGCCGGGTGCGATCCGGGTACCTTCCGAACGTGGCCGAGAACCTGACGCGCCAGATCCTCGCCCGGCACCTCGCCGAGGGCGAGCTGCGTCCCGGGGAACCGATCTCCATCCGGGTCGACCAGACCCTCACCCAGGATGCAACCGGAACGATGGCCTTCATGCAGTTCGAGGAGCTGGACGTTCCGCGGGTCCAGGTCGATCGGGCGGTGCAGTACATCGATCACAATGTCATTCAGCTCGACTACAAGAATCCCGACGACCACCGGATGCTCCAAGCGCTGTGCGCGAAGTACGGCGCCTACTTCTCCCGGGTCGGAAACGGGATCTGCCACTACGTGCACGTCGAGAGGTTCGCGAAGCCCGGCGACGTGCTGGTCGGCGCCGATTCGCACACGACGACGAGCGGCGCCCTGGGCATGATCGCGATCGGTGCCGGCGGACTCGACGTGGCCGTGGTCATGGGCGGTCACCCCTACTCCATCGCCTGCCCGGAGGTGGTGGAGGTGCGGCTCGAGGGCGAACTTGACGCTCCCTGGGTGCAGGCCAAGGACGTGATCCTCGAGCTGCTCCGCCGCCTGAGCGCGAGCGGCGGCAAGAACAGGGTGTTCGAGTTCACGGGGCCCGGCGTGGCGACGCTTTCGGTGCCCGAGCGGGGAACGATCGCCAACATGATCGCCGAGCTCGGGGCCACCTCCGCGGTCTTTCCGCCCGACGACGCCACCCGCGACTGGCTGCGGCGGCAGCGGCGGGAGGAGGACTTCGCGGAGCTGGCACCGGAGGAGGGGTGCGAGTACGACGATCGCATCGAGGTCGATCTCGGCGAGCTCGGTCCTCTCGTCGCCAGGCCGCATAATCCCGACAACGTCGTACCGGTCGAGGAGGTGGAGGGGACCGAGGTCGCGCAGGTCTGCATCGGCTCCTCGGTGAACTCGAGCTACGCGGACCTTGCGCTCCCCGGCGCCGTGCTCGCCGACCGCGACGGGCAGATCGTTCACCCAAGCGTCGCAGCAACGGCCACCCCCGGCTCCCGCCAGATCCTCTCCGCGATCGCCGAATCGGGGGTCTACGCGCAGCTGATGGAGGGCGGCGTGCGGATGCTCGAGCCCGTGTGCGGCCCCTGCGTGGGGATGGGTCAGGCGCCCCCCACGGGCTCGAACTCCTTGCGCACCTTCAACCGCAACTTCCCGGGGCGTTCGGGGACGCCGGACGACAACGTCTACCTGTGCTCCCCCGCCGTCGCCGCGGTGTCGATGTTGAGCGGCAAGATCGAGGACCCGCGGGCCTACGGAGACACGCCCGAGCTCCTGCCGATGCCGGAGCTTCGGCCCTACCTCGACGACCGCCACATCTTCCCGCCGGCCGGCGAGGCCGAGGCCGGGGGGATCGAGATCCCGCGGGGCCCCAACATCAAGCGTCCGCCGCGCCACGAGCCGCCCCCCGATTCACTCACGGGGCGCGTCGCGACCGTGCAGGGCGACGACATCTCGACCGGCGACCTCGCTCCTGACGGGGTGACGGTGATGGCGTATCGCTCGAACGTGCCGGCGATCGCCGAGTTCACGTTTCAACATCGCGACCCCGGATTTCGCGAGCGGATCAGGGAATGGGGCGGCGGGTTCATCGTCGCCGGCCACAACTACGGCCAGGGATCATCTCGGGAGCACGCGGCCTTGGCGCCGCTGCAGCTGGGCGTCAGGGCCGTCTTCGCGAAGTCCTTCGCTCGGATCCACCGCCGCAACCTGGTCGCGCAGGGGATCGTCGCGCTGACCTTCGCCGACGACGGCGACTATGAGCGCGCCGAGGTGGGCCAGACCTGGCGGCTGCCGCGCCTACGCGAGGAGCTCGAGGAAGGGGCGGACGAGCTGACGGTCGAGATCGAGGACGCCGGCGAGACCTTCGGGGCCACACACGATTTCTCCCCGGAGGAGCGGGAGATCCTCCTCGCCGGTGGGCTGCTCAACCACCTCCGCCGCGACGGTGCGGGCGGGGGGTAAGAACCCGCGGCGTGCGGTCGCAAACACAGACGATGGCCCGTGAGACGTTACAGCCGATCGCCGCCGACGCGGAAGCGCACGACGTGGCCGCCTGGCGGAAGAGACGCCTCGACCGCGCGGGATTCGACGAAGCCCTGGCCGGCACGCTCGCCGCCGATCGGCGCATCGACCTGCACGCGGCGCTGGAGCTCGTCGACCGCGGATGCCCACCCCGACTGGCCGCCCGCATCCTCGCGCCGCTCGACAGCGAGCCGAAGAGGCCAGGATGACCGGCCCAACCGCCGGTACGTTCCGCGGCGCCCCTCCGAGGCCGCGTGGAGCGTCCCCCGGGCGCCGCGCCGAGACCCGAGCCTCGCAGGACGGCGGTGAAGGCGAGCGCGCATGGCTCCACGATCTTCGTTCCGAGGGTCGTGCGCGAGACGAGGCCCTCGCCCGCCTTCACCGCCTACTCCTGCGCGCCGCGCGATTCGAGGTAGGGCGCAGGGCGCCAACCATGTCGCACCTCCGCGGGAACGACCTCGACGACGTCGCGCTGCAGAGCGCGGACGACGCACTGGTGGCGGTGCTGGCAAAGCTCGATCGGTTCCGGGGCCAAAGCCGCTTCACCACTTGGGCCTACAAGTTCGCGCTCCTCGAAGCAGCCGTGAAGTTGCGGCGCCTGGCCTGGCAGGCCGCGAGGTCCCGCTCGAGCCCGAAGGCGTGCCGCGGCTCCGCGATCACGCCGCGTCCCCCCAGGCGCAAGCCGAGCAAAGCGAGCTGATCGAGGCGGTGCGCCGGGCGATCGACAGCGAGCTGACCCCGCACCAGCGGGAGGTGCTGGTTGCGCTGGTGCTGAACGACGTTCCCATCGACGTCCTCGCTGAGCGGCTCGGCACCACGCGTGGAGCTCTCTACAAGACGCTCCACGATGGACGACGAAAGCTTCGCCGAAGGCTCGAGGCGGAGGGTCGACCGATCGGGTCGGCTGACACGGTGAAGGAGAAGCAAGATGACGCCTGAGTCCCAGAACGCGCTGGTCCAGCGCCTGCTCGGACCGTCGGGCCTCGAGCTGGGCTGCGAGGAGTGCTTCGAACAGCTCGATCGCTACGTCGAGCTGGAGCTCGCCGGCGGCTCGGTCGACGAGGCCATCCCGGGGATGCACGCTCACCTCGACGCATGCCCCGCATGTCAGGAGGATTACCTCAGCCTCCGTGCCCTCGTCGCGAGAGAGCTGCAGGGGTAAGAACCCTTCGCCGGCGGACGCTAAGCGGGCATGCGGACTAAGAACCCCTGCGTTCGCGCAGTCTTGCGAACACGGATTGGAGAGGAGGCCCCATGACAACGGCTCTCGGAAGCACGCGCCGTGCCGAAACCGCGAGACCGACCGACGGCCAGCCGGCCTCGAGGTCCGACGACAAGGTCGGCGTCGCCGCTCACCAGGCGTTTTGGCTGCTGAGGATCGGCTTCACCGTTGCCCCGATCCTCTTCGGGCTGGACAAGTTCTTCAACTGGTCCGTGCACTGGCCCGACTACCTCGCCGGATGGATCAACAACATCGTCCCGGGGAGCGGCCAGGAGTTCATGTATTTCGTCGGCGGCGTGGAGATCGCGGCCGGGATCCTGGTCGCGCTGGCTCCGCGAATCGGAGCCTTCGTCGTTGCCGCGTGGCTGGGAGGCATCGTCATCAACCTGCTGACGAAGAACCCGCCGGAGTACTACGACATCGCTCTCCGTGACTTCGGACTTATGCTGAGCGCGCTGACGCTCGGCCGGTTGGCGCTCGCGGTCGTTCCGGCACGACGGGCTGGGACGTTGTCCCTGAGGCCCGGTAGCCGAGTGCCCGGCTAGGGCTCGAACGGCTCGGGAACGAGCACGACCTCGAAGCGATCCGGATCCGTCACGGTGGCGCGGGCTACTCGCGCTCCTTCACGACCAACATGGGCACGTCGCTGTGGTAGTGCACGTGAGCCGCGACGCTGCCGAGCAGGTTCGAGGCGACCCGCCCTCGCCCCCGGGAGCCCATCACGAGCAGGTCGTGGCCCCCCCTCTGGACCTGCTTCACGATCTCCTCACCCGCGTTGCCGTGCTCGAGCACGATGGTGACCGGCAGGTCCTCGGGTAGCGAGGAGACCGCCTTGCGCAGCAGCCTGTCCGCCTCGGCCTCCGCTTCCTCCTCCATCGCCGCCACGTTCACCCCCGCTCGGTAGGCGAGCCCTGGCACCTCGGCTGCGACCGAAATGATCGTCAGGCGGCTATTGAGCGCCTGCGCCAGGTCGCGTGCCTCCTCCAGCGCGCGCTCCGCCGCCGGGGAGCGATCGATGGCGACCAGGACGTTGTGGAACATCGGCATAGAGGACCGAACGCGGGCGCTACTGCCCCTCTTAGGCTCGCCGCGTCTCGAGCGGGCCAATCGCGTCGGCCACGAGCTGCTCGCTGAGCTCGCGGAGGCGGCGGCGGGCCTCCGGGTCGTAGGCCTGAGCATCGGCGCGGGCCTCCCGCAGGCCGTCGAAGTAGCGCCCGGTGACGCCCTCGAACTCCGGGTCGACCACGAGGTGGGTGGTGGCGCGAACCCCCTCCTCGAGGCTGCTCGCCGCGGTGCCCCGCGCGTGCAGCACGATCTTCGTCGGCATGTAGGTCGCCGGATGCAGGCAGTTCGCGGTCACGCCGCGGTTGGCGAGGCGCTCGGCGAGGTCGAACGTGTGCATCACTTGGGCGAGCTTGCTCTGGCAGTAGGCGCGGGTTCCGTTGTAGTGCCGCTCGAGCATCACGTCGTCGAAGTCGATCGGCATCTGGCCGGCCGAAGACACGTTGACCACCCGCGCGGGGGGCGAGCGGGTGAGCAAGGGCTCCAGCAAACCCGTCAGCAGGAAGCCGGCGAGGTAGTTGACGGCGAACCGCAGCTCGTAGCCATCCTGGCTCGTGAGGCGCTCTCCGTCGCCTGGGAGGGTGCTGCCGACGCCGGCGTTGTTGACGAGCACGTCGATCCGCCCCTGCTCCGAAAGCACCCGCTCCGCCATCGCCCTCACCTCTCCGAGCGACGAGAAGTCGGCCCGGTAGGAGCCTCCCGCCGCGTCGCCGAGCTCAGAGGTCGTGCCCTCGACGCGCCGCGCGTCCCGCCCGTGGACCAGGACCTCGGCGCCGTTGCGCGCCAGCTCCCCCGCGACGCCCCTCCCGAGCCCATCGGTCGCTCCGGTCACCAGGATCACCTCGCCCGCCACGGGCCTCATGGTATGCAGCCGTCCGCGCCGGCGGGCGGCGCCCGTTAGCCTGGCGCCCGTGGGGGAGCTGGTGCTGGCGCGACACGGCGCGACCGAATGGAGCCTCAGCGGGCGCCACACCGGCACCACCGACTTGCCGCTGACGGAGAACGGGCGCCGCCGCGCCCGAGCTCTCCGGGCACGGCTTGCCGCAAGGAGCTTTGCGCTGGTGCTGAGGAGTCCCCTCCGGCGCGCCGCAGAGACCTGCGAGCTCGCCGGCCTCGGCGCACGGGCGCAGGTCCGAGACCAGCTTCGCGAGTGGGACTACGGCGAGTATGAGGGCATAACGACCGCGGAGATCCACGAGGAGCGCCCCGATTGGAGCCTGTGGCGCGACGGCTGTCCCAACGGCGAGGTCGCACGCGACGTCGGCGCGCGAGCCGATCGCATCATCGCCGAGGTCCGCTCGGTCGACGGGGACGCGATCGCCTTCGGCCACGGTCACATGCTGCGCGTGCTCGGGGCGCGATGGACCGGCCTTCCTCCCGAGGACGGCGCCCTGCTGGCGCTCGGAACTGGCGCGCTCTGCATGCTCGGCTACGAGCACGACCTGCCGGTGATCGTGAGCTGGAACCTCGCGGGCGGCGAGCACGGCTTCGGCGCGGGAAACCGAGGTTAGTGTCGTCGGGCGTTCGAGCGGCGCTCGAGGAGCGACGGCGCTCCAGTGAGGCGGTGCTCGACCACGTGCCGCCCGAGGGAGACGTCATCGTCGGCCTGGGGAACGGAGAACCGGTGACGCTCCTCGACGCGATCGAGGCCGGCGCAGGTTTGCTTCGCGACGTTCGCATCCACCAGACGCTTCCCCTGCGCGACCGGGCCTACATCAACGGGGAGATCGACGGCCTCCGCCACGTGTCCTGGTTCCTCTCCCCCCACGACAGGGACGCCTTCCATCGCGGAAAGTGTGACCTGGTGCCGAACAGCTTCAGCGACGTGTTGCGCCTGATGGAGACCTCAACCCGGCGCTCGCTCGTCCTGGCGTCGGTATCGCCTCCCGATCGCCACGGCTACTTCTCGCTGGACTGTCACGCCGAGTACACGGCCTCGATGATCGGTGAGGTTCCCTTCTTCGTCGAGGTGAACGGGCGGGTGCCCCGCACCTTCGGCGAGAATCAGCTCCACGCGAGCGAGGTGGTGGGTTGGTGCGAGGCGGACTACGAGCTGGTCGAACTGCCTACGCGGGAGCCCCGTGAGGCCGACCGCAGGATTGCCGAGCTCCCGCGTCTACGACTTCGTGGCGGACAACCCCGGGGTCGAGTTTTGGCCCGTCGACTACACAAACGATCCTCGCAACATCGCGCGTGAGCCGACCTTCGTGGCCATCAACGCGACCCTCGAGGTCGACTTCCTCGGCCAGTGCGCATCCGAATCGCTCGGCAGCGTCGACCGGGTGGTCACCGAATACGGGGTCGCCGAGCTGCGCGGCAGCTCGGTCGCGGAGCGGACTAGGCGCCTGATCGCCATCGCCCACCCGAAGTTCCGAGACGAGCTCGAGCGCCGGGCGCACGAGCTGGGCTACCTGAGCCGATAGCCGCCGACGACGGGATCGCGCCACCTGGATTCCGCCGGGATTCGCGGCGCCGCGTGCAGCTCGACGCCCAAGCCACCCCTCTACCATCCTCCGACCATGCGGATTGACGAGATGCTCGCGGCCACCGATGAACCCGTCTTCTCGATCGAGTTCTTCCCGCCGAAGACGCAGGAGGGCGTTGCCGCCCTGTTCGAGACGGTCGAGGCGCTGAAGCCGCTCCGGCCCTCTTACGTCTCGGTGACCTCCGGCGCGGGGGGCGCCACCCGCGACGGGACGGTCGAGATCGCGACGCGGATCAAGCGCGATCACGGGCTCGAGGTGATGGCCCATCTGAGCTGCGTGGGCGAGACCACGGAGGGGCTCGTCGAGATCCTCGACCGCGTCGACGAGGCGGGGATCGAGAACATCCTCGCGCTCCGCGGCGACCCGCCCCGTGGCGGGACCGAGTTCCAGCAGCCCGAGGGAGGCCTGAGCTCCGCCGCCGAGCTCGCCGCTTTCATCTCGGAGCGCTACGACTTCGCGATCGGCGGCGCCTGCTTCCCCGAGGTCCACCCCGAGGCTCCCAGCCTCGAGGCCGACCTCGAGTACCTGAAGACGAAGGTCCAGGCCGGCGCTCGCTTCCTGATCACGCAGCTCTTCTTCGACAACCGAATCTACTTCGACTTCGTCGACGCCGCGAGTGAGATGGGGATCGATGCGCCGATCATTCCGGGCGTGATCCCGATCGCGAGCTACGAGCAGGTGGTGCGCATCTGCAAGCTTTGCGACGCCTCGATCCCGCCCGAGCTCGAGGGCGCAATGGCGGCGCTCGGCGGCGACAAGGAGGCCGAGGGGCTCCTCGGCGTCGCCTACGCGGCCCGGCAGTGCGAGGAGCTGCTTGCCCGCGGAGCCCCCGGGATCCACTTCTACGCGCTCAACCGGGCGCCCGGGACACGCGCGGTGATCAGCGCTCTCCGCGCATCGAGGCCGTGGGAGAGGGCCGCGGGCAACGCGTCTCGCGCCTCGATGAGCCTCGAATAGACTGGGGCGCCGATGGTGGTCGAGGGCTCGTTCCGCTACCGAGGGCACCGCATCGCATACGACGACCACGGAGAGGGCGAGCGGGTGCTCGTGCTCGTCCACGGCCTGCTGATGAATCGCCGGATGTACGACCGGCTGGCCCCGGAGATGGCCTCCCGCGGCAACCGGGTGATCGCCGTCGACCTGCTCGGGCACGGTCGCTCGGACCGGCCAGCGGACCGGCAGACCTACTCGATGACCGCCTTCGCCGACCAGTTGGTCGCCCTGTTCGACCACCTCGAGCTCCGTGCCCCGGCCCTGGGCGGCACCTCGCTCGGAGCCAACGTCGGCCTCGAGTTCGCCTCCCGCTATCCGGATCGCGTCGGCGCCCTGTTCATCGAGATGCCGGTGCTCGAGGACGCGCTGCTCGGCGCCGCCTTGCTGTTCACGCCGGTCCTGCTTGCCCTCCGGTTCGGCAATCCGGTGCTGAAGGCCCTCGCGGCGGTCGCTCGCCAGATACCGCGCGGCAACTACCTGGTGGACATCGGGCTCGACTGGATCCGCCAGGATCCCGAGCCCTCGCGCGCCGTGCTCGAGGGCATCCTCTTCGGTCGCACCGCGCCCCGCCGCGAGGAGCGCGAGGCGATGGACCACCCGGCCCTCGTGATCGGCCACCCCGCCGATCCGCTACACCCCTTCTCAGACGCGGACATGCTCGTCGACGAGATGCCCAACGCGCGCCTCGTCAACGCAAACTCGATCCTCGAGTGGCGGCTGACGCCCAAGCGGCTCGACGACGAACTGGCCCGCTTCCTCGACGACGTCTACGCTCCCGGCGAGGCGGCGGGCGAGCGCGAGAAACGCGCCGCGAGCTAGAGGGACCCTCCGTGCCGAGCGAGAGTACGCTGCGCCGGCTGGCGGCCGGCCTCGCGATCGCCGGGATCGGCGTGGCCACGTACATCACGATCGCCGACGCTGGCGGCGGCGCCCCGCAATGCCTCGCCGGAGGGCACGGCTGCGCGACCGTCGCCCAGAGCCACTACTCCCACATCGCCGGGGTCAACGTCGCGGTGTTCGGGATCGCTGGCTATCTGCTGCTCCTGGCCGCGGCGGCGACGCCGGGAGACCTCGGGCGCTTCGGAGGGTTCATGGGCTCGCTGATCGGCTTCGGCTTCAGCGCCTACCTCACGTACCTGGAGGTCTTCGTGATCGACGCGATCTGCCAGTGGTGTGTGGCGAGCGCGGTGCTGATGACGGTCCTGCTGGGCGTGAACGCGGCCCGCGCGTTCGCCTACGCGGGGACGGATCTCGGGTTGGTCGAGCCGCCGGGAGCGGGCGAAGAGCCCCTTTAGGCGCGTGATCTAGCGTCCGGCAGAGTGGCCAGCCGAAAGGAGCAGAAGGAGCAGATGCGGGCCGAGCGCCTTAGGCGCGAGGCCGAGGACCAGGCGAAGCAGCGCCGCCAGCGCTTGATCCAGTACGGAAGCGGCGCGGCATTCCTGGCCATCTGCGCCGTCGCGATCCTGATCGTCGTCAGCCAGAGCGGCGGGGGCTCTGCGGGCAGCGGGACCGCCGACGCTGCGCTGGTGGAGCAGCAGCTCAAGGGCATCCCCCAGCACGGCACCGTCCTCGGCGATCCGAAGTCGAAGGTGACGGTGGTCGAGTTCGGCGACCTCCAATGCCCCGTCTGCAAGGCGTTCTCGTTCGACGTCGCGCCGAAGCTGATCTCGGATGTCGTCCGCAGCGGAACGGCGAACTACGAGTTCCGCCAGTTCACGATCATCGGCCCCCAGTCCACCGACGCCGCGAAGGCGGCGCTCGCGGCAAGCCAGCAGGGCCGCTACTGGAACTACATCGAGCTCTTCTACCGAAACCAGGGCCCGGAGAATTCCGGCTACGTCACCGACGACTTCCTCACGAAGGTCGCCCAGGGCGCGGGGGTCCCCGACATCTCCAAGTGGAACGCCGACCGCCGCGACCCCAAGTGGGATGCGGTGCTGTCCAGGACCCAGGCCGAGGCCCAGCAGCTCGGCTTCACCGGGACTCCGTCGATCTTGGTGGAGGGGCCCGGGGGTAAGAAGCCCTTCCCCGGGAACACGGTCCCGTCGCTCGCCCAGATCGAGGGCGCGATCAAGTCGGTTCAGTAGGGGCGCGGTAGACCGGAAAGAAACCGGAGTCGGACCGTCCTTCGCTTAACCGCGCGTAGGCATCGGGATCGCACACGATCTCGTGGGTCCAGAAGGGGAGCTCGGCGTTCGCGAATCCCCGCTTGAAGTCCTTGAGCCCGTCGCCGCGCCATACCCCCCCACCGAGGTTCAGCGGGCGCTCGAGCTCATCGGCGTGCCTGATCATCGCCAGGGCGAGGTTCTTGAACGGTGAGTCCGAGAGGTGCGCCTCGGCGGTACCGCCGAGGTAGTAATGCAGCAGGCCGTCGGAGAGCGCCGTGATCGCTCCGGCCGCGGTGGTGCCCTCGGGACTTCTGCAGAGAACCAGCCAGGAGCGCTCGTAGCCGAGCACGGCCCGGAAGTAGTCGGGATCGAAGTAGTAGCGCTCGGCCGCCTCGGCACGGCGCATCGTCTCGATGTACAGGGCATGGAAGCTCGTCCGCTGCTCGACCGTCGTCTCCGAACCCGGCAGCAGCTCGACGTGGTAGCCGAGCCTTTCGTTTCGCCGGATCTGCTCACCGAAACGGGAACGAATCCTGCGCTCCCTCGCGGGGTCGTGAACCTGAACGGCGGAGCGCTCCGTTGCGTTCGAGAGGAACGGTGGGTGCCCAATCCGATCGCGAATAAAGAGGCTCACGAGGCCCGTTTCGGACCAGTTCACAGTTGCTGGATCGGTGGGCGACTCGCTCTGCGACCGGGCGCCCGGGTATCCATAGGGCGAGATCGCGTCACTCAGCCTCGAGTCAGGGATCTCGTTCACGAGCAGGGGGATCGCGAGCTCGTCCTCGTCGTCGATCCGCAGCGTGTGGGTGACGCCCTCGGCGTCGTAGAACGGACGCGAGCGGAAGAAGTCGTCGCTCTCCGCCCCGGCCCCCCGATCGGCGATCAGCTCCGCCGATCCTCCCAACCCGTGAACTCCTCTGGCAAGAGGCCCCACACCTCGTTGTCGACGGCCGCATCACCCCGGCGAATCGCCCTGCGCATGACGCCCTCGCGCACAAACCCGAGGTGCGTCACCACCCTCTGCGCGGCGCGGTTGGTGGCCGGGATCTCGGCATGGATCCGGTGGGCCGAGTACTCCCGGAAGGCGTGGATGCACGCCTGGCGCTCGGCCTCCCGGGCGACGCCCTTCCCCCAGGCCGCCGGGTCCCCCACCAGCACCGCGAGCTCCGGGCCCGTATCCCGCTCGAGGCCGAACAGGGCCACGAAGCCCACCGGCTCGGGTCCCCCGTCGAGGACGATCGCCCACCTCCGGTCGCGCCTCACATCCACCGCCCGTTCGACCCAGCCGCGCGCGTCGTCCTGGCTGAAGCTCGCCCGGCTGCCCACCAGATCGGCGGTGACCCGCGAATCGTTGAACCACCGGTGAACGGCCGCCGCGTCCTCGGGGCGAAAGTCGCGAAGCTCGATCCTCGTCGCCATCCCCAGCGGACAGTACTAAGCGGAGCCTCACGGACCGCGCTGCGGCGCCTACCCGTAGAGCCCGTGGCCGGAGAGGAGCAGCCGCGCGGTGCGGGCGAGGATGCCGAGGTCGAGGGCCAGCGATCGGTGATCGACGTACCAGACGTCCAGCTCGATGCGCTCCGCCCACGGGATCCCGGCCCGGCCGTTCACCTGCGCCCAGCCGGTGAGCCCGGGCTTCACCTCGAGCCGGCGTCGCTGGTGCGGCGTGTAGAGCTCGACCTGCGCGGCCAGCGTCGGGCGGGGTCCAACGATCGCCATGTCCCCCCGCAGCACGTTGACGAGGTTCGGGATCTCGTCGAGCGAGAACCGCCGTAGGACGCGGCCGGCGCGGGTGACGCGCGGGTCCCCCTCGAGCACCGGCGTCCCGACCCCCACCGGATCGGCCCCGAGGGACATCGTCCGGAGCTTCAGGACCTCGAATGGCTCGCCGTCCTTGCCCACCCGACCCTGGCGGTAAAGCACCGGCCCGCGCGAGCCGAGCTTGATCGCGACGGCGGCGACCAGGAGGATAGGGCTGGTGAGCACGAGGCCGATCGCCGCCAGGACGACGTCCGCGGCGCGGGGCAGGCCACCGCCCGCCGGGCGCCGCGCGCCGCTCGCTGCGCCCGAGGTGACCTCCGGCACTAGCGGGTTCCCTCCGCCTTCTCCCAGGTGCTCGGCACCCCCCGCCTCAGGTAATCCCAGAGGCCGACGGCGCTCGAGGCCGTGACCGCGACGTAGTAGTTGGCGATCCGAAACGGGCGAAGGGGCAGAACCGCCCCGAGCGCGGCGGCCACCAGCAAGGCCAGCTGCGCGCCGAGGGTCACCGCGTACACCGGCCCCTGGCCCAGGAGGGCGATGTTCGTCCCCAGCGCGGCCAGGTGCAGGATCGGAGACGCATAGCGCAGCACGCGGTGGGAGAAAACCTCCAGCGCGTAGAGCGGGCCGTAGCCGCCAACGGACAGCAGGCCGTGGCGGAGCATCGTGCTCCAGGCGCCGGTCATCATCCGGCGCTTGCGGGCGAACTCGCCGCCCATCGTCACCGCCAGCCGTTCGCGAGCCCGCGCCTCCGGAGCGTAGACGGGCCGCCAGCCGCGCTTCTTGAGCTCATAGGGGAACGAGATGTCCTGTCCCCGGGTCGGCTCGAGGAAGAGGTACGCCTCACGCCGGACCGCGTTGATCGCCCCGTTGCCGCCCGTCACCCCCCCGAGCCTCGACTCGAGCTCGCGCACGGCCATTTCGTAGCGCCAGTAGAGCCCCTCCTCGTTGGCGGCGCCGGCGCCGTCGAACTGCACCTGACCGCATACATACCCGACCCGTGGCGCCGCGAGACGCGCCACCAGCCGCCGCAGGGCGTCGGGCTCCCAAAAGCTGTTCGCATCCGAGAAGGCGAGCACCTCCCCGCTCGAGCGCTCCACCGCGGCGTTCAGCGCCGCCACCTTCCCCCCGTGCGGAAGTTCGAGCACCAGGTCGGCGCCGGCGTCCCGGGCGAGCTCGGCGGTGCGGTCGGTCGACCCGTCGGAGGCGACGATCACCTCGAGCCGCTCCCGCGGGTAGTCGAGCGCCAGCGCGTCGCGGACCTTACGCTCGATCACCGCCTCCTCATCGTGCGCCGCGACGATCAGCGAAACCCTCGGCAGCTCCGCGGGGTCCGCCACCTCCTCCGCGCGAGCGCCGCGCAGCCGGGCCAGGCACCAGAGTACGAGCGGATAGCCGAGATGCGCATAGATCAGCAACCCCACCGAGGCCCAGAAGACGATCGCCACGGCCGTCATCCACCGAGCTCCTCGTACAGGGCGAGAGTCCGCGCCGCGACCGCGTCCCACGAGTACGGGCCCGCCGCCGCCCTGCGGGACGCGGCGGCGAGGCGTTCGCGCGCCGGGGCATCCGCGAGCAGCTCGCTGACGGCGGCGGCGAGGGCCTCCGGGTCGCCCGGCGGAACCAGGCGACCGGCGCCCTGGGCGGCCACCTCGCCGAAGCCGCCGACGTCGCTCATCACGATCGGCTTGCCGAAGGCGAGCGCCGCGTAGAGCGCGCCCGACTGCTCCGCATCCGTGTGCGGCATCACCACCAGGTCGGCGCGGCGAAAGTAGGCGGGGAGCTCGGGGTCCGGCACGAATCGAGGAACGAAGCGGACCCGCCCGGGCGCCCGCGCCGCCAGCCCGCGGAGCGGCTCCAGCGACATGCCGAGCGGCCTGCCGACGATCCAGAGCTCCGCCCCCTGCACCAAGCGAAAGGCCTCGAGCAACACGTCCACGCCCTTGTACGGACGAAGCAGCCCGAAGCACAGGATCACCGGTTCCTCGACCGCAGCGAGCTCGTCCGGAAGCGGGGCTTCGCGCGGCATCCTGGTCAGATAGTCGAAGGCCCCGTGAGGAATGACGTGGACGCGCCCGGGCTCGATCCCCGCCTGCGCCAGCCGGCGAGCGCCATGCTCGGAGAGCGTGACGATGGCGTCCATCCGCTCGAGCAGGCGTTGCAGGGCGCGGCCTGGGCGCTCGGCCCAGGCCTCGCGCCGAAGCACGCCGTGCGCCGTGAGCAGGCGCGGTCGCTTCGCCGGCAGCAGCAACGCGTCGAGCGCCGGCACCGGCAGCCATTGGTAGTGCACGACGTCGGTCGCGACGCCGTCGCTGCGGTACCGCAGCATGTCGCCCACGTGCTCGGCCAGCTTCAGGGCTCGGCGGCCGCGCGAACCGGGCGCCCGCCCCGCCGCGCGCCGGTAGAAGGCCTCGCGCACGCGATAGCCCTCGGCGGGGGGCACGGGCCCGTGGGCGAAGCGACTCGTGACGAGCTCCACCTCGGCCCCGGCACGCGCGAGCGCCGCGCAGAGCGAACGGTCATACGGAGGCGTGTAGGCCGGCGGATCGACGATCTGGACCTTCATGCGCGAGGATGATTGTGGCGATGGAGCTGTCGTACTGCGTGGTGAACACGAACGGCCGGGACTACCTCCTCAAGTGCATCGAGTCGATCCGCCGTACCGCTCCGGTAGGGACGCAGCACGAGGTCCTCGTGCTGGACAACGCCTCGGACGACGGCTCTGCGCAGGCTGTGGCGGAGAGGTTCGGAGAGGTGAAGGTGATCGCGCGGGACCGCCGGGCGGGGCTGGCAGAGAACAACTCGCTGCTCCTGCGCGAGGCGCGCGGGACCTTCTGCCTGTTGCTGAACGAGGACTCCGAGGTGCTGGAGGGCTGCGCCGAGGAGCTGCTTGCGGCCCTGCGTGGCGATCCGCGGGCGGCGGTCGCGGGAGCACAGCTCCTCGATCCGCGCGGCGACTCGATCCCGTGCGCGTGGCGGTTCCCGGGGCCGGGCACCGCCCTCGCGCAGGCCCTCTTCCTTCATCGCCGCCTCGTGACCCAGAGCAGCGGACAGCGCGTCCGCGAGGTCGGCTGGGTGCAGTCCTGCACGATGCTGGTCCGGCGGCAGGCCGCTGAGGAGGTCGACTACATGGACCCCGACTTCTTCGTGTACTCGGAGGAGGTCGACTTCCAGCGGCGGTTGACCGACGCCGGTTGGCGGATCCTCCATGCGCCTGCGGCGCGCGCGATCCACCACGAACAGCTCGCCAGCGACCTCGCCGGCGGCGAGCGACGCATCGTGCAGTTCCATCGCGGTCGCGACCTGTTCATGCAAAAGCACCATTCGTGGCTGGCGGTAGGGCTGTGCCGCGTGCTGTGGGCATGGTCCTACGTGCCGCGAGCGATCGCCGCCATGTTCATGTCGGGACACGACCCGAGGCGGTACTGGCTCCACGCCCGCCAGGCGCTCCGCCCGGGACGCGGCGAGGGGCTGCGCGAGGCGGCGGAGGCCTACAACCTCCGCGTCGAGGGCCCTCGACCCGCGCCGGGCACCGGGGCGCTCAGCGAGCCGGCTTCCTCGCGCGGGGCCTCATAGACCGGCGCTCCGAGTCGGGGCCGACGCAAGGCGACGCCAAGGCCCAGGAGGGCCCAGGTGGCCGGGTCGATCGTGAAGCCCGCATAGCCGAGGCTGTGGGCGATCATCGCGATGAAGCAGGCCGCGACCTCCGCGGTGGCCACGGAACCACCGGCGCCGACGAGCAGGACGGCCAAGGCGAACACGATCAGGGCGACGTAGACGACCAGGCCGAGCGCACCCTGTTCGGCCCCGACGGTCAGCGGCTCCGAGTGGGAGACCACCGTGGTTGCACACTTGATCTCCTTGCAGAACGCGGCCCCGAACGATCCGGAGCCCCAGCCCCACACCGGGCGTCTGCGGGCGAGCTTCACCCCTCCCTTGACCAGATCGACCCGGCCGCTTGAGAACCTGTTGAGGCTCTGAGTGGAGCCCGATTCGGTGTGCGTCGTGCCGCCGGCGGCCGCGAAGATGGCTCCGCACACGAGGAGCGCGGCGGTGCCGGCGGCGGCCCACCGCAGACCCCAGCGCAGCGCCACGACCACGACCAAGCCAACCAGCACCGCCGCGAAGCTGGTCAGCGAGTAGCTCAGCGCCAGCGCCGCCAAGAGGATGCCGGAGGCGATCGCGGCGAGCGCCTGACCGCCCCTGCCCCGCGACCATGCGAGGTATGCACCGAGCGCGACCAGGGCAAGCGCCAGGTAGCGGCCGAAGACGTTCGGGTCGTAGAAGAGGGAGTTGACCCGAAAGTAGAGGTGGAGCTGATTGGACTGAAGCAGGTCGCCGCGGCTGAGCAGGAGGTCACGCGCGGCGTACTCGCCGAACGCCACCCCCGCGAACACGAGCGCCATCCCGACCACGGCGAGGAACACCCCGCCGAGGAGGCGCTTCGTCCAGCGCACCTCACCCAGGAGCACGAACATGACGGCGAAGGGGACCAGGAAGAAGGAGGAGTTCTCGATCGCGTTCGAGACATCGGCCGAATACGCGCTCTGGACCGCGTAGAGGAGAAGCGTCGCGGCCAGCGCCCGGTAGAGCCAAACCGCCGCCGGCCAATCCCCGAGCCTCGCCGCCGGATGCAGGTCCGAGGGCCTTCCGTCCTCGCCCTGGGACCTGCCCGCCAGCGCCGCGTAGCCGAAGCAGACGACGCCGGCGGCGATCACCAGGTAAAGGGGGACCAGGAGATGCGAGGTCTCACCCCCCAGCCTGACCGGGACTCGCAGCGGCAGAACCGCGAACAGGCTCACCGGGAACGTCCATGGAAAACGGCGGAAGACGACCGCGGCGACGCCGACCCCCAAGGCGACCAGCGCCAGCCCGAGGGCGAGCTTCGCCGGCTCGTGGCGGAGCTCGACCGCGCGTGCCGAGTGCCAGACGTCGCCGGCGACGAGCGCGGGCGCCGCCAGAAGGGCAATGACCGCGGCCCCGTAGCGCACTCGCGGGTCCGTAGCGAGGAGCGCGACCGCGGCCCCGCCGCACGCCACGAGCATCCCGACCAGCTGGAGGACCGAGGCCGTCACCGGCCGGTCCCCCCGCTGAAGACCTGGATCCGACGCGGGTACACCATGTCCCGGTCGCGACTCGGGAGGATCACTCGCAGCCGGTAGCGGTCCCGCGAGCTGACCACGTTCCCGGCGGCATCACGCCCGTTCCACACAAATGACACGGGCTTGTCGGCGGCCAGGGGGCCGGCGAACAGCCGGCGGATGCGCTGCAGGTTGGGCCCAACGATCTCGACGGTGGCGTGGGGGTCCGACTCGCGGACGAAGAACCTGATCCGCGCGCGGCGATGAACGGGGCGGGAGCGATTGGGATGCTGTCGCTTAGCCGCCCGCTCGCAGTCGCTCCGAGAGCCCTGGGGACAGATCTCGGTCGTAAAGCCGGTCACCTGGAGCTCGAGGTCGGGCGTCCGCGCGTGCACGACGACCGCCGCCACCACCGCCGATGCCACCAGCAGCGCGACGAACAGCACGGCGCCTGTCCGGTTCATGGCTTGGCGCGGTCGGCGCCCGCGATCACGACGACGTTGGCCCCGTTCGCCGCCTGCTGAGTCTGGCGATCGATCGGCTGCACCGGGTTCACCCCCAGGTCGTGGGCGACCTTCTGGGCGGCGGCTCGCTGGTGCGGCTCGTACATGACCACGGTCTGGTCGAACGGATGGCGACTGTTGCTCTCGGTGCCGAGCTTGAAGTCGTTCGCCTGCACGTCGTCACCCACCTTGGCAGCCAACCCCGGGACCGACGTTCCGTTGAGGACCGCCACTGTGACGTTCGCGGGGACGACCTTCTGTGCCTTCGGGCTGTGACTCGTCCCCTCGCCATTGCTGAGGATCCGCTCGGACCCGAAGATCGCGGCGATGCCCAGAATCACCGCGGCGAGGGCGATCAGCCCGAGGACGCGCGGTTGGCTAACGCGGCTCACGGCCCGCCGCCAGCGCGGATGCGGCAACAGCGCGGCGCGTTCCATCGTGATCCGCTCAAGGGCAGGCCGCTCCGCGGTCGGCGTGGGCGGGGGCGCCACGAGCGTCGGCTCGAGCGCGGGGGGCGCCTGCCCTTCGCTGCCTGGAACGCTCTCGCCAGCCCCCACGATCTCCTCCAGGTCGGCCTCGGCCCGATCGAGCAGCGCCTCGCTGGCGGCGAGGTCGGTGGCGGGGTGACGAGCGTCCGCCTCCATCCAGGCGGACAGCCGCTGGACGTCGCGGCGCTGTGAGAAGTAGAGCGCGAGCAGCAGGCAGAAGGTGAGGATCGCCCCGAGCGACACGTATGCGGGCACGTCGATCAGCAACTGATAGACGTCGACCGCAGGGACCATGCGCGCTACCCGCCGGCGAAGCCGGAGTCGTCGAGGCCGAGCGCGAGCGCGAGCGGGGCCCCACGCGCGCGGTTCTTCACATCCGTCGTCATCTGCTGGGTTGGCGTCTTGCCGAGTTTCGGCTTGATGGCGGTCGCGAACGCCTTCGCATCGGCGCGCCGGCCCGTCACGTACATCACCACAGTCGTGGCAAAGCTCGAGGGGGAATTGGTCACCTCGCTCGACTTGTACCCGGCTGCCTTGACCACGTCGTGGTCCACGCGAGACGCAAGGTTCGGGACCGAGGTCCCGTTCAGGACGGCGACCATCGGCCGATCCGCGCCGCCCTTCCTCCCAGCCTTGCCACCGCCCCCGCCTCCGATGAGGCCAAACCCGCTCGTCACCACGACCACGGCGATGACGACCGCGAGCAGGACCGCGAGGATGTACCGGCCGTCGATCGGCAAGCGCCGATCGAGCTCCCCGAGCCGCGGACCCACCGCTCCCTTGAGGCGCCTCCAGCCCGCGCCGAGTGGCCCGGGTGGCTTCGCCTCCGACACCGGCTCCGCGGCACCCTCGACGTCGTCGCGCGAGGCCTCCGCGGCGGCCTGCACCGCCTCAGCGGCCTCCTGGGCCCGCTCGGGTGCGCGGCCCGCCCACTCCCGCAGGCGCCGGATGTCCCGCGCCTGCTGGAAGAGGAGGAACGCCAGAACCGAGATGCCGACGAAGGCCACGAGGCCCAAAACAGGGCCGATCGTCTTGAGCGTGTGCATTGATGCGGGCGGATCTTATGGCGAGGGCTTAAGGGAAGGCCAAGGCGAGTCAAACGTCGATGGGCGCCTCTTCCATGCGCTCCGCGACGACCTCCACTACCCGCTCCGCGAGTCCCGCCTCGTCTCCCGCCGCGACCAGCGCCTCGAGGCGCTCTACCGAGCTCTCCACCCAGCCCGGATCGAGGGGCCGAGTCCTGATCGCGCGCAGGATGCGGTCCGCGGTCGTGGGCTGCGAGCGCTCGTCCACGTTGAGGAGCTCCTCATGAATCTTCTCCCCCGGCCGGGGGCCGATGAACTCGATAGCGACGTCCGTCTCCGGCTCGTACCCAGCGAGCGTGATCATGTTCCTGGCCAACTCGAGGATGCGGACCGGCTCCCCCATCTCGAGCACGAATACGTCGCCCGAGCTGCCCCCGAGGTCGCCCGACTGAATCACGAGCTGCACGGCCTCGTGAATGGTCATGAAGTAACGGGCCATCTCGGGATGCGTGACCGTCACGGGGCCTCCCTTCTCGATCTGCCCCCGGAAGATCGGCACCACGCTCCCAGACGAGCCGAGCACGTTGCCGAACCGCACGATCGTGAAGCGAGTGCGTGGATGGCGCTGGCCAGCGGCCTCGACGATCCATTCGGCCATCGCCTTCGAGGCTCCCATCACGGTTCGCGGATTGACCGCCTTGTCCGTCGAGATCAGGACGAAGCGCTCCGCGCCGGCGACCGCCGCGGTCTCCGCGGTTACCCGCGTCGCGATCGCGTTGTTTCGCACCGCCTCGAGCGGGTTGGATTCCATCAGGGGGACGTGTTTGTAGGCGGCGGCGTGGAAGACGACGTCGGGCTTGAAGCGCTGCATCACCTCGAGCATCCGCTCGCCCTCCTTGCAATCGGCGAGCACCGCCTCGACCCGCGTGAAGTGCCATTCGTCGAGCATCTCCCGATCGACCCGGAACAGGTTGTCCTCAGCGTGGTCCACCAGCACGAGCAGCCTCGGCCTCACCCGTGCGATCTGGCGGCTGAGCTCGGCCCCGATCGAACCACCGGCCCCAGTGATGAGAACGATCTTGTCCTCGAGGTAGGCACCCACCCGGTCGAGCTCCATCACCACTGGATCCCGACCGAGGACGTCCTCCACCCGGACCTCGCGAAGCTGGCGGGTGAGCTGGACGCCGCCCCGCAGGAGCTCGAACACGGTCGGAAGGGTTCGCACCGGGATGTCACGCTCGCGGCAGGCGGCCACCACCTTCGCGCGCAGGACCCCCGGCGCGGACGGGATCGCGATTACGACCTCATCGGGACGCGACCGGTCGAGGATCTCGCCGACCTCGCCGGTCGAGCCGAGCACCTTCACGCCCACCGCCGTCATCCCCCGCTTGCGCGGGTCGTCGTCGACGAAGCCGATCACCCGGGCGCCGAGATTGGGATTCAGGCGCAGCTCGCGGACCACCATCTGGCCACCCGACCCGGCTCCGACGACCAGAACGCCCCTGACCTGCCCGCGACGGGCGGCGCGATCGGAGCGCTCGGCGATCATCCGTCTCGCCAGCCTGGCCCCTCCCAGCAGCAGGATGGTGAGCAGGAAGTCGTAGACCACCACCGAGCGCGGCAGGTTGTACGAGTAGGGCCTCGCCAGGGTGAAGGTGGCGACCAAGAGCCCGCTCGCCACCGCGGCCGCCCGCACCACCGGCCATAGGTCCGGGAGCTGAAAGTAGCGCCAGAGGTTCTGGTGGAGCTTCAGGACCTCGAACACGAGCGACTTCCCGATCGCGACCAGCGCGACGGACCCCGTCAGCATCACCACGTAGCGATGCGGGATCCCGCCGGGGGCGTCGAGGAAGCGCAGCCGGAAGGCGAGCGCAAAGGCAACCGCTGCCAGGAACGCGTCCGCCCCGAAATGCGTCGCGCGGTGCAGGTAGGCACGATCGTTGAGGCGCGACATCGGAGCGAGTGTAATGCTGCGCTCGCATGACCGGTGACATCCTTGATCCACTCGTTCGCGCCGCCACCGACGTCATCGACGCGACCGGGCTGGCCGGGGTCTTCGCCCTGATGACCGCGGAGAGCGCGTGCATTCCCATCCCCAGCGAGGCGATCATGCTCTTCGCGGGCTTCAACGTCTCGGAGGGCAACCTGACGCTGTTCGGCGTCGTCGTTGCCGGCGTCCTGGGCAACCTCGCAGGGTCCCTGATCGCCTACGCCGCCGGGTACTACGGGCGCGTGGAGCTGCTCGACCGCAACCGCTTCATCCACATCAACCGCCGTCACCTCGAATCGGCGGATCGATGGTTCGAGCGCCACGGCTCGGCCACGGTCTTCTTCACTCGGATGATGCCGATCATCCGCACGTTCATCTCGCTGCCCGCCGGCGTGGCGCGGATGCCGTTACAGCGATTCATCCTCTTCACCGTCGCCGGTTCGATCCCCTGGGTGCTGACGTTGGCGATCGTCGGTCGTGAGGTCGGCGATCGCTGGGACCAGTGGCGCGACAACCTCCACTACGTGGACTACGCGATCGTCGCGGCCGTCGTCATCGCCATCGTCTACCTGGTCGCGCGGCGCCGCCGCGCGAATGCCCAGTTGGAACCCACCCGACCGAGTTGAGCGCTCATGGCTCCCCGTCGCTCGCCCAAGCGGTCGTCCTCGGGGCGATTCAGGGACCGACCGAGCTCCTGCCGGTCTCGAGCTCGGCCCACCTCTCCCTCGTGCCGTGGCTTGCGGGATGGCGCTGGCGCGACCTCGACCCCGAGGAGCGCAAGAGCTTCGACGTCGCCCTCCACGCCGGCGCCGCGGCGGCGCTCCTCATCACCCAGCGTCGCCTGATCGCCGCGGAGCTTCGCGCGTTCGACGCCCGACGGGCGCTGGTGGTCGCCCTGTCGTTCGTCCCGCCGGCGATCGCGGGCTACGCCCTGGAGCGGCAGATCGAGGGCCGCCTGGGTGGCCCGGGGGCGACCGCCGCGGGACTCGTCGCGGGCGCCGTCGCCATGGCCCTTGCCGACCGCGCGCCGCAGCGTCGAGGAACCGGCGACGCGACGGCCCTGGACGGGCTCGCGCTGGGGCTCGGCCAGGCGGCTGCCCTCGCGCCGGGCATCTCTCGCAACGGCGCGACGTTGGCGGCAGCGCGGTGGCGGAAATTCACCCGCGAGCACGCCAACCTCCTGTCGCGCACCGTCGCGCTCCCGATCATCGTCGGCGCGGCCCTGCTGAAGGGGGCGCGCCTGCGACGGCGCGGGATCAAGCCCGCGCTCGCAAGCGCGATGGCGGCAGGCGTCGTGGCGTCGTTCGCATCGACGCTGGGCTCGCAGAAGCTGATCGCGCAGGTCGAGCACAACCGCGCCCTGTGGCCGTACTCGGCCTACCGCATCGCCCTCGCGACGACGGTTCTCCTCAAGCTCGGAGTCGGCCCGGCTGTGCCCCGAAGGGCATAGCCGGCCCGACTCCGTCGCAGCTCAGGTCAGGGAACGACGATGACCTTCGACGTCGCGGGCTTGCACTCCCCATTTGCCCATACGTACGGATAGTCCGGCACCAGCCTGACAGCGGCGCCGGTTGGTGGTTCAATCCGCCCCTTGCTGCCGCCTCGGCTTCACTCGAGATGAGCTCTGACGCTTATGGCCGAGCTGGGGTCAGCCAGCGAGCTGCCGACGATGCCGTCGAGGCGCTCGTCCGGAGCCTGCGCGCGGTGGATCTCGGGCGCCCGTCCCGGGTGGTCCCCCTGCCCGGCCACTACGCGAGCGTGCTGCGGCTCGACGAGCGGACCGGCTTGGCGCTCTCCACCGACACCGTGGGGACGAAGATGGTCGTTGCCGAGCGCCTCGGCCGCTACGACACCATCGGGATCGACTGCGTCGCGATGAACGTCAACGACGTCATCTGCGTCGGGGCCGAGCCGATCGCGATGCTCGACTTCATCCTCACTCCGCGCGCGGACGCAAGGGTGAGCGGGGAGCTCGGGGTGGGGCTGGCGCGGGGGGCGGGGCTCGCGGGTATCGAGATCCCCGGCGGCGAGATCGCCCAGGTCGGCGACATCGTCTCGGGCCATGAGCTGGGCGGAACCTGCGTGGGATTGGTGGGGCTCGATCGGATCGTCACCGGGGCGTCGGTACAGCCCGGCGACCCCGTGATCGGCCTGCCCTCGTCGGGCCTCCACTCGAACGGCTACACGTTGGCCCGCCGGGCGCTCGAGGGCGTCCCGCTCGATGACGCCCGTCTCGGGCGCCCGCTCGGAGAGGCGTTGCTGGAGCCCACCGAGATCTACGTGCGGCCGGTGCTCGAGCTCCTCGGATCACGCGTGGACGTCCGCGGCCTCGCCCACATCACCGGCGACGGCCTGTCGAATCTGCTCAGGCTCGAGGCCGAGGTCGGCTACGAGATCGACGATCCGCTGCCGGTGCCGGCGATCTTCGGTCTGGTCCAGGAGCTCGGCGGCGTCTCCGACGCCGAGATGCACGCCGTCTTCAACATGGGCTGCGGCTTTTGCTGCGTGGTCGCAGCCGCTGACGAGGACGCCGCCCTCGAGCTGCTCCGCCCCCACTATCCCGCCGCCAGGCGGATCGGCCGCGCCACCGACGATCACCGGGAGCTTCGGCGCCCGAAGCCGTAAGTCCCCACGCCCTCCGCTGGGTTCCTTTTGGCCCGCATATCGAGTTAAAAGGAACCCACCACGGGATCGGTGTAGTAACGGACCTCTACGGGCATGTGTATGCAGGATGCGGGCGCGTGACCGGGACCTTAGGTTGAGCGTCGAAAATACCCACCGGATGGCCGACGAAACGACAAAGGGGATGGCGAGCAGCCTGATCGGGACCGTTCTTTCCGGTCGCTACCGCCTCGAGGCAAAGCTTGGAAGCGGCGGCATGTCCACCGTCTATCTCGCGCGTGACGAGACCCTGGAGCGCCGCGTGGCGGTCAAGGTCATGCACCGCGAGATGTCCGATCAGCCGGACCAGATCGAGCGGTTCCGCCGCGAGGCGCGAGCCGTCGCACAGCTGTCTCATCCGAACGTGGTCGCGGTGATCGACGCGGGCGAGGACGGCGGCTACCCGTACATCGTGTTCGAATACGTCGAGGGCGAGACGCTCAAGCAGCGGATCGACCGGCTCGGTCGGCTGCCCGTGGATGAGGCGACCGCGTACGCGATCGAGATCGGGCGCGGCCTGGCCGCGGCGCATGCGCGCCGCATGGTCCACCGCGACGTCAAGCCTCAGAACGTGCTGATCGACCCCGAGGGCCGTGCCAAGGTGACCGACTTCGGCATCGCTCGAACGCTCGAGGCGGACGCCCTGACCAAGACCGGGCGCGTGCTCGGCACGACCGACTACGTCTCGCCCGAACAGGCCATGGGCCACGGCGTGGACGCGCGCTCGGACATCTACTCGCTCGGTGTCCTGCTCTACGAGATGCTCACCGGCGACGTCCCCTTCCACGCCGAGACCGTCGTCGGGGTGGCGATGAAGCACGTCAACGAGCAGCTCCCGGACGTGCAGACGGTTCGCCCGGAGGTCTCCAATGCGCTCGCCGCCGTGGTCGAGCGCGCGACGACGAAGGAGGCCGCGAAGCGATACGCGAGCATGGCCGAGTTCCTATCGGATCTCGAGGGCGCGCTCGAGGTGGAGGTCGCCCGCTCCGGCGCGCCCCACTCGGAGGCGACGAACGTGCTCGACGCGGTGCAGGGGCGGCCGAAGGTCCTGACGCCTCGGCGCGTCTCGGCCGCCGGGGTGGTGATCGTCCTCGCGGCCGTGGTGGCCGCGCTGCTGATCGCCGCCCTCACAGGGAACAGCCACAAGCGCGTACCGAGCGCGCAGGCGTCGGGGGCCGTGATCCCGCTTGCCAGCGCCAAGTCGTTCGACCCGGTGAGCGACGGCGGCGACGGTCTCGAGCACCCCGAGCTCACCCAGGATGCGATCGACGGCAAGGAGAGCACCGGCTGGCACACGGAGAGCTACCAGACGTCGCCGAGCATCGAGGACTCGGTCGGCAAGCCCGGCGTAGGGCTCATCGTCGACGCCGGCCGGCCGGTCACAGCCCGGTCGATGACGATCCATTCCCTGGACGGCGGCTGGGACGCCCGCATCTACGGCACGGCGACGAGTCCCCCACCCGCGACGCTTCCGGATTGGGGCAGCCCGATCGGCGAACAGGACAGCGTCAGCGCCGACCAGACCTTTCAGCTCAACGCGACCAGCAAGGAGCGCTACTTCCTGATCTGGATCACGCAGCTGTCGTCGGCCGGGGGGCCGGGCAACTACAGCGTCCAGATCAACGAGGTGACGCTGACGAGCTAGAACCGGTACGAGCGCTCCGCCTCGTAGCGTTCCAGCCCGAGCTGGACGAGGCGGTCGCACAGCTCCGGATAGGCGATCCCGTCCGCCTCGAACAGCTTCGCGTAGACGCTGGTCGCGGTGAACCCGGGAATGGTGTTGAGCTCGTTCACCAGCACCTCGCCGTCATCGCGGACGAAGAAGTCGCAGCGCGCGAGCCCGCTGGCGCCGATCGCCTTGAACACACGGGCCGCCAGCTCACGAACCCGGTCCCTGGCCGTCTCGTCGATCCGCGCCGGGACGATCAGGTCCATGCCACCCTCCGAGTACTTCGCCTCGTAGTCGTACCAGTCGGCATGGGCGTCGATCTCGCCCGGCACCGACGTGCGCGGCTCGTCGTTGCCGAGCACCGAGCACTCCACCTCCTTGCCGGCCCCGTCGGCTTCGACGATCACCCGCGGGTCGTGCTCGTGCGCGACGCCGATCGCCTCATCGAGAGCTCTCTCGGTGCTGGTGACCTTGGTGATCCCGACGCTCGATCCGAGGCGCGCGGGCTTCACCCACAGCGGCAGGCCCATCGCGCCCACGTGCTCGCGCCAGCCCTCCTCGCCCACCTCGCAGAACTCCACCTGAGGAATCCCGTGGAAGGAGAGCACCCGCTTGAAGATCAGCTTGTCGATCGCCACCGAGGCCGCCAGCACTCCGGGCCCGACGTAGGGCAGGTTGAGGCACTCGAGCAGGCCCTGCACCGTGCCGTCCTCACCGAACGGCCCGTGCAGGACCGGAAACGCGACCTCGGCGTCCAGGAGGCCGCCGCCCGCGCGGAGCTCCACCTCCTCGCCGTCGCAGGTCCAGCGTCCGTCGCGCTCGATCAGGATCGGGATCACCTCATGGCCCGCGCTTCGGAGCCCGTCCGCCACAGACACGCCCGACTCGAGGGACACCTCGTGCTCGCTCGAGCGTCCCCCGCTGAGGACCGCGACCCGCATCACGGAGTCGTGGGAGTCGTCGGGGTCGTGGTGGTGGTCGTCGTGGGCGGCGGCGCCTTGAACTTGCCCACGAAGATCGTCACCGGCTGGCCGCGGTCAAGCCGCGTGCCGGCGCTCGGCGACTGGTCGAGCACCTGATCGTCCTCGCTCGGGTCGGTCGTCGTTCGCTTGACGATCCGAGCGCTCAGCCCCGCCGCCCTCAGGTCGCCGAGGGCGGCCTCCTTGGACTCGCCGACCACGTTCGGCACGGCCACCGTCCCGGGCCCGCTGGAGAACACCACGATCACGGTGCTGTGCTCCTTCACCGTCGTGCCGGCAGGCGGGTCCTGGGCGATGACCTCGCCCTGCGGCGCTGGGGACGTTCGCGCCTCGAGGTTGGGGATCAGCTTCGCCTGGCGGATTTGGCTCTCCGCCAGGTCGGACTGCTCGCCGACAACCGACGGCACCTGGACGGGCTTTCGCCCGGTGGAGATCAGGAGGGTGATCGGATCGCCGCGCTGCAGCCTCGCGCCCGCCGCGGGCTGCGTGCCGATCGCGAGGCCCCGCCCGACCGTGTCCGACGGTCGCTGCTTCTCCGTGACCCGAAGACCCAGATCCTTGAGCGTCTTCAGCGCGGCCTTGGCCCGCGTCCCCGTCACCGTCGGCACCATCACCGTGCCGGGCGGCGCGGAGACGGTGATGGTCACGGTCGAGCCCTCGTCGACCCTGGAGCCGGCCGGGGGCGACTCCTCGAAGACGATCCCCGGAGGCGTGTGGCTTCGGTGCACCGTTTCGACCGCCACCTCGAATCCGGCCTTGGTCAGGGTCGCCTGGGCATCGGCCTGCTTCTTGCCGATCACGGTGGGCACGAGCGCCTTCGCCGGCCCACGCGTCAGCGCGAACACGAGCACCCCGGCCAGCGCGAGGAGGATCAGCGTCAGGATCACGAGACGGCCCGGGGTGAAGAGGCGGGGCCGTTCGGGCGGCTCCTCCGGCGGAGGAGGAGGAATCCCGGCCGCCGCGGCGACCGCGGCATGCGATGCGGTGTCCCCTAGCGCAGCGCCCGACGGATCCGCCTCGGCGGCGTCCAGGGCCTGGAGGAACTCCTGGGCCGAGCCGTACCGGTTCGCGGGATCCTTCGCCAGCGCCTTGAGGACGACCGCGTCGAGCGCGCGCGACACCGCCGGGTTGAGCTCACTGGGCGCTCGAGGGCGCTCGGAGACCTGCTTCAGCGCCACCGTCACTGGCGAATCGCCCTCGAATGGGACGCGCCCGGTCAGCGCCTCGTACAGCATCACCCCCACCGAGTAGATGTCCGACCGCGCCGTCACCGGCAGCCCCTGCGCCTGCTCGGGTGAGAGGTACTGCGCGGTGCCCAGCACGGAGCCGGTCTGAGTGATCTCGGAGGCGCCGGCGCGAGCGATGCCGAAGTCCGTCACCCGTGCCCGGCCCTCCGCGTCGACGAGCACGTTTTGTGGCTTCAGGTCCCGATGGACGATCCCTCGCGCGTGCGCGTAGCGAGCGCCCGCGAGCACCTGGCGAATGATCTCCACCGCCTCGCCGACCCCCAGGCCCCTTTCGATCAGGTCCTTCAACGAGGCCCCCTCGACGTACTCCATCGCGATGTAGTGGCTGCCGTTGAAGGTGCCGCGGTCGAACACCCCGACGACGTTCGGGTGCTGGAGCCCCGCCGCAGCCGAGGCCTCGCGGCGGAATCGCTCCACGAACTGCGCGTCCTGAGCGAAGCGCTCGTGGAGAAACTTGAGCGCGACGCGCCGATCGAGCATCGTGTCCTCGGCGCACCAGACGTCCGCCATGCCCCCGGTGCCGAGTCGCCCGAGGAGCCGGTACCGGCCGGCGATCAGACTCTCCGCCTCGAGCTTCACCACGCCCGTCCGGTCACTTCAGCAGGCTGTCAATCAGCTGGGTGGCAACGGGGCCCGCGACCTCGGCGCCGAAGCAGCCCTGGCAGCGCTCGATGGTCGCCGCCACCGCCACCTGGGGGTTGTCGGCCGGGGCGAACGCGATGAACCAGGGTTGGTTGATTCCGGCGGCCGGGTCGCCGATCTCCGCCGTCCCCGTCTTGCCGGCGAACGTGACCCCCCCGGTCACGGTCAGTCCCGCCGCCGTTCCCTCCTGGGTGACGTGGGTCATCATGTCCGTCAACTCGGTGGCGGTCTGCGGGCTCATCACCGTCGACTGCACGTGAGGGCTGAGCTTCCGGGTGACCCGCCCGTCGGGATCCGTCACCTCCTGGACGAAGCTCGGCCGCATGAGCTTGCCGCCGTTGGCCACGGTGGCGGCAACCTCGGCCATCTGCAGCGGCGTCGCGAGGTCCTGGCCCTCGGCGCCGCCCTGGCCGATCGCCACCCGCCCGGGGTCGAACCCGGAGGTGACCAGGTGGCGATCCGAGTTGTACGCCCCGCTCGGTGCCATCTGCGACGCCGGATAGTCGAGCTCGGGGTCGCTGTAGAAGCCGAAGCGCCTCATGTACTGGACCAACGTCCCGGTGCCGAGCTTCTCGCCCACCTGCGCGAAGTAGGTGTTGACCGAGTTGGTCAGCGCCGTGGTCATGTCGATGTTGCCGAACTGCTCGCCGCCCGCGTTCGAGAGCGGAACGCCCCCGATGATCTGGGGCGAGCGCCCGCTCAGCACGCTGCTGGGAGTGAACGCCCCGGAGTCGAGCGCCGCCGTCGCGGTCACCACCTTCATCGTCGAGCCCGGCGGGTAGACGCTCTGAGTGGCTCGGTTCAGGAGCGGCGCCCCGGAGCCTGCCCGGTTCAGCCGCTTGAACGTGGCCGGGTCCTTGACCGTGTTCGGGTCGAAGCCCGGAACCGACGCCATCGCCTTCACGGCCCCCGTCGAGGGATCGATGGCGACCGCGGCGCCGCCCGATCCCGCCGCCCCCGGGGTCGAGGAGATGGCGTTCTGCAGCGCCTGCGTGGCGACCTGCTGCGCGTGGGAGTCGATCGTCAGGGCGACGTTGTCCCCCTCCTGCGGGACGCCGCGGATCTGATCGATGATCGAGGTGAACTCGTTCCGCTCCCCGGCGAGCGTGGCGTTCTCGGAGCGCTCGATGCCCGATTGCCCCACCTGGACGAAGCTGTAGCCAACCGGGGTTCCGAACAACGACCCCTGCTGGTAGCGCCGGACGTACACGGGGTTCTTGCCGCCGCCCACCGGGAAGCTCTCGGCCACCGTCACCCCATCGTCGGTCCTGATCGTCCCCCGCTTGACGGTCTGCTCGACGATCAGCGGACGGCGGTTGTCGGGGTTGTCCTTGAGCGACGTGGAATCGAAGACGGCCCAGTACGAGGTGAAGCCGACGAGCGCCGCCATCAGGACCAGGATCAAGGCGTAGAGCCGGACGATCGGCGCGTTCATGCGCTCGCCTCCTGCCGGGCGTCGATCCGATGCGCGAGTCCCTCCATCCGCCTCACGCCGGCAACGCCTCCAGCTCGGCGCCGGCCCCGCGTGGGGCCGGCGGCTTGCGGGCGTCGTTCGAGATCATCAGCAGCAGCCCGAGCAGGATCATGTTCGCGATCACCGAGCTGCCGCCGAAGCTGACGAAGGGCAGCGTCACCCCCGTCAGCGGGATGAACTTGACGACGCCGCCGATGATGACCACGGCCTGGAGCGCGAACACCGCGGTGAGCCCGGCCGCGAGCAGCTTCGAGAAGCCGTCACGAGCCATCACCGCGGTCTTGAACCCGCGGGCCGCGATCAGGGCGTAGATCACGATCAGCGCCGCGCCTCCGAAGAGGCCGAGCTCGCTGACGATCAGCGCGTAGATCTCGTCGGTGTGCGGCGCGGGGAGGATGCTGCCGCAGTCCGGGAACGGCTCCGTGCAGTGGGGCGCGAACGGTCCCGGCAGCTTCAGTAGCGACTCCCCCAGCCCCTCGCCGAAGAGACCCCCGTCCGCCTGGGCGAACAGCGACTGCCGGATCTGTCCCACCCCGCAGTCCTCGCCGGCACGAAGGTCCGCCTTCGTGAGGTGGCAGGGATTCGAATCGAAGGTGTCCTGCCAGATGTCCACGCGGTCCTGGACGTGCTGGATGTGCGATGCCAGTAGCGTCGCCCCCACCAGGAACAGCGCCACCCCGGCGAGGACGTACGAGAAACGGGAGGTCGCGACGTAGAGGAGGGCGAGGAAGGCCCCGAAGAACATCAGCGAGCTGCCGAGGTCGCGGATGTAGACGAGCATCAGCATCGTCGCTCCCCACACCACCAGCACCGGGCCGAAGTGCTTGATCGGCGGGATCGTCAGTCCCGCGACCCGGCGCGCCGCCACGGTCAAGAGCTCGCGCTTCTCGGCGAGGTAGCTGGCGAGGAACACGACGATGCAGATCTTCGCCACCTCCGCCGGCTGGAACGAGAGGGGCCCGAGGTTGATCTCGAGATAGGCGCCGTTCACCTGGGAGCCGATCCCCGGAAGGCGAGGTGCCATCAGGAGCAAGATCCCGGCGGTCGCGATCAGGTAGCGATACCGCTGGAGCACGTGATAGTCGCGGACGAACAGGATCGTCAGTGCGAGGAGGACCGCGCCGGCGACGAAGATGGACGCCTGCTTGAGCGCCAGGCTGTCGTTGATCCGAAAGAGCATCACGAGGCCGATCGCCGCCAGGAGCGCGCAGAGGGGGAACAGGTAAGGGTCCGCGTAGGGAAGCCGGGCCCGGATGAAGACGTGGATCCCCAGGCAGACGGCGAGGAAGTACCCGCCGTAGATCAGGCTCAGGTTGCCGATCTGGCTCGATTCGACGATGAACACGGCCGTGAAGCCGCCGGTCACCAAGACCGCGACCGGGATCAACGCGAGGAGCTCGCGATTGCGCGCGCTCACGGCCCACCACCACCATTCGAGCTCTTCTTGTGCCCGCCTCCGCCGCCGCCGGAGGAGGCCCCCTTGCCCGCAGGAGCTCGGCGCTTGGGCCCCGACGCAGGCTTGACCGGAGCCTCCGCCTGTCGCTGCAGGTCGCGCAGCAGGTTCACCGCGTCACCGTGGAATCGCAGGGTGTGATCGGTCGCGCCGTCGCGGCGATCGGCGGGAATCGCGCTCACCTGCACCGGCGCCGAGTACGCCTCCGAGTAGAGCTTGATGTCAAGCGGCAAGACGTACGGCAGCCCTCGGTAGAGCGCCAGCCGGCCGGCCGAATCGGTGCCGAGGAAGTAGACCTGGCGCACTCCCCAGACCGCCACCGCGGCCAGTCCAACCGAGATCGCCACAGCGATGATCGCCACCGCGACGGTCCGCATGCGGCCGCGTCCCGCCGCCCGCATCCTCCCGCCGGCCGTGGGAGGGCGCTCGGCGGCGCGCCCCTCCGCGGCCACGGCGAGCGCGTCGGTGGTGAGCCCCGCCTCCTCGGCCGTCGGGCCGACCAGCGTCGGTCGCTCCTCGGCTTCGGCCGGCACCTCGGCCTCCTCGAGACTGAACGCAACCACGGTGATGTTGTCGCGTCCCCCGGCCTCGTTCGCCTCGTCGATGAGCCTGGAGACCGCCTCCTCGAGGCTGTCGGACTCGCCGAGCACCTCCGCGATCCGCTCCTCGCGCACCATCGTCGTCAGGCCGTCGGAGCACAGCAGGTAGACGTCCCCGGGCCGCGCCTGGTAGGTCATCGTGTCGATGTCCACGTCGCGCTCGGGGCCCAGCGCCCGGGTGATGATCGAGCGCTGCGGGTGGTCCTCCGCCTGCTCGTCCGTGAGCCGGCCCTGGCGACGGAGCTCCTCGACCAGCGAGTGATCTGAGGTGAGGAGCTTCAGGTCGCCGTCGCGGAACACGTAGGCACGGCTATCGCCCACGTGCGCCAGCCCCACCTCGTCGTCCTCGACCAGCGCAGCGGTAAGCGTCGTGCCCATCCCCGAGCGCGATTCGTCCGCCTGAGCCACGCGATGAATGCGGGCGTTCGCGGTCTTGGCGATCGCCCGCAGGTAGGCCTCCGGCGACTCCTCGCCCCTGCTCACCGCCTGGAACGACTCCGTGGCCAGCCGGGACGCCACCTCCCCGGCCTGGGCGCCGCCCATCCCATCGGCGACCCCGAACAGCGGCGATCGAGCGAAGTACGCGTCCTCGTTGGCGTTCCGCTGCCGACCGGTGTCGGTCCTCGAAGCCTGCTCAGCGACCCGCAGCACGTCAGCGGCCCCCCGGCACGTCGAGCTCGAAGCGAAACTCCGTGTTTCCGATGCGCAGCTCGTCGAGGTCGTTGAGCTGCGCCTCTCCGTCGAGACGCCCCCCGTTGAGGAACGTCCCGTTGGTGGAGTTCATGTCCTCAACGTAGTAGTTAGCCCCGCGCGAGTAGATCCGGGCGTGGATGCCGGATGCAAAGCGGTCCTCGATCCGCACGTCGGCGTCCTGTGAGCGGCCAACCGAGAGGCCGCCGAAGAGATCGAAGCGCTCGCCCGCGTCGAGGCCGCCGCCCGACGTCGCCACGAGCCAGGCGTCCGTGGCCGCCGCTCGGCCACCGGGCCCGATCGGGTGAAAGCCGGTTGCCTCGGGAGCGGGTGCGGTCGTGCGGCGCAGCTCCCGAAAGGCGCTCCTCGCAACCCAGAACAGGAACAGGTACAGAACGGCGAGGAAGCCGAACTTCAGCGCGACCGCGATCGGCTCGGTGTCCATCGGCAGTTACTGCTCGATGTCGAAGATGAACCTCGTCGTACCGAGGGTGACCTCGTCCCCGGGCGAGAGTCGCGACCTGTCCACGCGCCTGTCGTTGACCTTGATCCCGTTCGTGGAGCCGAGGTCGACGATCTGCCAGTCCCCGGTCGAGCCGCGTCGCAACTCGGCGTGCTGGCGGGAGACGTTCGGGTCGGAGAACACGCAGTCACTGTCCCTCGATCGCCCCAATACTGCGACCGGCCCGTCCAGCACGTATCGCCGGTCGTCGAGGGAGACGATCGCCTTGGTCTCGACCAGTCGTCCCGCGGGGCGCCGCCGCTCGCGTCGCGTCTGCTTGGGAGGGACGCTGTAGACCATCGTGTGTCCCTGCTCGCCCTGTGACGGCGGCTCCCCCTGGCGGGCCGGCGGCTTCACGAGCCGAGTTTGGATGCC
Source organism: Actinomycetota bacterium (assembly GCA_046730395.1). GTDB lineage: Bacteria > Actinomycetota > Thermoleophilia > Solirubrobacterales > 70-9 > AC-56. Next base: position 26,863 of record JBKPIV010000091.1, on the reverse strand, counting down.
GAACTCGCCGAGCCGCAGGCGCTCGTCGGTCTCGAGCTTTACCTCCGGCCTCGTGAGCAGGGCGTAGTCGTGGCGCCGGGCATGCTCCAGCAGGTACCCGGAAAGCTCCTGCTCCAACGAGCGCTCGTAGCCCTCGAGCCGCTCGTGGTCCTCCGCCGACAGCCATACCGTGTACTGGTTCGGGACGTACACGCGGGAGACCGAGGCCGAGCGGTGGGCGTCCATCTCCTTCGCCAGCTTGCGGGCGATCTCGACCGGCTGGACCTGCGACGCGAAGGCGCGGCTGAACACCCCCTCCACGAGGTTCTCGATTCGCTGCTCGAGGTTCCTGAGGACGCTGATCCGAAAGCTCCTTCCCGCCACGTGCGGACACCAGCGGGCATCGACATCCCGCTCTCGCGTGGGCGAATCCTAAGTGGTCCCCGGCGCGATCACGCCCCCGCGGCCGCCCTCACCGAGGCATCCCCTGCCCCGGAGGGGCCGCGGCGGCGCGCGGGGCGCGGCCGGCGGAGCCGAAACTCGACGATCACCGCGGCGAGCGCCGCGGCCGCGATCACCGCGGGGCGCCCGGTGAGCCCCCCATCCGCGACCACCTGAAGCGCCCCCTCGAGGCCCGCGGACCACAGCAGCGCGCCAAGCAGCGCGAGGGCGAGGTGGCCGGCCCGCAACACCAACCCGAGCACCACGGCCGCCGCGGCGAAGATGGCGGCCCCCAGAAGGGCATCGAGGCTCACGAGGGGCACGAGGATCGCGTCGGCGGCGGCTCCGGTGGACCGTGTCCACCCGGATGGTGGCGGATGGATCAGCCCCAGGCCGGAGCCGAGTCCAGCGGCGGCGGCGGCGGCGAGCAGCCAGAACCAACCCAGCGCTCCCAGCACCGCCCGTTCGAGCGCCGTACCTCGGGCCCCGGCGATCGCTGGGTAGAGCGGCGCCGCGGATACCGCGCCGAGCAGCGGGGCGACGGCGGGTGCCGCCGCCCACGGAAGCCAGGAGGCCACGAGGATCGCCGGGACGCTCAGCGCCGCGAGGACCAGGGCGAGCCCGGGCAGCCCGGCTCCCGCCGCGATCGCGGTGACGCTCAATCCCCACACCGCCAACGCGGCGAGCTGGACCACGCGAAGCCCGGCGACCGATCCCCCCGCCCGGTCCTCGCCGGTGTCCGGTGCCGGCACCGCGAGGGTCCCGTCGAGCGACCCGGCCACCGCCTGCAGGCGGCCCTGAAGCTCGCCCACGGTCGGGCGGAGCTCCGGCTCCGCCTCCAGGCAGGCGTCGATGCATTCGCTCAGGCTGGCGGGCAGGTCCGGTCGGTAGTCGCGCAGGGATGGGAGCCTGCCGCCGATCTCGAGCGCCGTCTGCGCCGGCGTCTCGCGGGCGACCGGATTGGTCCCCGTCCAGCACTCGAACATGGTGAGAGCGAGCGAGTAGGCGTCGGCTTGCTCACCGGCGACGCCTCCCTCGGCCTGCTCCGGGGCCATGTAGGCGAGGGTGCCGACGACCTCCCCGGTGGCGGTCAGCGTGCGCGCGCCCTTCACGGAGGCGACGCCGAAGTCCATCAGCTTCGCGCGCGGGCCGGCCCCGTGCTCCATCTTCACGATCACGTTGTGTGGCTTCAGGTCGCGATGAACGACGCCCCGCCGGTGAGCGTGATCGAGCGCCCCGCAGACGTCGGCCCCGAACTCGGCGACCTCGCGGTCGCTCAGATCCCCGCGGCGCGCGAGCTCGGAGAGCGTCTCGCCGTCCACGAGCTCGCTTACCAGGAGCGCTCTGCCGGCGTGCGAGCCGAGCTCGTACAGGGTGACGATCCCCGGGTGATTCAGCCGCGCGACCGCCTGGGCCTCGCGCAGCACCCGGCGAGCGTCGGCGCCCACGATCTCCTTCACCGCGACTTGGCGCTGCAGGCGCTCGTCGATGGCGCTGTAGACGGTTCCCATGCCCCCCGAGCCGATCCGCTCGAGCACCCGGAAGCGCCCCATCACGAGCTCGCCCACCATTCCGGCTGCCACTTCGCCGCCTTGCCTCCATACCCTCCAACGGCCCGCAACCGTTCGTGCGCCGGGATGCCGCCCGCAAATGGCTACCGCTCGAGCAGGGGTCATACTCTCGGCGTTGAAGCCACTCGAAGAGGGGTGAGCTCTTGGCTTTCCTCGATGAGGAAGAAGCAGTAGCGCCATCTAGATCCGGCGGCGGCCGCCCGCCGTACCGCCGCGCGCCCGATCGCCAGCGCCAGATCCTGGTGCGGCGCGCGGTCGGCCTCGGGGTGCTCGTGGTGGTGCTGATCCTGATCGTGCTGGGGATCAGGGGCTGCTTGAACGCGCGCAAGCACCGCAACTTCGAGAACTACGCGAGCGACCTGACTGCAATCGTCACCCAGACGCAGCAGCTCTCGAAGGGCTTCTTCCAGCGGCTGATCAACCCCCCGAGCAACCTCAGCCCGCTGAGTTTCCGGGCAGAGGTCGACACCGACCGCGGCACGGCTGAGAGCCTCGACGCGCGCGTGCACGACCTCAACACGCCCGGCGAGCTGAGCGCGGCCCAGGACGAGCTCAACCTCTCCTATGACCTGCGGCGCGACGGGCTGGCCGGCATCGCCGCTCAGGTCCCAACCGCGCTCGGCAAGACCGGCGCCGGGCAGGCCGTGAACTCGATCGCCAACTACATGCGGTACTTCCTGGCGAGCGACGTTCTGTACGCGCGCGCGGCCAGCGACATCAACAAGGAGCTCCAAGACCAAAACGTCGACCAGAAGGTCCCGGCGAGCGTCTTCCTGCCGACGACCGACTATCTCGACCCGCTGAAGATCGCCCCCCACCTGGCAACGATCTCCGCGGGCAAGGCGGCGACCTCCGGAGTCCACGGCCTCGGCTTGTTGCAGACCTCGATCGGCGGCACCGTGCTGTCGACGGATACGGCGACCGACATCAGCGGGACCGCGGCGGACATGGACGTCTCCGTCCAGAACCAGGGCGACACCGAGGAGAGGAATGTCGCGGTCAGCTTCGAGCTCACTGGCGGATCCCAAACGATCTCCGGGGACGGGACGATCGCTCGAATCGCGCCGGGTGGAACCGGCATCGCCAAGATCCCGATCCAGCCCGCGCCGCCGACCGGCCAGGCACTGACCCTCCAGGTGACGGTCCAGCCGGTGCCGGGCGAGCAGGTCGCGACCAACAATCGCCAGACGTATCAGGTCACGTTCCGGTAGCGGCCAGGGGCAGCGTCCATAATCCGCGGCGCCTATGAGGGTCGCGTTCCTGGGTCCCGCCGGCACCTTCTCGGAGGATGCCCTCCGTGCCGCCGCCGGCGACGCGGACGTCGACGGGCGCCCTCAGCCCACCGTCTACGACGCGATCCGAGCGGTCGACGCCGGCGAGGCGGACCGGGCGCTCGTTCCGTTCGAGAACTCGATCGAGGGCGCGGTCAGGTCCACCCTCGACACCCTTGCGTTCGAGGGCTTTCGGGTGACGATCGCCGGTGAACACGATCACGCCATCCGCCACAGCCTGATCGCGCGCACGGAGGTGCCGCTGAATCGAATCGAGGCGGTGCTCTCTCATCCGCAGGCAAGCGCGCAGTGCGCGAGGTTCATTCGCACTGAGCTTCCGGCAGCCGAGGTGCGGGCGGCCGAGAGCACGGCCGAGGCGGTGCAGGCGGTGGCCGAGAGCGAGCGGCCGTGGGCCGCGCTCGGCGCCGCCTCAGCCGCGCGGATCTACGACTGCGCGGTGCTGCGCGAGGGGGTCGAGGACACGCCGGAGAACGTCACGCGGTTCGTGTGGATCGCGCCGGCGGGCACCCGCCCCCAGGGTGGCGGCCCGTGGCGGACCACGCTCGTCTTCTCCGAGCTCGGCGCCGACCACCCCGGGGCGCTGGTGGAGGCGCTCACGGAGTTCTCGCGCCGCGACGTCAACCTGACCCGCATCGAGTCCCGTCCGCTTCGGCGCGGCCTCGGCCGGTACATGTTCTTCTGCGACCTCGACGGGGCCGCGGACCAGACCGCCGTGGCCGCCGCGATCGAGGCGCTGCGCGGAAAGGCGGAGTCGGTGCGGATCCTGGGCAGTTACCCGATCGCCGTCAACGGGGTGCCCGGTCGCTGAACGGAGCCCCGAGTCGACGGGGCGGGCGGGGTCGCCGTTTACAATCGTGGCGCTATGGACAGGACGGACGACCCCCACGTAGTCGTCCGGGGCGCTACGGCCCCGGGGACGATGGGGGTCATGCTGGCAGGGGATCCGCACACGAACGGCCGCGCCCACGCGAACGGCAACGGCCGCAAAGGACACGTGCACGGCGCCGCGCTCGGCAGCCGGGTACTGGTGTTGAACGCAAGCTACGAGCCGATCAACGTCTGCAACATTCGCCGCGCGACGGTCCTCGTGCTGAAGGAGAGGGCCGAGATCATCGAGCGCGGCGAGGGCGCCCTCCACTCGGAGCGTCTCACCTTCTCCCGGCCCTGCGTGATCCGGCTGATCCGCTACGTGCGCATCCCGCGCGACGTCCACCGCCGGAAGATCACCCGCAAGGCGGTGCTCGCCCGGGACGCCTGGACCTGCCAGTACTGCGGCAACCAGTCGACCGGCCTCACGGTGGACCACGTGATCCCGCGCAGCCGCGGCGGCGAGTCGGTGTGGGAGAACATCGTCGCCTCCTGTGCGCCCTGCAACCGAAAGAAGGGGAGCATGACCCCACGGGAGGCGAAGATGCATCCCCGCAGCCATCCCCGGCCGCCGGGTCCCACGGTGTTCATCCGCCTGGCCAGCCCCCGGATCCCGCTCGCCTGGGAGCCCTACCTGATCGCCGCGTAGATTTCGTGAGGAGCTTTAGCTCCGAAACAGGCTGGTGCCGTTGAGGTGTTCAAAATTGAAGGGCCGCCCGAGGGCGGCCCTTCCAAGGTGCGATTCGAAGCGAGTCTCGGGTTGGCAACCGAGCGGGACATTGCCCCGGTCCCCTCGACCCGCCGGCGCTAGGGGTGGATTCCGCTACGCGACTCGCACCCGGCTCAGCGCAACCGCCGCTCGCACGACGGCCCGACGGAGCGGCCGCCTAGCGGCCCCGCACCTCCGGTGTCCCGAGAAGCATGTGACTCAAGTTAGGACCACCTCCTTTCTCCGGTCCACCGATTGAAGCAGAACGGGCAGTCGGCCCGCAGAGCGAACGCCAGTCCCGGCCGTTCGGTTCCTCTGGCTCGGCCGCGCGCCCAGCTCCTCCACGGCCGGGCAGGCTACCTGCGGAGCCCTGAGGCGGTATCGCCCCCGCGGGGCGACGAGGCTACTTGGAGCCGGGCGGGACCGCGGCCGTGACCACGCCCTCGCCCGCCTCCTCGGCGGCGGCCGCCTCGTCGGCCACGGAGGCGCTCGACTCGACGACGAGCGCGACCGCGCTCACCCGGTCGTCCTCCCTCATGTTCATGACCCGCACCCCCTGCGTCGCGCGCCCCGTCTGCGAGATCCCACCGGCCTTCGTCCGCTGGACCATCCCGTTCTCGGAGACGAACAGGAGGTCCTGATGCTCGCGAACGATGAGGGCTCCGGCCAAGCCACCCTTCTTGGCGGTGAGCTTCGCGGTCAGCACGCCCTTGGTTCCACGGCCCTTGACCGGGTACTCCGCGACCGCGGTGCGCTTGCCGTAGCCGTTCTCGGTGACCACGAAGAGCTCGGAATCGTCCTTGGCGACGTCCATGGCCAGCACTCGATTCCGTTGGCCGTCGACCTTGCCGGCGACGTTCATCCCCTTGACGCCCGAGGTGTCGCGACCCATCGGGCGCACCGCCTTCTCGCTGAAGCGCGAGGCGTGCCCTGACTTCGACACCAGCAACAGGTCATCCTTGCCGGAGGTCAGCCGCACCTGGACCAGCTCGTCGCCGTCGCGAACCTTGATCGCGATGATCCCGTCGGCGCGAATCGGCGTGTTGTAGGCCGCGAACTCGGTCTTCTTCACCAGCCCGCTGGCGGTCGCGAAGACGAGGTACTTGTTCTCCTTGAAGTTGCGGGTGGGAACCACCGCCATCACCTTCTCCCCGTCGCGCAGCGGCAGCACGTTGACGAGCGCCTTTCCCTTCGAGGTCCGCGCTCCCTCCGGAAGCTCGTACACCTTCAGCCGGTAGACCTTGCCGCGGTTGGTGAAGAACAGCAGGTAGTCGTGGGTGGAGCAGATGTGCAGGTGCTCGATGTAGTCGCCCTCCTTCAGGTCCATGCCCATCACTCCGACGCCCCCGCGGCGCTGCTGGCGGTAGGTCGCAAGCGGGAGCCGCTTGACGTACCCGGAGTGGGTGATCGAGATCACCATCTGCTGGTCGGCGATCACGTCCTCGATGTCGAGCTCCCCCTCGTCGTGGGTGATCTCGGTGCGCCGCTCGTCCCCGTAGCGCTCGCTGATCTCGTCGAGCTCGTCGACCACGAGCGCGTCGACCCGCGCCGGATCCCCGAGGATCTCTCGGAGCTCCTTGATCGTCCCCATGAGCTGCTTGTGCTCGGCGCGCACCTTGTCCGACTCGAGCGCGGTGAGCCGCTGGAGCCGCATGTCGAGGATCGCCTGGGCCTGCTCCTCGGAGAGCTCGAACGTGTCGATCAGCCCCGCCCGCGCCGCGTCGGGGTCGGCCGAGCCCCGGATCAGCGCGATCACCTCGTCCAGGTTGTCGAGCGCGACCAGGAGCCCCTCGAGGATGTGGGCACGAGCCTCCGCCCTGCGAAGCTGGAACTGGGTCCGCAGCGTGATCACCTCGCGCTGGTGAGCGACGTAGTGCTGAATCAGCTCCTTGAGGCTGAGCGTCCTCGGGACCCCGTCGACCAGGGCGACCATGTTGACCCCGAACGAGGTCTGCATCTGCGTGTGCTTGAACAGCTGGTTGAGCACGACCTGGGGCGGGTCGCCGCCGCGCTTCAGCTCGATCACCAGCCGCATCCCGGAGCGGTCCGACTCGTCGCGCAGGTCGGAGATCCCGGTGACCTTCTTCTCGCGGACGAGGTCGGCGATCTTGGTGATCAGGCCCCCGTCGCCGCCCTTCTTGACCATGAACGGAAGCTCGGAGACGACGATCGCGTCCTTCCCGCCGCGCAGCGGCTCGATGTGCGCCTTGGCGCGAACCTTGATCGAGCCGCGGCCCGAGGCGTAGGCGTCCCGGATTCCCTCCGTTCCCTTGATCGTCCCGCCGCCCGGGAAGTCCGGGCCCTTGACCTGGCGCATGAGCGCCCTCAGGTCGAGCTCCGGGTTCTCGAGGCAGGCCTTGACCGCGCCCACCACCTCGCGAAGGTTGTGGGGCGGGATGTTCGTCGCCATCCCCACCGCGATGCCCGCGGACCCGTTGACGAGCAGGTTCGGGAACCGCGACGGCAGGACCAACGGCTCCTGGCGGCTCTCGTCGTAGGTGGGGACGAACTGAACCGTCTCCGCCTCGATGTCGCGAAGCATCTCCGTCGCCAGCCGCGCGAGCCGCGCTTCGGTGTAGCGCATGGCGGCTGGCGGGTCGTCGTCGATCGAGCCGAAGTTCCCCTGCCCGTCGACGAGCGGATAGCGCAGCGAGAACTCCTGCGCCAGTCGCACCAGCGTGTCGTAGATCGCCTGGTCGCCGTGCGGGTGGTACTTCCCCATCACCTCGCCGACGATGAACGCGGACTTGCGGTACGGCCGCGTCGGCTGCAGGCCGAGGTCGTGCATCGCGTACAGGACCCGGCGGTGAACGGGCTTCAAGCCGTCGCGGACGTCGGGCAGGGCTCTGCCCACGATCACGCTCATCGCGTAATCGAGATAGGAGGAGCGCATCTCCTGGGTGAGCTCGCGCTCCTCGATGCGCCCCGTCAGTGCGTCCAGGCCTCCGGCTTCCATCTCAGACGTCCAGGAACCTCACTTCCTTGGCGTGCTTCTCGATGAAGCGCTTGCGCGGCTCGACCTTGTCCCCCATGAGCTCCGTGAACATGCGCTCCGCCGCGGTGGCGTCCTCGATCGTCACCCGCTGGAGGGTGCGGCTTGAGGGATCCATCGTCGTCTCGCGGAGCTGATCGGGGTTCATCTCGCCGAGTCCCTTGAACCGGGACAGGGTCACCCCCTCCTTCGCGAGATCGACGATCGCCTGACGGAGGAGCCCGAAGCTGTCCGCGCCCTTGCGCTTCTTCTTCAGCGTGACCTCGAACGGCGGCCGACCGACCTGCTTCAGGAGCTCGCCGTGAACCTCGACCAGCTTCCGGTAGTCGGTGGAGCGAAACAGCCCGTGGGACAGGGTGTGGGTGCGAGCGAGGCCGGTGGCCCGGTGGATCGCCTTCACCACGAGCTCGTCCTTCGTCGCCCGCACAAGCTCGGTGTCGAACGGCTCCTCCTCGGGGTCATCGGCCTCAACGAGCTTCTTCACCCCGGCGAGCGAGGCGGCGCCGACGTCGAGGATCTGCGACTCGATCAGGAAGGCGACCAGCTCATGGCCCCATTCCGCCTGCAGCGAGTCGGCCCACCCGTCGTACTCCTTGTGGCGCCGGTTGAAGCGCTGCCAGCCCGCCCTCGACAGCCTGCGGGCCTTGCCCTGCGCGTCCACGATCTCGTAGGAGTCGAGGTTGTCGCGGAGGAGGAGCTCCTCGAGCTCGGACTCCTTCTCGACGTAGAGCTCCTGGCTCCCGTTCTTGACCTTGTAGAGAGGGGGCTTGGCGATGTAGACGTACCCCGCGTCGATCAGGTCCGGCATCTGCCGGTAGAGGAAGGTCAAGACGAGCGTCCGGATGTGGGCGCCGTCCACGTCGGCGTCGGTCATCACGATCAGCTTGTGGTAGCGGAGGTCCTCGAGCTTGAACTCGTCGTGCACCCCGGTGCCGATCGCGGTGATCAGCGCCTGGATCTCCTGGTTCGAAAGGACCTTGTCAATCCGGCTCTTCTCGACGTTGATGATCTTGCCCCGCAGAGGCAGCACCGCCTGCGTCGACCGCTCACGCCCCTGCTTGGCCGAGCCGCCCGCCGAATCGCCCTCGACGATGAAGAGCTCGGCGTCGCGCGGGTCCTTGACGGAGCAATCCGCGAGCTTGCCCGGGAGCGTCGAGTTCTCGAGCGCGGACTTGCGGCGGGTGAGATCGCGAGCCTTGCGCGCCGCCTGGCGCGCGCGGGCCGCGTCGACCGCCTTCTGGAGGATGCGCCTTCCCTCGCCGGGGTTCTCCTCGAGGAACTCGCCGAGCTTGCGGTTGACGGTCTCCTTCACCAGGCCCTCGACCGGAGGGTTGCCGAGCTTCGTCTTCGTCTGCCCCTCGAACTGCGGGTCGCGGAGCTTCACCGAGATCACCGCGGTGAGCCCCTCACGCACGTCCTCCCCGGAGAGGTTTTCGTCCCTCTCCTTCAAGAGCCCCTTCTCGCGCGCGTACGCGTTCAGGGTGCGGGTGAGCGCCGAGCGGAACCCGGATAGGTGCGACCCACCCTCGTGGGTGTTGATGTTGTTGGCGAAGCTGAAGACGGACTCCTGATAGGTCGAGTTCCACTGCATCGCCACCTCGACCTGGCCATCGTCGGCGTCGCTCTCGAAGTAGATCGTCTTGCGGTGGAGGGGGTCCTTGTTCTCGTTCAGGTGGCGGACGAAGTCGACGATCCCGCCCTTGTACTGGAAGGTGTCGCGCTGGCCCGCACCGCGCTCGTCGATCAGGTCGATCCGGAGGTTTCGGGTCAGAAACGCGGTCTCCCGCAGCCGCTCCGAGAGCGTCTGGTAATCGAGCACGACGTCCTCGAACACGTCGTCGTCGGGCAGGAACGTGATCGCGGTCCCGCTGCCCTTCACCTTCTGCCCGCGCCTGAGCGCCCCCTTGGGCTCGCCGCGCGCGTAGTCCTGCGTCCACACGTACCCGTCGCGCCGCACCTCGAGGTGGAGACGCTCCGACAGCGCGTTCACGACCGAGACGCCGACCCCGTGCAGCCCCCCGGACACCTTGTAGCCCCCTCCGTCGCCGAACTTGCCGCCTGCGTGGAGGGTGGTCATCACGACCTCGGCGGCCGGGCGCTTCTCCTTCTCGTGCTGCTCGACCGGGATGCCCCGACCGTCGTCTACGACCGAGACGCTGTTGTCCGGGTGCAGGGTGACCGAGACGCGGTCGCAGAACCCTGCGATCGCCTCGTCGACGGAGTTGTCCACCACCTCGTAGACCAGGTGATGAAGGCCCCGCGGGCCGGTCGAGCCGATGTACATCCCCGGACGGCGGCGAACCGCCTCGAGTCCCTCGAGGACCGTGATGTCCTGGGCGCTGTAGCCGTCGCCGGCGGCCCGCCCCCTGGTGCCGGGCCGCTTTCGCTTCGGCTGCGTCTTCTTCGGGGCGGCCTTGGCGCTACCGTCGCTCCGGGCTCTACTTGCCACTCAGTCCTTTCCGCTCGCTGGCGTACATGAGAAACCCCGACCGCCAGAAGCGCCGCCGCGCGGGCAAGCCAGGCGGTTCGGGGCACCGATTCAAGCTCCTCTAAGGATACCAGGAACGGCCCCCGGAAAACCCGGCCAAATGTGACAAAATGCCTGCAAATCACGCAGAAAAGTGACGTGCGCCATCGGCCGTGAACCGAAGCCCGCAAAGCGGGGGCAAGGTCGGGTTCTCGAGGGCCTCGGCGAGCCGTCCGAGGAGCTCGGACTGGAGCAGATCGAGCTCCTGCGCCCACGTCGCCGAGCGGCAGGATACGGTCACGATGCCGCCGCGCTCGGCCACCGGCTGCGACTCGGCGGCGACCTTCGCGCCGGCGACGCTCGGCCAGGCACTCTGCACCGCGGCAAGCAGCGTCTTGGGCTGCGCCCGACTGCGAAAGCCGCCCAGAGCCGCCCCCAGGCGCCTGGGCGAGCGCCGCGTCGTCATGCCGGGACTCGCTGCTCGCCGCTCGATGGCCCCACGGGGCCGAGGTGATCGAGGGCGCGCGTGGCGACCACCTCGCCCCGTCGCAGGGCGAACTCCGCGCGCACGCACCCCGCCGGCAGGTGTTCCGGCTCGGTCGCGGTGAGCACCGCCTGCCCGCCCCCCTCCGCCAGCCGCCGGGCGAGCAGCGCCCGCCGGCCCGCGTCGAGCTCGCTCATCACGTCATCGAGCAGCATCAGTGGCGGCCAGCGGCGCGCCTCGAGCAGCGCCCGGCGCTCGGCGAACAGCATCGCGAGGACTCCCGATCGCTGCTCCCCCTGCGACCCATAGCGGCGCAGCGAGCGCCCCCCGAGCGCCAGCTCCAGCTCGTCCAGATGGGGGCCATGGACCGTATGGCCACGGGAGACGTCCGCCTCTCGCCGCTCGCGAAACTCGGCCGCGAGCCGCTCGGCGTTCGTTGCCTCGCAGTGCGGCCGGTAGGCCAGGGACGCCCCGGCGCCGAGGCCGAGCTCGGCCGCGGCGGTCTCGAACTCGGGGGCGAGCGCCTCAGTCGCGGCCAGGCGGGTGGCGATCAGCTCGACTCCGGCGGCGGCCAGCTCGGCGTCCCAGGCATCAAGCGAACGGGGCGACGCGAACCCGGCGCGCATCCGCCCCAGGAGCGCGTTGCGCTGCGCGAGTGCCCGAGAGTAGCTCCGCCGCGCCTCCGCGCGGGCCGGCCACAGCGCCGCGACGAAGCGGTCGAGGTGGGCGCGGCGGTTGGCCGGGGGACCCTTGATGAGCGCCAAGCGCTCCGGCAGGAAGATCGACAGCGCGGGCCGCAGGCCGGCGTGCTCCGCGGTGACGGCGGCCCCGTCCACCGTGTGGCGACGCTCGCCCGACCGCGCCAGCGACCACCTGAACCGATGCCGGTCCCCCGCCTCCACCTCAACCTCTACTCGAGCAAGAGGGTCGCGGAAGGGGATCGTCTCGCGCTCGTTTCGGGTCCGGCAGGAGCGGCCGCTGAGCGCCGTGCACAAGGCCTCGAGCACATTCGTCTTCCCGGCGCCGTTCGGCCCCCACAGCAGGGTGACGCCGTCCTCCAGCTCCAGCTCCTGGGGAACCAGGTTGCGAAACCCACGCAGCTCGAGCCGTCGCACGGCCATGGGCGCCCTCAGACGTTCAGCCGGATCGGCATCACGAGGTAGCTGAAGTCCTCGGCCCCGACCGGCTCCAGCAGCCCGGGCCGCAGCGGCGAGCTGAGCTTCATCAGGAGCTCGTCGCCGCCCACGCTCTCGATCCCCTCGATCAGGAACTGCGGGTTGAAGGCGATCTCGAGCGGCTCCCCGGAATAGGGAGCCGGCAGCGACTCGCTCGCGTCCCCGACCTCCGGGGTCTCGGCGGCCACGGTCACCTCGCCCTCGGCGAACGCGAACCTCAGGGGCGCGTTTCGCTGGGCGAGCTGCCCGACGCGCCGCGACACCTCGAGGAGCTCGTCTCGCGGTAGGCGCACCTCGTGTTCGAACGACTCCGGGATCAGCTGACGCCAGCTCGGGAACTGCCCCTCGATCAACCTCGAGGAGAGGACGACCGACCCAGCCCGGAAGACGGCTTGGTTTCGCGCCAGGGACATCGCCACGTGGTCGGCGTCCTCCTGGGCGATGATCCGCGCCAGCTCGCGAAGGGCCCTGGCGGGCACGTTGGCCTCGATCGACTCCGGCAGCGGGCTGGCGAGCTTGGTGTGCTTGACGCTCAGACGGTACGAATCCGTGGCGACCATCGTCAGCGTCTCACCCTCCGCCTGGAAGAGCACCCCGGTGAGGATCGGGCGCACCTCATCGCGCGACGCGGCACGAGCCACGCGCTCGATCGTGTCGGCGAGGGGAGCCGCCGGGAGGCTTGAACCATCGCTCTCGAGCTCGGGCAGCCGTGGGAAGTCCTCCGCCGGCAGGGTCCGGAGGTGGAAACGAGCCCCGCCCGCGGTCAACTCGACGTCGCGCTGCTCGGGGCGCACGGCCAGCGCGACGTCGCCAGAGGGGAGGCTGCGCGCAACGTCCCCAAGCAGGCGACCGGGTAGGAGAACGGTCCCCTCAGCCTCGACGGCCGCCTCGCTGAGAGAGACCGTGAGGCCGACCTCCATATCCGTGGCTCGCAACCTGAGCCCACCGGACGTCGCCATAAGCTCGATGCCGCCGAGCGACGGCAACGTCGCGCGAGCGGAGACGGCGCGGCCCACGGTCTGTACCGCTGCAAAGAAGACGTCACGTGAGATCGAGAGCTTCATGGATGAGCCTTGCATATTCCTATCTAGCTCAGATGTATTAGGTCTGGTGGAGGGCTGTGGACAAGTGATGCTCATGCCATAGATACTCAAGGTCTAGCGGTGGAGGAGGACGGTGGAAAGCCTTCGAGACCGTGGCGAGAGCGTGAAAAGGCAGTGGCGGATCCAGGCCCCATCTCCAAGAGTGCCTGAGTCCGGTGGAGAGCGTCCGCGGTCTCGGAGCCGGGCTCCAATTGCTTGGAGACGTTGCGAATCGCGTGCAGGACGGTGCTGTGGTCGCGCCTGAACTCGCGGGCGATCTGCGCGAGGGAGAGCGTCGTGAGCTCACGCGTCAGGTAGATCGCGAGCTGGCGCGCGCGGGAGACGTGCGCGGTGCGCTTGGGTGATAGGAGGTCTTCTCGCGAGACGCCGAAGGTAGCGCAGGTGGCGTCCTGGATCACCGTTACGGGGAGCGCGTCGGTGGCGGGGCTCGTATCGGCCGCGGGTGGCCTCGCGGGCGGGCGAGCGAGGGCCCGACGGACGAGCGCGCTCGTCATCGGCTCCCTCAACATCGAGGAGAGGGCGGCAACGCGGGTCATGGCTCCCTCCAGGCGCCGGACGTTGCCCGCAGCGAGGCTGGCGATCTCGTGGAGCACGGTCGGCTTGGGCAGGTCGAGCGCTTCCTCGACCGTCATTCGCCACAAGAGCGCGGTCCGAGTTCGCAGGTCGGGAGCGCCGAGCTCGATCGTGAGCCCCCATTGAAAGCGGTCCCTGAGGCGCTCGGCGAGCCGCGAAAGCGCCTCTGGTGGTCGGTCGCTCGAGAGAACGATCTGCTTGCCGGCGGCGTGCAGGGCGTTGAAGGTATGGACGAATTCGTCCTGGGTGTGCTCCTTGCCCTCGAGCGCCTGGACGTCGTCGATGAGCAGCGCGTCGAGCCTGCGGTAACGCTGCTTGAAGCGCTCTGGGCCATCCTTGCGAAGCGCGGTGACGAACTCGGTTGTGAACCGCTCCGCGGTCGTGTAGTGGACGGTGAGATCCGGCCGTCGCCGCCTCAAATAGTCGACGATCGCCCCGAGCAGGTGCGTCTTGCCGAGTCCGGGAGGCCCGTGCAGGAACAGCGGGTTATAGGCCTCGCCCGGTAGCTCGGCCACGGCGAGCGCGGCGGCGTGGGCGAAGCGGTTGCCGGAGCCGATGACGAAGCGCTCGAAGGTGTGTTGGGGGTCGAGCGGAAGCGAATCCGCTCGGGCCGGGGGACCCGGCGCCCGGGAAGGACCGGGCGCGCCCTCGCCCACGAGAACGACCCGCTCGAGCCCGCAGTCGAGTGCTCGAAGGGCGCGCTCGAGCGCGGGCGCGTAGCGGCGGTCGATCCAGGCCCGGGTGGCCGCGGGGGCCTCGAGGTAGAGCGCACCGGCCTCAGCGGAGAGCGGCTTCAGGGGGGCGATCCAGAGGTCGAACGTGGAGGTCGGCAGGCCCCGGCGAACCTGGTCCTGAACTTGCTCCCAGATCGCTGACAGGTGGTCGCGGCTGGCGTCCGGGAGCACGGCTGGCGATCATAGGACGGTGTGTTCTCAACCCCGGCGGGGGGTTTGGTTCGAGGCCGCATCCTGCGCGAAAAAGGAAATGGGGACGCCTATACTGGCTCGCCGGTCGTGAAGCGGACGTACCAGCCCAAGAAGCGCAAGCGGGCCCGCACCCACGGGTTTCGCGCCCGGATGCGAACTCGCCGTGGCCGGGACGTCGTCAAGCGCCGGCGCCGCAAGGGTCGCAAGCGGCTGACGCCGTGACCGGCGCCGGAGGCGCCGGGTCCCGTGACCGGCGAAGGCGCGGCCGGTTGTCGCGGAGCGGCGACTTCGAGCGCGTCTACCGAGAGGGGCGCTCGCACGGCAATCGCTTCCTGGTCCTTTACGCGTTCCCCCGCGGCGCGGAAGCCGACGGGGAGATGCGGCTCGGGATCTCGGTGAGCCGCAGGGTCGGCGGCGCCGTAGAGAGGAATGTCGTGAAGCGTGCGCTCAGAGAGGCGTTTTGGTCGTTGGATCGCGAGCTCCCCGCGAGCCACGACTTCGTCGTGGTGGCGCGGCCGGACGTGGCTGGATTGATCGAGCGCGACGGGACGGCGGGGGTCGCCGAGGCGCTGCGGACGCTCGCCGCGGAGGCCGGGCTCATCGGGGCCAGCGGGTGAGCGCGGAGGCGTAAAACGTGAAACGCGTGCTCGCCGTGATCATCCTCGCCCCGATTCGCCTCTATCAACGGGTGATCTCGCCCGCGCTGCCGCGGCGCTGCAAGTATGAGCCCACCTGCTCCGCCTATGCGGTTGACGCGGTGCGCACGTTCGGCGTTGCCCGCGGGCTGGTCCTCGCCGTGTGGCGTCTTTTGCGTTGCAACCCGTGGAGCCGCGGCGGATACGACCCGGTCGAGGCGCAGACGGTGTTCAAGCGAGGACGCGGGGTGCCGGCGTGATCGTCGACCTGGTGCAGTCCATCGGCGCGGCCGCAGTCGTGGCCAACATCTTCCAGCCGCTGATCGACGTCGCCAACGCGATCCTCAAGTTCTTCCACAACGACGTGGGGCTCACCTGGGGGCTCGCCATCATCGCGCTCACGGTCGTCACGCGGATCGCGATCCTGCCGCTGTCGCTCAAGCAGATCCGATCGATGCGCTCGATGCAGGCCCACCAACCCGAGATCAAGCGAATCCAGCAGAAGTACAAGGACGATCGCCAGCGCCTCCAGCGCGAGCTGATGACCTTCTACCAGGAGAACAACATCAACCCGTTCGCATCCTGCGTGCCGTTGCTGCTCCAGCTGCCGGTGTTCATGGCGCTTTTCTATCTGCTGCGGAGCGAGGACTTCAAGAACGAGCTCAACGGGGCGGGTTGGGTATTCATCCCGGACCTGTCGGCCAAGGCCACCGGCGGGGTCCTGGTGATCCTGATGATCCTCTACTTCGTGACCATGATCGGCTCCACCTCGATCATGGCCAGCTCGGCGGAGGGAAACCAGCGGATCATGATGTACGCGCTGCCGGTGATCTTCACGCCGATCGTGATCAACTTTCCCTCCGGGCTGGTCGTCTACTGGATCACCACCAACCTCTGGACGATGGGCCAGCAGTGGGTCGTGAAGCAGATCATCCCGCCGCCCGAACACGGCGCACCGGAGCAGCAACGCGCGGCGAAGCCCCCTCCTCCACCGCCTCGCAAGAAGAAGCGAAGGCGCCGATAGGAGCCCCTGGCCGCGGGCCTTCGTGCCTGTCAGCGAATCGACGACCGACCCCACGTAAGCGATCCACGGGGTGCTGCGCGGGCCGTTTTCGCAAAGTCGCCCTGGGTAGGCGAACCTGCGATGCAAGCGACCCCTGAGGAAGGGGCGATTCCAATCGCTACGCAAACGGAGACACAGCGAAGAGCTGCGGCGCAACGGGCAGCGGCGACGCGTAGGCAGAACGCCGCCAAGCGCAGCCGCTCGGCGCGAAAGGCCGCGGAGACCCGCGCTCGCGCGCAGCAAAGCCGGCTGAAGTCGATCGGCTGGCAGGCGCAGCGGGTTGCCGACACGGCCGTGGGTGCCGCCGTGAGTGGGGGCGAGAAGGTCGTTGAGAGCGTGAGGCCCCTGCGGACGCAGGCGGGCATCCGTCGCGAGGCCTCCAAGCTGCGGCGCCGCGCGACGGTGAACCTCCGCAGGGTGGAGCGTCGCGGAGCGACCACCCGGAAGCGCGTCCAGCGCAAGGTCACAAGCCGGCGCGGGCAGGTGACCCGGAGCCTGCGGCGTAACCGTCGCGAGGCCGAGCAGCAGGTCAGGTCCGTGCAGCACGAGTTCGGGCGTCGCGTTGACGACGCGCAGACCACGGCCACCGATGCCCTGCGCCGGGTCGAGTCTCAGGCGAGGAGCCTGACGTAGCGAAAGGCCGCGCGGCGGCCAGAAGCCGTCGCGCGGCTCTCTGCCCGCGGCTGACGACCCAATTCGGCTCGACGGGCCGTGCAACAAACGAGACCGCGGCCGGCCTCGGCAAGCCACACTCCCACCCGTCACGATCGAGTGCCTTGGCACGCCGTCCGCGGAGCTTCCTCCCCAATAGACTCGCGGCGTGGCGAGCGATGGGGACAGGGGCCTGCCGGAGGAGCCGGCTGAGCGCGTGCGGGCGATCCTCCAGCGGGTAGTGGACGAGCTCCAGCTCGACGCCCGAGTTGAGGTCGAGGACACGAACGAGGAGATCGTCGGGCGCGTCGAGGGCGACGATGTGGGTCTGTTGATCGGCCGCCGCGGCGCCACCATCGATGCGGTGCAGCTCCTCTGTTACCGAGCGGCGTTCCGCGGCCGGCAGGACCGAAAGCGGGTCGTCGTGGACGCCGCCGGCTACCGCGGCCGCCGTCGGGAGGCGATCGAGCGCCAGGCCGATCGGGCGGCCGAACGGGCGCTGAAGACCGGCCGTGAGATCGAGCTCGACCCGATGACCCCGACGGAGCGTCGGGTCGTGCATCAGCACCTCAAGGATCGCGCCGGGATCGAGACCTTCAGCGAGGGTGATGAGCCCGAGCGCTGCGTGATCGTCGCACCGCTCCTCAGCGATTGAGCGAACCCGGCGCCGCTGCCATTCGAGGGCTCCCCGCCGGCGCCCGCGACGCGCTCCGGCGGGTGCTGGAGCTGCTGGCGGCCGCTCGCGCCGCCCCGAGCGCGGTGAGGGACCCAGAGGAGGCATGGCGGGTCCACGTTGCGGACTCGCTCGCCGGCCTCGAGGTGGAGGCATTCCGAACGGCGCGCCGGATCGCGGACGTGGGGTCGGGGGCGGGATTTCCCGGGATTCCGCTGGCCGTCGCCTTGGCGAGCGCCCGCGTCGACCTGATCGAGGCAACCGGGCGCAAGTGCGAGTTCATGCGCCGGGCGATCGAGACCGCCCGCATCACCAATGCGGTCGTGGTGTGCGAGCGGGCGGAGACGTGGGCGGCGAAGGCGCCGCCCGGTGGCGGGCGGGAGGGCTACGACGTCGTTGCCGCCCGGGCGGTCGGGCGCATGTCGACGCTCGCCGAGCTGGCCTCGCCGCTGCTGGTCGAGGGAGGCGTTCTCGTGGCGTGGAAGGGGCGGCGCGACCCCGAGGAGGAGGCGGAGCTCAGGCGGGCCGCGGATCGCCTGGCGATGGCCCCCGTCACCATCGACTGGGTCGGTCCGTACGCCGGCTCGCGCCATCGGCACCTGCACGTGGTCAGAAAGGACGGTCCAACGCCGGACGGCCTTCCTCGCCGCCCGGGGATGGCGAAGAAGCGTCCGTTTGGCTCAGGGCCCCGCCTGGGCGCCCGGTAAGGTCGCCGGCCGATGGGCTCCGTCTACGCGATCGCGAACCAGAAGGGCGGTGTGGGCAAGACCACCACGGCCGTCAACATCGCCGCCTGCGCGGCGGCCGCGGGAGACCAGGTGCTCCTCTGCGACCTGGATCCGCAGTGCAACGCCACCGTGGCGCTGGGCCTCGGCCGGGCGGAGACCCCCTCCTCGTACGATTGCCTGGTCGGCGAGTGCTCGGTTGCCGAGGCCGCGAGGCCGGCCGGGCCCGACAACCTGTGGATCGTGCCGGCGAGCCGCGACCTGGCGGGCGCGACGATCGAGCTGCCGCGGATCGAGGGCTCCGATCGCCATCTGC
Source organism: Actinomycetota bacterium (assembly GCA_046730395.1). Taxonomy (GTDB): domain Bacteria; phylum Actinomycetota; class Thermoleophilia; order Solirubrobacterales; family 70-9; genus AC-56. The sequence continues at coordinate 8,221 of JBKPIV010000091.1, read as the reverse complement.
GCGAGATGCTCGGGCCGGTTCGCGAGCGATTCTCGCCTACGTTGCTGGATTGTCCTCCGTCGCTTGGCCCGGTCACCGTCAACGCCCTGGTTGCCGCCGACAGCGTGATCGTGCCCGTGCAGGCGGAGTACCTAGCGCTCGAGGGATTGGTTCAGTTCCTCGAGACCTTGGAGCGCCTGCGCCGGGAGCTCAATCCCAGCCTCGTTCTGACCGGCGTCGTGATCACCATGCACGACGAGCGAACGAGGCTCGCGCACGACGTCGAGCGCGAGCTCCGCGATCATTTCCACGAGCTGGTGTTCCGGACCGTGATCCCGCGCAGCATCCGGGTCGCCGAGGCCCCGAGCTACGGCGTCCCCTTACTCGACCATGCCCCCGGCTCGCGTGGCTCGGCCGCCTATTGGGACCTGACGAGGGAGCTCGCCGAGCGCGAGCATGCGAGTGGGGTGTCGGTTGTGGCGCTCGATAGCCCTCAAGTTGAGGTAGAGGCTTGACCAGGCGAGGAATGGGGCGGGGGCTCGCGGCGCTCCTGCCGGAGGCGACCGCCGGGATGGAGCTTCGCGAGCTGCCCATTGAGCTCATCCGCCCGAACCCGCGGCAGCCTCGAACCCGCGTTGATCGGGGATCGATCGAGGGCCTGGCGGCGTCGGTGGCGGATGCCGGGGTGGTCCAGCCGCTGATCGTTCGCCGGCTCGGCGATGGGCGTTACGAATTGGTCGCGGGCGAACGGCGCTGGAGGGCGGCGCGGGAGGCCGGACTGGGGACGGTGCCGGCGATCGTTCGCGATGAGGGCGAGGCCGAACGGCTGCAAACGGCGCTGATCGAGAACATGGCCCGCGAGGACCTGAACCCGGTCGACGAGGCACGGGCCTGCGCGGCGCTCGTCGAGGAACTCGGCGTCTCGAAGGAGGAACTCGCGCGCCGGCTCGGCCGCAGTCGCCCGGCGATCTCGAACCTCATTCGGCTGCTCGACCTGCCCGACGACGTGCTCGAGCTGCTCGCGTCCGGGGAGCTGAGCGAGGGCCATGGCCGCGCGCTCCTGCTGGCTCCTGGGAACGAGAGCCGGCGAGATCTCGCCCGCGAGGCGGCTGCCGGCGGCTGGTCGGTCCGCGAGACGGAGCGGCGGGCGCGGGGGGGCGGCGACCGGCGGCGGGCGAAGGTGGTTCCGCACCCCGACCAAGAAGCTGCGCTGGCGCGCGGAGAGGAGGCGCTCACGGACGCATTGGGCGCCGAGGTGCGGGTGCGAGCGTCGCGCCGGGGGATCCGCGCCGAACTCCACTTCGACGACCTGGACGAGCTCTTCTCGTTCGCCCATGAGCGAAAGTCAGGGCGCTAAGCGCTCGATTCGCCAGCCCTCGCCTTCCTGTACGTACAGGAAGCGGTCGTGGAGCCGGCCGACCTGCCCCTGCCAGAACTCGATCTCCTCGGGCCGCACCCGGTAGCCGCCCCAGAAGTCAGGTCGCGGGACCCGCCCGCCGGCGAACCGCTTCGTGACCTTAGCCACGAGCGCGTCGAGCTCCGCGCGGCCCGCGAGCGGCTGGCTTTGCGGTGAAGCCCAGGCGCCGAGCTGGGAGTCGCGCTCGCGGGTCGCGAAGTATTCGTTCGCCTCCTCGTCGCCGATCCGCTCGACGGCGCCGCGGATCCGGACCTGGCGGTCGAGCTCTCGCCAGTAGAGGACCAGCGCCGCCCTCGGTCTCGCCTCGAGCTGCAGGGCTTTGGCCGAGCTCTGGTTGGTGAAGAACCGGAACCCGTCGTTCCCGAACCCCTTGAGCAGCACCATCCGGGCGTCGGGGAGGCCATCGGCGTCGACGGTCGCGAGGGTCATGGCATGCGGCAGCGGGGCCTCCCGCGCAGCCTGGTCGTACCACTCGCGGAACTGGTCGATCGGATCGGCGGAGAGCGCCGACCGGTGAAGCGGCGGCAGATCGGGGCGGCGCGGCATCGGTGGCCACCCTAAGGGACCGGGGCGCGGCCGCTCGCGACGGGGCTTGCGACCCTTTCTAAAATGAGCGGCCGAGGGCGATTAGCTCAGTCGGTTAGAGCGCTTCTCTGATAAGGAAGAGGTCCCTGGTTCGAGTCCAGGATCGCCCATCCAGGTCGCCCTGAACTCGAACCAGGGCCATCGCTCGCCATCCCACCGGTTGCGGCCTACTCATCGGCGATTTTGAGGACGACCTTGCCGCGCTTGCCCGGCAGGATGACGCGCTCGAACGCCTGGCGCGAGTCGGCGAGCGAGAAGACGGAGTCGATCGCCGGTCGGACCTGACCCTCGTCGACTAGTCGGCCAAGCTGGATGAGCTGCTCGCGGCTCGGCTGGACGACGAAGTAGACCGCTTCGATTCTCTCGCTGACGACGGGCGGGGGTTCCTCGGCAACCGAGACAAGCCTTCCGCCGTCGCGCAGCGCCGCCGGCGAACGGGCGAGCGCCTCGCCGCCGACGGTGTCGAAGACGAGATCGACCGGCTCGACCTCCTCCTCGAAGCAGGCGGTAGCTCGGTCGAGCGTCTCGTGGGCTCCGAGGTCGCGCGCCCTCTCCACGGCACCTCCGGTCGCGGTGCCGATGACGTGCGCCCCGCGCCAGCGTGCGAGCTGGGTGGCGAGGTGCCCCACTCCGCCGGCAGCACCGTGAATCAGCACGCGTTCGCCTTCCTGCAGCCGGCCGTGCTCGAAGAGCCCCTGCCACGCGCTAAGCCCGGCGAGCGGGATTGCCGCGCTCTCGACATGTGTGAGCGTATGCGGCTTGGGCGCGAGTAACCACACCGGCAGTGCCGCGTACTCGGCCGCCGCGCCGTCACGATCGAATTCGGTGAGCGCGCAGACGGCGTCGCCGGCGGCGATACCGGACGCACCCGGGCCAAGAGCGGCGACCGTCCCCGATAGCTCGTGGGAGGGGATCGTCGGCAGGCGATCCACCGCCCAATCGAGCTCGTCGCGCGTGATCGCCGCAGCGTGAACGCGCACGAGCGCCTCACCCGAGCTCGGGCTCGGGATCTCGCTCTGCTCGAAGGCGAGCCCGCCGACGCCAGGAGCGCGCAGACGGATCACGGACATCGTGGTCATCTCGAGCCACGCTAGCTGACCCGGTCGCCGAGTGACGCTCGACGTCTCCGACCTCGCAAACGACCCGGACCCCCCTTGGATCCCACCCCTTAACCGGCCGTGATCTTGGCGGTCCGGGCGCACGTCATGAGCCCGACCGTCCCCGATGGGGCCAATCTACCCGCACCTATAATGGCTCGAGGCCCCCGGCGGCCGGGAGAAATCAGCGTGCAGCAGATGCAGATCTACGGCGTGAGCTTCGACATGGTCGGCAAGCAGCCGATCGTGCTCTTGAAGACGGTGGACGGGAATCGGTTCCTGCCGATCTGGATCGGGCATCCGGAGGCGGCGGCGATCCTGATGAAGCTGCAGGGCGCCTCCACCCCGCGGCCGATGACGCACGACCTGCTCTCGGACCTGCTCGACCAGCTCGACGCGAAGTGCGAGCGGGTCGCGGTCACCGAGCTTCGGGACAACACCTTCTACGCCTCGATCACGATCTCCGTGAACGGCTCCGAGATGGAGATCGACTCCCGACCGTCCGACGCGATCGCCCTCGCCGTGCGGACCCAGGCGCCGATCTTCGCCGCCGACGATGTGATCGACGAGTCCTCGATCGAGTTCGAGCATGAGGTCGAGGACACGGAGGAGGTCGTCGAGAAGTTCAAGGACTTCCTCGATCAGGTCACTCCCGAGGACTTCGCGCAGGGCGAGGAGTAGGCGCTAGCGCCGCCCGGCCAGGGTTGAGCGCGTCAGGGCGAGCTCGACGATCCGGGCAACCAGGTCCTCGAAAGAGATCCCCGCGGCGTCGGCCGCCATCGGCAGCAGGCTTGTGTCGGTGAGTCCGGGGATTGCGTTCGCCTCCAGCACCTGCGGCCCGGACTCCGCGTCGAGCATCAGGTCGACGCGGGCGAAGCCGGCGCAGTCGAGCGCCTCGTAGGTACGCCGGGCGACCTCCTGGACCTGTGAGGTTTCCGCGGGAGCCAGCGCCGCGGGACAGTCGTAGTCGGTGCGGCCGATCTCATACCGCGCCTCGTAGTCGAATCGGTCCTCCTCCCTTGGACGCACCTCGACGACGGGAAGTGGCTCACCGTCGAGCAGCGAGACGCCCAGCTCGCGTCCCGCGACGTGGCGCTCGAGCAGGACCCGGTCGTCGTAGCTGAACGCCGAGACGAGCGCCTCTGGAACGTCGTCGCGGGACGCGGCGAAGCGAACGCCGAGCGAGGATCCCTGTGCGGCTGGCTTGACGACGAGCGGGAAGCCCAGCCTCGCCTCGATCTCCTCCAGCGCGTCGGCCGCGCCGAGCTCGCGAAACGCGGTCGCGTTGAAGGCCACCCAGTCCGGGGTCGGGATCCCGGCGGCCCGGAACAGGTGCTTGCTGAGCACCTTGTCCATGCAGCGAATGCAGGCGGTGACCCCGGGACCGGTGTACGGGATGTCGAGGATCTCGAGAAGCTCCTGGGGCGTGCCGTCCTCGCCGCCGGGTCCGTGGAGCGCGATGAACGCCACGTCGGGCGCGGCGTCCTTCAGGCGCCTGACGAGGTCGCCGCCGACGTCGAGCGGGATCGCCTCGTGGCCCAGCGAGCCGAGCGCGTCCTCCACTCGCGCGGCCGAGCGCAGCGAGACCTGCCGCTCGAGCGATCGTCCCCCCTTGAGCACGGCGACCCTCAACTGGGCTCCTGGGGTCGCTTGAAGGGGACGACGTCGCCTCGCTGGCCACCACCGGAATCCGGGCGCTCGTCGGCGGGCCCTAGCGCCCGGTGCTCCGACGTGATCGTCTCGTAAAGGGCAACCTGCTCTCCGACCACCTTGCCGATCCGCCGGATGCCCTCGCGGATCTCGTCCTCGTCCGACCCCGAGAAGTTGAGCCGCATCGAGCTGGCCCCCTGGCGTCCGTCGACGAAGGCGGCGGCGCCCGGGACGAACGCCACGTTCTCGCGCAACGCCTTCGCCAGCAAATCCGCGGTGTCGATGTACGCGGGCAGCGTCGCCCAGACGAACAGTCCTCCGGCCGGCCGCGTCCATGACGCCTGGTCGGGGAGGTGGCGCTCCAGCGCCTCGAGCATGGCGTCCCGCCGCTCCCGATAGATGCCGCAGAGATCGTCGACGTACTCCCGCCAGCGGTCCTCGGCGAAGTACTCGAGGGCGAAGTACTGGGTCAGAGTGGAGGTGCACAGATCGGTGGCTTGCTTGCCGAGGACGATCTTCTCCATCACCGGGGGTGGGGCAACGACCCAACCGAGGCGGATTCCGGGCGAGAGGATCTTCGAAAGCGTGCCGACGTAGATCACGTAATCGCCCCCGTCGAGCTGGTAGAGCGGCGGTTCCGGCTGGCCCTCGTAGCGCAGGAGCCCATACGGGTTGTCCTCCACCACCAGCACCTCGCGCTCGTGTGCGAGCTCGACCAGTCGCCGGCGGCGCTCGCCCGAGAGCGTCACCCCAGCCGGGTTCTGAAAGCTGGGCACGGAGTAGATGAACTTCGGCCGGCGGCCGGCGGACTCCAGCCTCTCGATTAGGTCGGCCAGCAGATCGACCCGCATCCCATCCGCGTCGATCGGGACCTGATGCGCATCGGCTTGGTAGGAGGAGAACACGGGCACCGCGCCGGGATAGGTGGGGGCTTCGCAGATCACCGGGTCGCCCGGATCGACGAAGGTCTTGGCGATCAGGTCGAGCGCCTGCTGGCCGCCGGTGGTGACGATGATGTCCTCGGGGTCGGGGGCCATTCCCTCGGCCGCCATCACCCCGCGCAGCGCGGCCTTCATGGCGTCGAAGCCCTCGGTGGGTCCGTACTGGAGGGCCTCGGCCGAGGACTCCTGCGCGATCCTCGTCATCTGGGCGGCGAAGCTCTCCGGCGGAAAGGTCGAGGTGTCGGGAAGGCCGCCGGCCAGAGAGATCACCTCCGGGCGCGCCGTGATGGCCATGAGATCGCGCATCGCGGAGGAGCGCATGACCCCGGTGCGCTCGGCGAACAGCCCCGCGTAGCGCTCGAGGTCGCGAGCCGTCTGGTGGGCACGCCGGTGCGCGGGCAGGGATTCTCCGGCGGAGGGTGTGGGACGATCCTGAGGCTCCGGCATTCGCGCAAGTGTGCCGCAGCGCGGCGCGGTCCGTCACCCTCGTGACTGCCCTGGTCGCCCTTACGCGAACCTAAGGTCGATCATCTAGCCTCTCTCGGCTCATGAGCCTCTTCCTCGCTACCTGTCAGGGGATCGGGCTCGCGGTGGCCACCGGGACGTTCGCGGGCGCCTCGGGGCGCCGCGGCGTGATCGGATTCCTGCTCGCCGTGCCGGCGGCGATCGGCGGCGCGGTCTTCTTCGCGATCTCTCTCCACAATCGCGACCACCCCGCTTGGCCGGGGGTCCCGCTCGGGCTCCTGATCTCGATCATCGCGTTCGGCGTCGTGAGCGCGGTGGTCGCGGGGGCGCTGGCGCGCGCCCGCGGCGCGTCGTCGATCGGGATCATCGTCGCGGTGATCGCCCTCGTGATCGCGGTGCTGTCGGTCTTCTTCGAGCCGTTCGGCCTCGTCGCCCTGCTGGCGCTCCTGTGGCTGGCCTCGGCCCGCCGTCGCCGCGCTCAGCGCAAGTACGAGGGGTTGCGGGTATTGAGATGAGCGATGCGACGGCTCGTCTCGCGTAGCGCCCGCTCTCTCCGTCACAGTTCGAATTCATGCACGGTCCCCGAAAGCTCTGCCTGGTCGTCGTCGACTCGCTGCGAACGGACATGCTCCTGCGGGCTATCGCCGACGACCTGGCCCCGAACTTCGCGGCGCTGATGCGCCGCGGAGCGCTGATCGGCGACTGCGTCTCCGGGTTTCCATCCGTCACACCCGTGGCGTGCTCGGAGATCGCGACCGGGGCGGGGCCCGGCGAGCACCACATCAGCGGCATGAACTGGTACCACCGCACGGAGCGGCGCTACGTCGAATACGGCTCCTCGCTCGAGGCCACGCGTGCGTTCGGTCTGTTCCGAACCCTCTACGACACGGTCTACAACATGAACATGGCGCACCTGTCGTACGAGGTCGACACGATCTTCGAGCGGCTCGGCGACGCCGGCGTGAGGACCGCGTGCACCCCGTTCCTCATCTATCGCGGCCGTCGGCGCCACGAGCTCGGGCTCGAGGGCCTCATGCGGAGGGTCGCGGTGGCGGCCAACTTCCGCCATGCGGTCTGGGGACCAGACGAGCTCTTCTACGGCGAGCTGTATGCGAGTCGCCGCGTTCCCTGCAAACCGACGCTGGCCCGGCCGGGGACCCGGGACGCGTACTCGGCCTGCGTTGGCCGCGAGCTGATCGCGGACGACGGATACGACTTCCTGCTCTTCTCGCTGCCGGACAACGACCACCAGACCCACATCCACGGGGTGGGCGCGATGCGGGACTCCATCGCCCACGCGGATCACAGCTTCGGACAGCTTGTGGACGCGGCCGGCGGCGTCGACTCGTTCTGCGAGACCCATTCCGTGATCCTGATGGCCGACCATGCCCAGACCGACGTCGAGCACGCGCTGCCCATCGCGGCCGGTCTCGGCGAGCGGTGGAGCGTGCTCGAGCCCAACGCCGAGCATCCTGAGCGCGCGAGGCTTGCCGTCAGCCCGACCGCGCGGGCAGCCGGCATCTATGCCCTTGGCGATGGCCGGGGGCGCGAGCGCCTGCTCTCCGAGGTGCGCAGCGTCCTCCGCGAGTTGGACGGGGTGGATCTCGTGGCGAGGCTCGACCGCGACAACGGCTCGGAGCCGGAGGCGGTGGTGGAGAGCGCGCGCGGCGAGCTGCGGTTCGCTCCGGGCTCTGCCGTCACCGACGGCCGCGAGAGCTCGTGGGACCTCGAGGGCGAGCCAGCGGCGCTCGAGCTCGAGCAGCGTGACGGCCTGCTCGTCAGCGACCCCTATCCCGACGGGCTCGAGCGGCTTTGGTCGGCGCTCGGAGCGCCGAACGCGGGTGACCTCCTCGTCTCGCTCGAGGCCGGTTATGAATGCGTCGACTGGGGCGGGGCAAGCCACCTCGGGGGCGGCAGCCACGGCGCGCTTTTGGCCGGCGATTCCCTGGGGCCACTCGTCCTCTGCGGCTTCGACCACGGGATCGAGGACACGCACGCGCAGTGGGCGCTTCGCGACGTGGCCGCCCTCGTCATGGACCATTTCGCGATCGGCGCTGACGCTCACTCCGATCTGCGCGCGGCCGAGG
>JBKPIV010000090.1:0-4281 GCA_046730395.1 Actinomycetota bacterium | reverse complement strand
GCCCCCGCCCGCGCCTCGGCCGCGGCGCCCGCGCCGGCGCCGCCGCCTGGGCCGGGGCTCGCCCTCGGCGCGCTCCTCCTCAGCCTCGCCCTCTGTGCGCTCGGCTTCCTCGGCCTCCTCCTCTTCCTCGCCCTCTTCCTTCTCCTCGCCCTCTTCCTTCTCCTCCTCTTCCTCCTCTTCCTCCTCTTCCTCTTCTTCCTCTTCCTCTTCCGCTTCCTCGGCCTCGCTCAGCGCCTGGATCTCGGCCTCGATCTCGTCGCGAAGCTCGCCCTCGCCGGCGTCCTCCTCGGGAGCCAGCTCGTGGCGGCGCCGGAACTCCCGCAGCTCCGCTGCCGGGACGTCGAGCTGATGGGCGATCCAGGCGTCGGTTCGCCCTTGGCGGACCCAGGCGCGGATCTGATTGAGCTGTGAGCGAAGCGGCTTACGAGCCATGTCGGGGGATTCGAGGAGGCGGGTGATGGTAACGGACCACCCAGCGACGGTTGTGGGTGGCGAGACGGGGCCCGAGTGGCTATGGTGGCCGAAGGCCCGGCGGCCAACGTCCCCGCCGGGAGTTCAGCACGAAATGGAGGCGAGATGCTCGTTTTGACGCGAAAGACAAATCAGAGCATCATGATCGGCGACTACGTGGAGGTTTCCGTGCTGGCGGTGTCGCGAGACAAGATCCGCCTGGGGATCACCGCGCCGCGCGACGTGCCCGTCTTTCGCAAGGAGGTCTATCTCTCGATCAAGGAAGAGCAGGTAGGGACCCAGCACGCGAGCCATCGAGTGCACGAGGCACTCGACGATTTGTCAAACGACCACGGAGCCGGCAAGAGATAGGAGATCGCGACCCGGGGCGTTCAGCCCATCAGCCACGCGAGCGTCTCGAACATCACCACGATCACCGTGACCACGGTGATCGTGAGGGCGGTGACGAGGACGCCGAACGCGACCCGGCCGCGCTGCTCGCTGCGCTGGATCCGCCGGGCGCGCGAACGGTTGACCGCCCGCTGGCGCATTTGCTGGCGCCGCCGCCGCTCAAGCGCCGCCTCCTGCTCGAAGGCGGTCTCGAACTGGGAACTGCTCTGTTGCATCCTCATGTCGAGATCTCCGCGGGAGAACGGCGCTCCGTGCCGGCACGAGCGTCGTCGAGACGCTCATCCTCACGCGACGCGAAGCGGAACCTAGCAAACCCTTCACACGCCACACCAAGCGGTGCCGGTGGCAATCGCTACTAGCGGGAATTTCGCGCCCGGCGACGCTTGTGCGGGACGCCTAGCAGGTGCCCCACAGCCCGCGCCCGTCCTTGCCGGCGCGGCCCGCCAGCCGATGGAAGAGCCCCGCGTGCGCGGTGTTGGGCGCGATCGTCAGCGGACGGGCGTACCCGCCGCGAACGAGCGTGGCGTTGACGAACCGCGAGTCCTCGTACACGTAGGCCAGCAGGCGCCCGTAGGGGTCGCGCCGCTCGCGGTCGAACACCAGCCGCACGGTGCGGCCCTCCACCAGACGATGGTTCTCGGCGCTCGCCTGTGGCCCGTAGCACTGCACGGGCGTATCCGGCTTCACGGTCTCGGGCGTGTCTACGCCGATGTAGCGGACGTACTGGTCGCTGCCCGCGACGTGGGCGATGATCGTGTCCCCGTCCACGACCCGCACCACCCGGGACTGAACGGAATGCCCGGCCGGCGTGGGCGCACCGTCGCTGCCGGAGCCACCCACCTCGACAAGCCGCCAGGCGAGGACCCCCACGAGCACGACCGCCGCCACGGCGCCGATCAAACGATTCCGGCTCATGCCTCGCTAACCCCAGCGAGAGCGCCACGCGCCCCCGAGGGGTGGTCGGGCCGGCCGCCCTGGGGCCGGTCCGCTACGGGATGCGGGTGACGCTCGAGAGCATGAGCTCCTTGATCCGCTCGATGATCTCGAGCGCCGCCGAATGGGGGCGCTGCCAGACGTTGCGGCCGTAGATCACGCCCGAGCCGCCCGCCTGCATGATGAAGCGGGTCTGGTCGAGGAGCTTCTCGTCGTCCACCTTGGAGCCGCCCGACAGGACGACAAGCGCACGACCGGCCGAGGCGACGACATGTCGGATCGCCTCCTCCTGCGTGAAGCCGCCCTCGTTGTACGGGGCGGGGGAGTCCTTGTCCCTCTCTGGGTCGATCTTCGGCATGTTCAGCTTCACGATGTCGGCCCCCATCTCCATCGCCAGCCGCGCCGCGTAGTCGATCGCGTAGAAGGAGTCGCGGCCGCCCTTCTGCTCGATCGCGGCGCCCCGCGGGTAGGCCCAGATCATCAGGGGCATGCCGTAGCGGTCGCACTGCTCCCGCACGCCCTTCAGCTGGTGAAGATCGGCGTCCTGGCGCGGTGAGCCGACGTACAGTGTGTAGCCGACCGCGTCGGCCCCCAGGCGGACGGCGTCCTCGACCGAGGCGTTGGTCGTGGAGAGGGCGTCGTCGGAGGGGGGGACATCGGTCTTGCCGTTGACCTTGAGGATCAGCGGCACCTGGCCCGCGTAGTCGGGGTAGTACTTCGTCGCGAGGCCGATCTGGCAGGCGATCGCCGAGTAGCCCGCCTCGGCCGCGAGGTGAAACTGATACTCGGGGTCCTTCGAGGCCGGGTTCGGGAAGAAATCGCGCGGCCCGTGCTCGATCCCCTGATCGATCGGAAGGAAGAGGAACGTGCCCTGCCCGGGGCCGAACTCGAACAGGAGGCGGCGAAGCCTGGTGCGCTTGCCCGGGGAGAGGACGGCGAGGAGCGACTTCTGCTCGGCAACCGGCTCGGTGGCGGTCTTGACCTCCATCGCGCCCATAATAGCCCCGGCCACTCGTGCTTGAGCACCGCTTCAACGGGCCGCCGTTCACGATCGGGATCGAGGAGGAGCTGATGATCCTCGACCGGGACAGCCTCGCCCTCGCGCAGGAGGTGGAGGCGATCCTCGAGGACGTCCCCTCCGAGTTCGAGGGCCAGGTGAAGCCCGAGCTGATGCAGTCCGTGCTCGAGATCGCCACCGAGCCGTGCGACGGGGTGGGCGAGGCGGGTGAGCAGCTCGCGGCGCTGCGCCGCTGCGTCGCCGGGATCGCCGAGGGCCGCGGTCTGGCGATCGCCGCCTCGGGCACGCACCCGTGGGCGCTCTGGGAGGACCAGAAGATCGTCGAGCGGGACCGCTACCGCGAGCTCGCCGAGGAGCTCACCTTCATCGCCCACCAGGAGATCATCTTCGGCACGCACGTCCACGTCGGGATCGACGGGCCCGATCGGGCCATCTACGTCGCCGACGGGATCCGCCGCTACCTGCCGCTGCTCCTGGCGCTGTCGGCCAACTCGCCGTTCTGGCGCGGCCAGAGGACGGGGATGATGTCTTCGCGCACGCCGATCTTCCGCGCCTTCCCCCGGGTCGGGATCCCGCCGCACTACGGCACCTGGGAGATCTACTCGCACCGCGTCGAGCAGATGATGCGGGGCGGTGCGATCGAGGACTACACCTACATGTGGTGGGACGTGCGCCCGCACCCGAACCTCGGCACGGTCGAGACCAGGGTCTTCGATCAGCAGACGACCCTCGAGCACACCATTGGCCTCGCCGCCCTGACCGCCGCCCTCGCGCACCGGATCTACGAGCTGTACGACGCGGGCGAGCCGCTGATCGAGTACCCCACCGAGCTGATCGACGACAACAAGGTGCGCGCCGCGCTTCGCGGGATGGAGAGCCGTCTGGTCGACTTCTGGCGGGGCGAGCAGGTGGCCGCCGAGGACATGGCCCACGGCCTGCTCGAGGAGCTGGCCGGGGACGCCGCCGCGATCGGGTGCGCCGCGGAGCTCGAGCTCATGGACGATCTGCTCGAGGGGAAGACGGGCGCCAAGCGGCAACTTCGCTTCTGGGAGGGGCACGGTCGGGACCTGAACGCGCTCCTCCGCGAGATGATCGCCGACACGCACGCGTAGAGGCTCGCCGCGGGTTATCCTCGCCTGGATGGCGGAGACCGAGCTCACGGTGGTCTGCAAGAGCTGCGGCTCCGAGGTGAGCCCGTACGTCACCGAATGCCCCTACTGCGGCACGCGGCTTCGAAAGCGCGCGCCGAAGCTCGAGCGCCGCGGCGACGAGCTGCAGGCGCGCGAGTCGCGCCGCGACCGTCGACGTCGCCGTGCCACCGAGCGCCGCGGCCGCCGCCCGAGCCTCGCGCTGGCCACCGAGCGTCCCTACGTGACGATCGCGGCGATCCTGATCCCCGCGGTGCTCCTGGTCGTGCAGCGCGCCGCGGACCTGAGCGTCTACCAGCTCGGCGTCGTCGTCGGCGGGGT
>JBKPIV010000089.1:0-4797 GCA_046730395.1 Actinomycetota bacterium | reverse complement strand
AGACAGACGAGCTCACCGCGCGCGAGTCCCGCCGCGCCCGCCGCCGCCGGCGCGCCGCCGAGCGCCGCGCTCGCCGCCCGCGACTCGCGTTTGCGACGGAGCGCCCCTACGTCACGATCGCGGCGATCCTCGCCCCGGCGGTTCTCCTGATCGTCCTGCGCTCCGCGGACGTGAGCGCCTACGACCTGGGAGCGGTCCTCGGCGCCCCGGGCTTCACCAACCCCTGGTGGCACTACCTGGCGGCGCCGTTCGTCTACGACGACATCGGCTATCTGTTCGTGATCGGGCTCGCGACGGCGCTCCTGGTGCCGTACCTCGAGCGACGCCTCGGCCCGGGGCCCGCGCTGCTGCTGCTCCTCGCCTGCGGCGCCCTCGGGGCGCTCGCGGCGCCCGGGCTCGACAACGCCTTCGGCGACGGCTTCACCGTCTCCGCGGGCGGGAACGGGCTCGCCCTGGGCGCGCTCGGCGCGTGGTGGGTGCTTCACCGGGCCGGTGCCCGCGACAACCTCATGGAGGAGTACGACTGGGTCCCGGTCGCGGTCGGCGCGGTCGTACTGCTGGCGCTGCCGCTGGTCGAGGACTACGCCAACCCGTGGACGGGGATCGTCGGCGGACTCGTGGGCCTCGCGGCCGGGTACTCGGCTACGCTCGGCCGCCGCTAGCCACGTACTCCGGCGCGGCGCGTTGCGCGCCGCGACAGGCTGGTGCCGTTTTAATAGCTGCCAGATGCCCGACAAGTACACGGTCCTGACGCCGGAGCTGTATGCCTACGCGGTCGAGCACGGCGCGCGCACCGACGACGTGCTGCGGCGACTGGCGATCGAGACCGAGCGGGACCACGCCGACGTCGCCGTGATGCAGATCGGCGCCGACCAAGGGGCGTTCATGACCCTGCTGATGCGCCTGATCGGCGCCAGGCGCGCCCTGGAGCTCGGCACGTTCACCGGCTACTCCGCGATCTGCATCGCCCGCGGCCTCACCGATGACGGTGTCCTCGTCACCTGCGACGTAAGCGACGAGTGGACGGAGATCGCCCGCCGCTACTGGGAGGAGGCGGGGGTGGCGGACAGGATCGACCTCCGCCTGGGCCCGGCGCTCGAGACGCTGCGGGCGCTGCCGGATGCCGACCCCTTCGACTTCGCCTTCATCGACGCCGACAAGGCCGAGTATCCCGACTACTACGAGGAGTGCCTGCGGCTGCTTCGACCGGGCGGCCTCGTGATGGTCGACAACGTCTTTCGCGGCGGCGAGGTCCTCGACGCCTCGAACGACGACCCCCGCAACCGCGGGACCCGCGAGGTCAACGAGCGGGTCGCCGGGGATGAGCGGGTGGACGTCGCCATGCTCCCGGTCGCCGACGGGATCACGCTGGCCCGCAAGAGGTAGCGGTGGCAGATCGGATCGAGCGCTCGGAGGCGATCGCGCTCCAGCGACGGGCGCTCACTGCCTTCGTCCGTCTCTTGGGCCGAAGCTCCGCGCGGTCGGCGGTGATTCACCGCGACGGGGTGGTCGCGTCGATCGTCCCCGCGGTCCCCGACCGCTCGGTGCTGAACTCGGTCGTCTACCGCGACGCCGGCGCGCTCGAGGCGACGCTCGACGAGCTGGCGACCACCTACGACGAGGCGGGGGTGAACGCCTGGACGGTATGGGTCCCCGAGCCCGAGCGGGACGCGGCCGCGGTGCTCGAGCGGGCCGGGCACGCGCTCGACGCGGCGCCCGCGGCGATGGTTCGGCGGCTCGCTGGCCTCCCCGAGCCCCAGGTCCGCGAGCTCGATTGGGATGTGGAGGCGGCGCCGCAGGAGGTGGGGCGCATCAACGATCTCGCCTACGGCTTCGCCGCCGGGACCTTCGGCGCCGCGCTCACCCGCCTGCCGCCCGGCGTCCCCCTCCGCCTCTACCAGGCGCGCGTCGAGGGCGAGCCCGCCTGCGTCCTCGGGACGCTCGACGAGGGAACGGACTGCGGGATCTACCTGGTGGCGACGCTCAAGGAGCGCCGCGGCCGCGGGCTCGCGCGCGAGCTCCTCCACGTGGCGCTGGCCGAGGCGCGCGGGCGCGGGATGGAGACCTCCACCCTGCAGTCGACGAAGCTCGGCTATCCGGTGTACGAGCGCCTGGGCTACGAGACGGCCTGCTCGCTGGAGATGTGGGAGCGGCGCCGCTAGCGGCCATCGGCTGCGGCGCCGGCGGCTATATGTTGAGTCCCATGCAGGTTGACGAAGCGCGGCTCAACGCGGCGATCGCCGCCCTCACCGACCGCGAGCGGCTTCGCGAGGCGGAGGGGGTCGTGCAGGCCGCGGCGCCGAAGCTTCAGCGGATCCTCGCCGAGGCTCTGGAGACCGGCGGCTGGTTCGGCGAGGCCCACGATCGGGAGGTCCGCAAGGCGGTTGACGTCGACGAGCAGTCCGAGCGGCTGGCGGCGATTCGCACCCTGCTCGCCGAGGAGACCCGGATGGGGATGATGGTCGGCGTCGCCGTCGGCTGGGCGCTCGCCGAGGAGCTGAGAGACACGAACAAGGAGCAGTGAAGCGCATGGACATCAACTACATCGGCCACTCGACCGTTGAGCTCGTGGACGGCGATACCCGCGTGCTCGTGGATCCCTTCCTCTCGCCCAACAACCCCGCGGCCGAGGTGACCGCCGAGGATGTCAATCCCACACACGTCCTGCTCACCCACGGGCATGCCGATCACTTCGCCGACGCCGTCGCGGTGGGGAAGCGAACGGGCGCGTCGTTCGTGGCGATCGCGGAGCTCGCGAACGTGCTCGGGGAACAGGGGATCGAGGACGCCGCCGACCCGAACCTCGGCGGAACCGTCGAGTTCGATTGGGGATGGGCGAAGCTGGTGCAGGCCTTCCACACCAACACGGTTCCGGGCTCGGAAGATCGGCCGTTCAGCCCCACCCCGGGCACCGTAATCGGAGCCGCCGCGGGGCTCGTGATCAACATCGGCGGCAAGACCCTCTACCACTTGGGCGATACCTGCCTGTTCGGCGACCTGCGGCTGATCGCCGAGCGGACACCGGTCGACCTAGCGTTCATCCCCATCGGCGGCCACTACACGATGGATCGCCATGACGCGGTGGTCGCGGCTGAGTTCGTGGGCGCCGACACCGTGATCCCGGTCCACTACAACACGTTTCCGCCGATCGAGACGGACGCCGAGGCCTTCAAGTCGGACGTCGAGTCGACGACCGATTCCCAGGTGGTGATCCTCGCGCCGGGCGAGGCCCACACGGTTTAGGCGGGCACGGGGTCGATCACCCCGTCCAGTCTGGCCGACTGGCCAGTCCAGCCGGTAGGCTCCGCGGTGCAGCCAGCCAGCCGCCGCGGACGAGAGGAGCCCCAGTGGAAGCGAAGACCGAGGACACGACCCAGGCGACCACCGCCCGGACGCTCAGCGACATCGCCCACCGGGAGGGCTTCCTCGAGACCTCCGATCCCGCGCTTCAGGAATCGGCCGATCGCGGTGAGGCGAGGCTCCTCGACTACCGCCAGCTGTACGAGCTCTGGGAGCGCCAGCAGTGGGCGACCCAGGAGCTCGACTTCTCACAGGACCGGGTCGACTGGCACGAGCGGATCCCCGAGGAGGAGCGCTTCCAGCGCATGTACGGGCTCTCCTCGTTCTTCATCGGCGAGCAGCGGGTGACCGACGAGCTCGGTCCGATCATGCGGGCGACGCCGCGCGAGGACCAGCGGATCTTCCTCTCGACCCAGATCGCCGACGAGGCTCGCCACGTGCGGTTCTTCAACCGCTTCTACGAGGAAGTCGGCGTGCTCGACGGCGCCGATGACCTGGCCGCCCGGCTTCGGGCGACCGAGCAGCACCTCAATCCCTCATTCGACGACCTGTTCGACGGGATGCTGAAGGCCCGCGTCGACAGGCTCGCCGCCGACCCGGAGGACACCGAGCTCCTGGTCGAGGCGATCACCCTCTACCACATGATCATCGAGGGGGCGCTGGCGCTCACCGGCCAGCACTTCATCATCGAGTACAACGAGGAGCAGAACACGCTTCCCGCCTTCGTCGAGGGCTTCCAGAACGTCGCCCGCGACGAGCACCGCCACATCGCCTACGGCGTCCGGTTCCTCACCGACATGGCGAGGGAGGACGGCCGCTACCGCGACGCGATCCAGCGGACGATGGCCGAGGCGCTGCCGATCGCCGACCAGGTTCTCGATCCGCCGTGGGCCGAGGAGGACGACTGGGAGCTATTCGGCTACTCGCGCGAGGAGACGCACGCGTTCGCCGCCCAGTGCCTCTCGCGGCGGCTGAAGGTGATCGGCCTCGCCTAGAGCTTTAGTGGTCGAGGCCTAGCCGGTCGGCTTGTCGTCCGCCGAGGTCGGCGTGGGATCGGACGACCCGTCGGACGGCGCGGGCGCCGGAGCCGGCGACGTGGTTGGGTCGGGAGCCGGCGTCGAGCTGGGTGACGGCGGAGGAACGGGCGGGGGCGTCGGCGATACGACGACTGGAATCGGGTCCGTCGTGGCCGTCGGGTCGGTGCTCGTGGCACCGCCGGCCGAGCTGCCGTCGACGGGAGCGGCGTCGCCGCTCGACGTCGCACCGGCGCTCGGGTCGGTCGTGGTGTCAGTCGGCTGAGGGTCAGTCGTAGCGGCCGGATCAGGAGCCGGGCTCGCCGGAGCAGGCGCCGGCTCCGTGGGCGCCGGAGCCGGCGACGGATGCGCTGCCGGGGGGTTCGAGCGCGATGCGACGCTCTCGTTGTGGGCCTTCCTGTGGATCGGCTTCCAAGGGCCGGCGGGCGTGATGGAGGCGGTCGACTGGCTCGCCGCTGAGTCC
>JBKPIV010000088.1:0-32314 GCA_046730395.1 Actinomycetota bacterium | reverse complement strand
ACTGATCTCGTTCGCCGGCTCGATTGTGCCCTCTCACCGAGCGGAGGACGTCGTGCAGGAGGCGCTGCTGAAGGCCTACAGGTCGCTGCCCGAATCCGACCCGGGCCTGAAGCTACGGCCGTGGCTCTACACGATCGTCCGGAACACCGCCCTCAACGATCTTCGCGACGAGCGCATGCATGAACGCGTCGACGAGAACTGGGACGGCGTGCCCCAGCCACCCGAGCTGATGGCGCGCAGGGCCGAGCTCGCCCTCCTGTTCGAGCGCATCAAGGCCCTTCCCACTCAGCAATGCGAGGCGCTGGTCAAGCGCGAGCTCGAGGGTCGCAGCCATGAGGAGATCGCGACTGCGCTCGGGGCGACCCCGGGAGCGGTGCGGGCGCTGATCTTCCGGGCGCGGAGCGCGCTTCGCAACGGCACCGGGCTCCTGATCCCGATTCCCGTGCTTCGGATCCTGATGGACGCCGGACCGGTCGAGACGGCAAGCGGCGGCGCGGGCCTGGGCGGCGCGGCGGCCACCCTCACTGCCGGTGGCGGCGGCGGCGTCGCGCTGAAGGCCGGCGCCGGCCTCGCCGCCCTGGTGCTCGCGGTCGGCTCCGGCGTCGCCATCCACGATCGCGGCGGCAGCGGTGGTGACGGCGGCGCACGGACTCTCGCGGATGCTGGCGGTGGCGGCAGCAGCGGGGGGCCGGACCGTTCGCACCGCGGTCACCAATCGGGGTCACTCGATCGCTCCAACCATCGGCCGGGCTCCGAGTCGCGCGACGGGCGCGGTTCGGGAGCCGATTCGGGTGGGGACTCGAGCGGCCCTGATTCCGAAAGCGGAAGGGCTGGCCCTGAAGGCGGTGGGTCCGGCCCGAGCGGCGACGGCGCCGGCGAGAGTAGGGAGCTCCGCGGCGGGGACCGCGGCGACGGCAGCGATGGGGGCTCCGGCACCAATCTCTCCGTCAGCGACTCCGGGGGCTCCAGCGACGGGGGCCATAGCGGCAGCGGGACCACAAGCGTCAGCAGCAGCACGAGCGGCAGTGGTGGCGACACGAGCGGGAGCGGAGCCGACGGCTCGAGCACGGGCGGCTCCTCAAGCGATTCCATCGGTGAGACCTCCGGTAGCCGCAGCAGCGGAGACGGGTCCACAACCGAGCTCTCGAGCCGCGACTAGCGAGCGCGATTCGCCGGAGCCGCTCGCCACTCGGGATCGACGGACGACTACTTCGCCGCCAGCCAGTCCTTCCCGACTCCGATGTCGACGGCGAGCGGGGGATCGAGCTCGAACGCGCCGCACATCTCCCCCCGCACCAGATCCGCCGCGCGATCCATCTCCGCCTCGGGCCCCTCGAACAGGAGCTCGTCGTGGATCTGGAGCACCAGCCGGGTCTCCATGCCCGCCTCCGCGAGCTTCGCATGGCAGCGGACCATTGCCAGCTTGATGATGTCCGCGGCCGTCCCCTGGATCACCGTGTTGACCGCCAAGCGCTCGCCGAGCGAGCGACGCTGGCGCTGGTCGGAGCGGAGCTCGGGAACAGCGCGACGACGGCCCAGCAGCGTGTAGACGAAGCCCTCCCGCTCGGCCCTCGCGATCGTTTCCTGGATGAAGCGCTGGACGGCGGGGAACCGCTCGAAGTAGCGCTGTATGTAGACGGCCGCCTCCTCACG
Organism: Actinomycetota bacterium; assembly: GCA_046730395.1. Lineage (GTDB taxonomy): Bacteria > Actinomycetota > Thermoleophilia > Solirubrobacterales > 70-9 > AC-56. The sequence goes on along the minus strand of JBKPIV010000088.1, from coordinate 30,661 downwards.
CGAGATCTGCAGGCGGTCGGCGAGCCCGAAGGCCGAGAGCCCGTAGGCGATCCCATAGTTCACCATCTTCGCCTTCGACCGCTCCGCCGGCCCCACGTCCTCCGGCGAGATCGCCAGCACCTCGGCCGCGGTCTCCCGGTGAACGTCATCGCCTGAGGCGAAGATCCTGCGAAGCACATCCTCGCCGGCGACGTGCGCGAGCACCCGAAGCTCGACCTGGTTGTAGTCGGCCGAGAGCAGGCTCATGCCGGTCTCCGCCACGAAGCAGCCGCGCACCGGGCGTCCGATCTCCGAGCGGATCGGGATGTTCTGGAGGTTCGGATTCGTGCTCGAGAGGCGACCGGTCGTGGTCGCGACCTGGTTGAAGGTGGTGTGGATGCGCTCGGTCTCCGGGTCGATGAGCGCGGGAAGCGCGTCGAGGTAGGTGTTCTTGAGCTTCGTCAGCTCCCGCCAGCTCTCCACCTTGGCGACGATCTCGTGCTCGTCGCGGATCTGCGCCAGAACCCGGGCATCGGTGGAGAAGCCGGTCTTGCCGCGACGCTTCTTGGTCAGCCCGAGCTCTTGAAACAACACGGCACCGAGCTGTTGAGGCGAGCCGATCGTGAACTCGTGGCCAGCGAGCTCGAAGATCTCCCTCTCGAGCTGGTCGATCCTCTCCGCCATTCCCTCGCCGATCTCGGCCAGCCTCTTCGCGTCGAGCTTCACCCCCACGCGCTCCATGGCCGCGAGCACCTCGATCAGCGGCATCTCGACCTCGTTCAGGAGCCGCTCGAGGCCGAACTCGGCCAGGCGCTCGCGCTGGCGCGCGGCGAGCTCCACGACCAGGCGGGCTTCGGTGGCCGGATCGCCCGCCGTCTCCCCCTCCTCGGCGGCCAGCGACAGCTGCCCGGGGTCGGCGCCGGGGGGCGCCGCCGCAAGGCCCGCATCGGCCGCGAGCTCGGCGAGGTCGTAGACGCGACGAGCCGGGTCGATCAGGTACGCAGCGACCATCGTGTCGTGCGCGAGGTCGATGGTTCCGGGCGGGCCGACCGCGAGCAGCCCGCGCCGCCCGCCGCCTCCGAGGGACTTGGCGTCGTGAGCCAGCAGGGGACGTCCCTCGAGCTGCTCGGCGAACCCCACGAGGTCGGGCACCTCGCCGGTGACCACGCGGTTACCGTCGCTTGCGGCCCAGCATCCGGCGGCGATCGAGATCGAGATCGGGCCCTTGGCGAGGTCATCGGGGGTCCCCTCCACGGCCTCGACCGTCAGCGTCTCCTCGACCGTTCGCTCGGGAACGTCCTCGGGAAACTCCTCGTCGAGGCGCTTGATCACCTGGCGCAGCTCGAACTCGGCGGCCACCTCCCGCAGTCGGCTTCGGTCGGGCTTTGAGCGCGCCTCCTTGCTGACGTCGATCGGGACCTCGATGTCGTACTTGAGCGTCGCGAGCTGTTTCGAGATCCGGGCGTCCTCGGCGTGCTCGGTGAGGTTCTGCTTGCGCTTGGCGCCCGAGATTTGGTCGACGTTCTCGAGCACCGCCTCGAGCGATCCGAACTGGTGCAGGAGCTGGGCCGCAGTCTTGTCGCCGATGCCCGGGATCCCCGGGATGTTGTCGGAGGTGTCCCCCTTCAGCCCGATCAGATCGGGAACCAGCTCGGGCGGCACGCCGTAGCGCTCCACGACGCCCTCGCGGTCGTAGATCTTCGTCTCGGTCACGCCACGCGAGGTGGTCATCACCCGCACGCCGGCGTCGACCAGCTGGTAGACGTCGCGGTCGCCGGAGACGACCATCACCGGAATCCCCGCCCCCCTCGCCCGGCGCACCAGGGTCGCGATGACGTCGTCCGCCTCCCACCCCTCGACCTTGACGTTGTGGAAGCCGAACGCGTCGGCGAGGGGGGCGAGGTGAGGCCACTGCTCCCGCAGCAGGTCGGGACGTTCCCGCCGCCCGGCCTTGTACTCCTCGTACTTCGTCTCCCGGCCGGACATCCCGGCGTCCCAGGCCACGATCACCGCCTCGGGACGGTGATCGATCAGGATCTTGGCCATCATCGAGGCGAACCCGTAGATGGCGTTCGTCGGCCGGCCGTCGGCGGTGGCGATTGACTCCGGCAGGGCGAAGAACGCGCGGTAAGCGAGGCTGTTCCCGTCGATCAGGAACAGCTCGCCGTCACCGGCGTCGACCGGCCTCGCGGCTGCCTTCGGCTTGGCCTCCGTCGCGGGCATACATCCATCCTAGGCCCGCGCCCGGCCATTGGCCGGGTTCCTGGGAGGCTGCCCGACCGCATCCCGCTGGCTGGGGGAACTCTGTCTCGAGGCGCTCGGGCCCTTGCCCAGCCGTCGCGGCGTGCCACTGGGCGGCTCGGCGGGCGCCGGGGGGGTCCGTGCAGGCATTTCGCGGCTCGTATGATCCCCCGCCGTGGCCGCAACCTCCGTTTCCGCTCAGTTCTCGGTCACCGTGCGGGTCGAGCTCGACGCGCGCCACGAGCCGCTGGGCAAGCTCACCGCCCAGATCGCGGAGGCGGGCGGGGCGCTCCAGGGCGTGGATCTCGTCCCGGGCGCGGGAGGCGAGGGCAAGCGGGTCAGGGAATTCACCATCGATGCCCGCGACCAGGCGCATTGGGAGGAGATCCTGCGCGCCATCGGGTCGACGCGCGGCGCCCGGGTGCTCGGGTACGTGGACCGGACGCTGCAGATGCACCAGGGCGGCAAGATCGAGCAGCACAACAAGTATCCGCTGAAGACCCGCGACGACCTGTCGATGGCCTATACCCCAGGCGTCGCGCGGGTCTGCCGGGAGATCGCCGCGGACCGCAGCAAGGCCTTCGAGTACACGATCAAGCGCAACACGGTGGCGGTGGTCTCCGACGGGAGCGCGGTGCTGGGCCTCGGCGACATCGGCCCCGAGGCGGCGATGCCAGTGATGGAGGGCAAGGCGATGCTGTTCAAGGAGTTCGCCAACGTGGACGCGTTCCCGATCTGCCTCGACACGCGGGACCCCGACCACATCGTCGAGGTCGTGAAGCTGATCGCGCCGACCTTCGGTGGCATCAACCTCGAGGACATCTCGGCGCCGCGCTGCTTCGACATCGAGGAGCGGCTGAAGGACGAGGTCGACATCCCCGTCTTCCACGACGACCAGCACGGCACGGCGGTCGTGGTGATGGCGGCGCTTTTCAACGCGCTGAAGATCGTGGGCAAGGACCCGGAGAGCCTGCGCGTGCTGGTCGTGGGGCTGGGCGCCGCCGGCGTCGCGGTAACGAAGATGATGCGCGCCTCGGGCGTGAGCCACGTGATCGGCTGCGACCGCCGGGGAGCGCTCTCGACGGAGCGCGACGACTATCTCTCCGGCGAGATGAGCGGCATCAAGCGCTGGTACGCGGAGAACTCGAACCCGGACCAGCTTCGCGGCGAGCCCGCGGAGGTGATTGACGGCTGCGACCTGTTCATCGGGCTCTCGGGGCCGGGGATCATCCCGGCCGAGGCGCTCGGGAGGATGGCCGACGACGCGATCGTCTTCGCGATGGCGAACCCGACCCCGGAGGTGATGCCCGAGGAAGCGCAGCCGTACGTGCGGATCATGGCCACCGGCCGGTCCGATTACCCGAACCAGATCAACAACGTGCTTTGCTTCCCGGGGATCTTCCGCGGGGCGCTCGACGCGGGAGCGCCCCGGATCACCGAGGAGATGAAGCTCGCCGCCGCCAAGGGCATCGCCGAGGTCGTCGGCGAGGACGACCTGAGCGAGGACTACATCATCCCCAGCGTCTTCGACCGGGACGTCGCCCCGGCCGTCGCCGACGCGGTCGTCGAGGAGGCCCGCCGCGACGGCATCGCCCGCTTCTCGGAGGAGACGGGAACCTTCGCCACGCTCGAGTGACCGGGCCCGCCTAGCCGGGTAGAAAGGAAGGCATGCGCGTACTCGTGACCGGCGCCAGCGGCTTCATCGGCTCCCGGGTCTGCGATGCGCTGCTGGCCCGCGGCGATGAGGTGGTCGGCCTGACCCGCGACCCCGAGCGGGCTCGGCAAACCAATCCGAGGGTCGTTTGGCACGCCTGGAATCCCAGGCTGGAGCGCCCTCCGGCGAGCGCGCTGGACGGAGTCGAGGGGGTCGTCAACCTGATCGGGGAATCGCTGTTCCAGCGCTTGAACGACGAGGCCAAGCGACGCGTTCGCGAGAGCCGCGAGCGGGCCACCAAGAACCTCGTCGATGCCATGAGCGCGGCCGATCCAAGGCCCGGGACCCTGGTCAGCCAGTCGGCGGTTGGCTACTACGGCGACCGCGGCGAGGCGATCGTCGACGAGTCGACTCCACCTGGGCCCGCGTTCGACGCCCAGGTCTGCGTCGCGTGGGAAGCCGCCGCCCGCGAAGCCGAGCAGCTCGGCGTGCGGGTGGTCGTGGTCCGCAGCGCGCCGGTGCTCGACCCGGGGGAAGGCATGCTGAAGGAGCTCCTCCCTCCGTTCAAGCTCGGCGTCGGTGGCCCGCTGGCGGGCGGGTCTCAATACATGCCGTGGATCCACATCGAGGACGAGGTGCGGCTGCTGCTCTGGGCGCTGGACACCGAGTCAGCCTCAGGGACCTACAACGCCGCGGCTCCCGACCCGCCCACCAACCGGGAGTTCTCGAGGACCCTGGGGCGGGTGCTCGGGCGCCCGGCGATCGTCCCGGTCCCGAAGTTCGCGCTGGCGGCGAGATTCGGTGGGGAGCTCGCCGACGTCGTCACCCGCGGCCAGCGCGTGGTCCCCCGCCGGGCGCTCGACGCGGGCTTCGAGTTCCTCCACCCGGAGCTCGAGCCCGCGCTTCGCGACCTTCTGCGCGGCGAGTGAGGGAAGGCACTGCTCGGGGAGGTCCTACCCCCCCTCGGTGGGTAGCTCGCCCCGGTGGGTTCCTTTTGCCTCGCTATGCGGGTCAAAAGGAACCCAGCTCGGCGTGCTCAGGGCGGGACGCGAAGAGCCGTGTCGAAGACGGGCCGGCCGTTCACGACCCGGTATCCCGGGAGCCGGTCGAGCGTCGTATCGCCGACGTCGTCGATCGAGTAGGTGCCGAGCACGGAGTCGCGGTTGGCCGTGTCGAAGAAGGAGCCGACGACTGAGTCGCGGTCGTCTCCCCCGCTCCCCGCGCGCCTGATCGAGTCCAGCACCACCGCCATCGCCTCGTAGCCGTAGGCGGCGTACGGTCCGGCGAGACGCCCGTACCGGTCCCGGAATTCGCGCAGGAACCGCCGTCCCGCGGGAGGGAGCTGGCGGGGGTCCTCGGCGGCGGTGGTGACGTACGCGGCCCTGGCCCTGGCCGAAATGAAGCCAAGCGCCCGCGAGCCGAGGAGCGCGTCGCTCGCGAGGACCCGGCTGTTCGGGGCCGGAGCGAGCGCGCACGAAACCTGCCCGGCTGTCGGCGGGCGCGCCCCGGCGAAATACGTGGTCACGTGACCGAGCGAGGCGGACACCCCGCACCGCCTGCCCGGGGCGGCGAGGTGCGAGGAGCCCGTCATCAGGCTGAGCGCCCGCGCCCGGGAGCGGAACGCGGTCCCGATCACCCCCGAGAAGGCGGAGCCGTCTCGGACCACGACGGCGTCCTTCACGCCGAGCCTCTTCGCCCAAATCGCTCCCGCGGCCCCCTGGACCTCGTCACTCGGGATCACGCGGCCGAAGGTCCGATCCCCGGTGCGCTGCACGTTCGGGACCTGGTCGCCCGCGCCGAGATACGGCTGGACCAGGTCGATCGCGGAGCTGGCCGGCGAGACCTGGAGCATTCGGGCCTCGTTGGTGATCGGCAGCGAGGAGCGCGTGGCGCCGGAGTCAAAGTCCCCGACGTAGGCGATCGCGGTCGAGTCCTCGGTGGCCCGGCGCGCGTTCGCTGCGGCGACGGCGTCGCTCCAGCGCGCCCGTCCGCCGCGCTCGCTGGTGTCATCGAGGTAGACGGCGCGGACGGCCAACTCGCCCACCTTCCCGTTCGCGTCGGCCAGCGCGAGCTTTGCCCCGTCGGTGACGTCGCGCCCGTCGACCGACTCCGGGCCGTGCAGGGGAGCGCTCACGTACACCGTTACGTGCTCCCCCGGCTGGATGCCCGATCCGGGGGAGGCGCAGCCCGCGGCGGCGCCCGTCACCGCGAGCGAGATCGCCAGCGCGCCGAGACGGGCCGCGCGCACCGGCTCAGCCCATGAACGGCTCGGCGACCTCGTATTCCTCCGGGGAGACGGTTCGCAGCTCCTCCACCGCCTCGCTCAGGGGCACAAGCTCGATCCGGGTGCCGCGGAGCGCGGGCATCATCCCCCAGCGACCCTCGTGCGCAGCGTCGATCGCCGCCACGCCCACCCTGGTGGCGAGCACGCGGTCGAAGGCGGTGGGGGTCCCGCCTCGCTGGACGTGACCGAACACCGTGGCCCGGGTCTCGAAGCCGGTGCGCTGCTCGATCTCGCGCTCGAGCCGCTGACCGATCCCGCCCAACCGCACGTGGCCGAACTCGTCCTTCTCGCCCGTCGCGATCTCCATCGTGCCCTCCCGGGGGACCGCGCCCTCGGCGGCGACGACGATCGAGAAGGCGCGCCCGCGGGCGTGGCGCCTTCGCAACAGGTTGCAGACCTCGTCGATGTCGAAGGGTCGCTCCGGGATCAGGATCACGTCGGCGCCCCCGGCAAGGCCCGACTGGAGCGCGATCCAGCCCGCGTGCCGGCCCATCACCTCGACGACCATCACCCGGTGATGCGATTCCGCCGTGGTGTGCAGGCGATCGATCGCCTCCGTCGCAACCTGGAGGGCGGTGTCGAAGCCGAAGGTGAGGTCCGTCGCCGCGAGGTCGTTGTCGATGGTCTTGGGGACGCCGACGACCGGCACATCGTGCTCCCCGTGGAGGCGTGCCGCAGCGCCGAGCGTGTCCTCGCCCCCGATCACGATCAAGCCGTCGAGGTGGAGCGCCGCCATGTTCTCCTTGACCTGAGCCGGCCCGTCCTCGCGCTTGAATGGATTGGTCCGCGAGGTGCCGAGGATCGTCCCCCCGCGCGGCAGGATGCCGCGGGTGGACTCGATCGTGAGCTCCTCGTAGTCGTTCTCGAGCGGGCCCTTCCAGCCGTCCCTGAAGCCGACGATCGCGTGCCCGTAGACGTCGATCCCCTTGCGCACGATTGCCCGGATCGCCGCGTTCAGGCCAGGGCAGTCGCCGCCTCCCGTGAGCACGCCGATGCGCACGGCGCGCACGATACCTGCCGCCCGGCGTCAGCCCGGCGGCGCCAGCGCCTCGAACCGCTCCCGAAAGAACTCCAGCCCCGCTGCCTTGGGATCGTCGCTCGCGAGCAGCTCAGCGTAGGTGAGCTCCGGGTGCCCCTGAAGCCGCGCGCGTTCCACAGCGCGCCCTCCACCTCGGCCGTCCAGGGTCCCACGTAGACGTAGGGCCCCTGGTGGTCCTCATCGCCGGGAGAGGCGCCGTAGTTCGCGCGCAGTCCGGCCTCCTCGGAGCCCGCCTCGGTGGCGATGTCGAAGTGCTCGGACCAGAGGTTGATCGACGAGGGCGCCGCGTGCGGTGGGAGCGCCGAGCGAAAGCGCTCCAAGAGCTCGGCGTCGAACGCGTAGAAGTCGGCCAGCCGCGCGCGCGGACTCCGGGTCGATCCCGAGCGGGCGTCGATCCGCGGGAACGCCGTCCGGAAGCAGCCCGGATCCGAGGAGCGCGCCCCGTCGGCGATGCTCGCAAGGCGGGTCCGCCGCTCGGAGCCGTCGCCGGCCAAGACGAGCTCGTCCCCCTCGACGCGAACCTGCATCCGCCTGCCCTCGAACTCGAACTCGGGCGTCCCGAAGCCGCCGGGAGTCTGGCGCAGGGCGATCTCGTTGTGCGGCTTTCGCGCCGGCGCCACGAGCTCCTCGGCCACCCGATGCAGGGCCTCGCGGGTGTCCGCGAACGTATCCGGAAGCGGCTTCAGGCCAACCGGCACGAGGCGGCCTTTTCGTGTCTTAGGGCCGCAGCCGCTCCATCAGCGGCTCCGTGACGCGCACGAACACGCCGGTGAAGAGGATCGCGAGGAAGATCAGGAAACTGACCGCGCCGCCCAGGCCCAAGGCGTATGCGACGACCATCGCGCACAGGCCGATGACCGTGAAGACGAGCAGCTGCACCGCCGAGAATCTACTCGACGGCGGTCGCATCAGGCCAGCGCGGCCTCGATCCCGTGGTTCGCCCGGAATATGCCGTCCGGATCGACCGCGGACTTCACGCGCCGAAGGCGGTCGAGGGCCTCGGCCTCGAAGAGCTCCGACGGCTCAACCTCCGCCTCGACGAGGCTGAGGTAGCGCCGCGCGGCGGCGTATGGGGCGCATCCTTCCCTGATCCGTGCGATCTGCGCGGCCATCACCTCCTTCATGCCCGCGTCCGCGGCCATTTCCACCGAGAACCCGAGGATCTGTCCGTCGAACGAGGACAGAGGCCCGTGACCGGGGTCATGCCGGCCCGCCGCACCCTCGAGGTGGCGGAGCTCCACCGAGAGGAGCGGTGAGCCGGAGCCCGGGCCCGCCGCCTCGATCACGGCGTCGAGCGGCTCCTTCCGTTAGCTCGCGGAGCATGAAGTCGTCGCCGATGAACGGCACCGGCTGGGGTGGATCCATGTGAATCTCCGAGATGGCAGCCGGGGGCACCGTTGCGCTGCTCGGTCGTCATGAATCCCCCTTTTGCGTTCTTCTTCGGTGGCGGCCCGCTCGGGACCGGCGGGAGACGTCAGCGGGTCGATGAAGCCTGCCGCCAGGAGTGCTCGATTCCAGCCCCGCTACCCGGCGGCCAGGAAGCTGCGGCACTGACGGAGGAACGACGCGACCGAGCGCGACGCCTCGGTCGCGTCGTCCGCCTCGGACGCCGCTCGGACGAGGCGGCTGCCGATGATCACGCCGTCCGCGATCCTTCCGACGGCGGCGGCCTGCGCTGGCGTTCCGATCCCGAACCCGACCGCGGCCGGCACCGAGGCCTCCGCCCGCACCGCCTCCACCAGCCCCGGGAGCCCCTCGGGGAGCTCGTCTCGCTCCCCCGTCACCCGGGTGTCCGAGACCACGTACACAAACCCCTGCGCCGCCTCGCAGATCCTGCGACGGCGGTCGGCCGGGGTCGTGGGCGCAACCAGCGGGACGAGGGGGATGCCGGCGGCGTCGAGCGCCTCGCCGATCTCGCCGGCCTCGTCGAGCGGCAGATCCGGGACGATCGCCCCGGCGGCCCCGGCGCTCTCGAGGAGCCCGGCGAACTCGGTCGCGCCCCGCGCCAGGGCCATGTTCGCGTACACCATCGGGACCACCGGCACCGCCTCCGCAAACCGCTCGCAGACCGCAAGCACCTTCCTCAGCGTCGCCCCGCCCGCCAGCGCCCTGGTGGCGGCGGCGTGGATCACCGGCCCGTCGGCCAGCGGATCGGAGAACGGGACCCCGAGCTCGATCAGGTCGGCTCCCGCCGCGACGTAGGCATCGGCGATCGCGAGCGACGTCTCGAGGTCCGGGAACCCACCCATCAGGTAGGGCATCAGAGCCGCGCGCCCCTCGTCACGAGCGCGGCCGAACGCCGATTCGATCGACGGCGCGACCGCCTCAGCCACGAGGGCCGCCCAGGCGCTCGAGCACCTCGGCCAGGTCCTTGTCCCCGCGGCCGCTCAGGCAGACGAGGTCGTAACCCTCGCCCTCTCCGGGGTTGGCGAGCTCCCACGCGAGCGCGTGGGCCGGCTCGAGCGCCGGCAGGATTCCCTCCAGCCGGGCCAGCTCTCCGAAGGCGCTCAGCGCCTCATCGTCGGTGACCGCCTCGTAGCGCGCGCGGCCCGTGTCGCGAAGGTGAGCGTGCTCCGGCCCGACGCCGGGGTAGTCGAGGCCGGCGGAGATCGAGTGCGCCTCCAGGATCTGCCCGTCGGCGTCGGCGAGCACCGAGGAGAGGGAGCCGTGCAGGATCCCCGCCCTGCCCGCGACGAGCGCCGCGCCGTGGGCGCCGTCGAGCCCCTCGCCGCCCGCCTCGACGCCGACCAGCTCGACCCCGGCATCCTCGATGAACGCGTAGAAGGCGCCGATCGCGTTCGAGCCGCCGCCGACGCAGGCGATCACGCGGGCGGGCAGGGTCCCCTCGGCCGCGAGCGCCTGCTTCCGGGCCTCGTCGCCGATCACCCGCTGGAGGTCCCGGACGAGCGCCGGGTACGGCGCCGGCCCGACGGCGGAGCCGATGATGAAGTGACTCGTCCGCACGTTGGTAACCCAATCGCGAATCGAGGCGCTCACCGCCTCCTTCAGGGTGCGGGCGCCCGAGTCCACCGGAACGACCTCGGCCCCAAGCAGGCGCATCCGCTCGACGTTGGGCGCCTGGCGGCGCATGTCCTCGGTGCCCATGTGAACCGCGCATTCGAGCCCCAGGAGGGCGCATGCGGTGGCGACCGCCACCCCATGCTGGCCGGCCCCGGTGTCGGCGATGACCCGCCGCTTGCCCATCCGCCGGGCGAGCAGCGCTTGGCCGACGGCGTTGTTGATCTTGTGCGCACCGGTGTGGGCGAGGTCCTCGCGCTTCAGGTAGACGCGCCTGCCAACTCGCTCGGAGAGCCGCTCGGCGCGGTAGAGGGGCGTCGGCCTGCCGACGAAGTCGCTGAGCAGCACGTGCAGCTCGTCCTGGAATCCCGGGTCCTCCCGCGCCTGCGCCCAGGCCACGGTGAGCTCATCGAGCGCCGGGATCAGGACCTCGGGTACATACCGGCCGCCGTAGGGGCCGAATCTCTCCTCGATCGACGGCGCGGGTTGCCCGCGTTCCATCTCAATCACCGTCCTCCCGGAGCCCCGCGACAGCCGTCACGCGATCACGCGCGGGTCCGCGGAGGCGCGCTGTGCTTGCTCGAGGAAGGCGGCCATCAGACCGTGGTCCTTGATCCCGGGCTGGGACTCCACCCCGCTCGCGACATCCACGGCGTATGGGCGCGATGCGGACATCGCCGCGGCGACGTTCTCCGGCGTCAGCCCGCCGGCGAGGATCAGTGGAACCTCGGAGCGGCGGCCGGCGAGCAGCTCCCAGTCGAAGCTCTCGCCCGTGCCGCCCGGCCTCCCCGGCTGGTACGCGTCCAGGAGGTGGTAGTCGGTGCGATAGGCCTCGGCGGCCCGGACGTCCGCCATGCTCCGCACGCGAAGCGCCTTGATCACCTGACAGCCGGTGCGCCGTCCGGCCTCCCGGCAGAAGGCCGGCCCCTCCCGGCCGTGCAGCTGGATCATCGTCAGCGACTCGTTCTCCGCCGCGGAGGCGATCTCATCCAGGGTCGCGTCGACGAAGACGCCCACGATCTCGAGCCGGCGCTTGAGCGCCGCGCCGATCTCCGCCGCCCGCGCCGGATCGCAGAATCGCGGGCTCTCCGAGTGATGGTTGAGCCCGATCGCCCACGCCCCGAGGCGCGCGGCCTCCCGCGCATCGTCGAGCCTGGTGATCCCGCAGAACTTGACCCTCATGCCGACAAGGGTGCCAGATGGGCTGGGTTAGGCAGGCGCGGGTGGGCCACGCCGCCCGGTGCTAGCCGGTCGGCTTCGCCGTCGCCGGGCGGTTGCCCAGCGTCACCGTAACGGTGCGCTTCGAGGCGCCGTGCTGGAGCGTCAGCTGCACGTCATCGCCCGGCTGCTTCGCATTGACGGCGCTGATCACGTCGTCCATGCCCGTGACGGGCTTGCCGTCGATCGCGGTGATCACGTCGCCGCCGGCCCGGACCTGCTGGCCCTGAATCGAGGCCGTGGCGTTTCCGGCCTTCACCCCGGCCTTATCCGCCGGTCCGCCGGGCACGACGGTTTGAACCAGCGCCCCCTGCCTCACGGGGAGATTGAGCACGCCGGCGAGCTGCGGCGTCAGGTCGGTGCCGCTGATCCCGAGATACGCGTGCTGCACGGTCCCATTGGCGAGGATCTGCTGGACCACCTGATGGGCGGTGTTGATCGGGACCGCGAAGCCGATGCCCACGTTGCCGCCGCCGCCCGGCGACTCGATCTGCGAGTTGATCCCGACCACGCGCCCGTCAGCGCCGATGAGCGGCCCACCCGAGTTCCCCGGGTTGATCGCGGCGTCCGTCTGGATCACGTTGTTGATCGTGAACCCGTTAGGGGCCTTGATCTGGCGCTGCAGCGCCGAGACGATGCCGGAGGTCACCGTGCGGTCGAGGCCGAATGGGTTGCCGATCGCCACCACCGGGTCTCCGACCTGGAGCGACGAGGAGTCGCCGAGGGCCAGGGGATGGAGCTGGTCCGAGGGCGCGTTCACCTTCAGCAGGGCCACGTCGGTGGACGGATCCTTGCCGACCACCTGAGCGCTGACCGGCTGCGAGGTGTCGGCGTTGCCCAGCGTGACCTCGATCTTGCTCGCGCCGTCGACCACGTGGGCGTTGGTGAGGATGTGCCCCTGGTGATCGATCACGAACCCAGAACCGGTCGCGGTCCCTCCGCCGCCACCGCCGAAGGGGTTGAGCGGCGAAGGGGGCCGCGGCTGGGACTGTGCCTGAATGAACGCGACTCCGGGGGAGTCCTCCTGATAGATCTGGTTCACGGTGAGGCCCTTGCCGCTGGCGGGCTTAGGAGCCGGCTGGGGCAGGGGCGCGGAGGCTAGGGTTGCCTGGCCGCCGCTCGACTCCGACTTCACCAGTCCCGTAGCGATCGCGATGAGGCCAAAGACGGCGACGATCACGCCGCCGACGATCGCCGCTCCCAGCGGCGTCTGCGCATATCGCTTCACCGTGCCCATCGCGATGAGCATCGGCGAGGCCGCTTAACGCGGACTAACGGGAGCCTTCAGCGCCGCTAAGAATGCGTTAGTGCCTGGACACAAGGCTTCCCGGGGGGCAGTAAGGCGGCCGAAGGCCGGCGCAGGAGACTCGGCGACGAGCCCCGATCACTCCTCGGACGCCCGCTCCAGGTAGTGCTCGCGGGTCGCCTCCTCGTCCAGCGTCAGCTCGCGCACCATGAGCTCCGGGTCCTCGGCACGCATCAGCGACTCCCCGATCAGCACGGCGTCGACGCCGATCCGTTCGAGCTCGTCGAGCTGGTCCCGGCTGCCGTACCCCGACTCGGATACGACCGCCTTGCCGGCGGGAACATCGGTGAGTAGCTCCACGGTCGTCTCCGGGTCGACGGTCAGGTCTTCGAGATCTCGGTTGTTGATCCCGATCACGTCCGCGTCGATCGCCAGCGCCCTCTCGAGGTCGGCGGCGTCGTGCACCTCGACGAGGCAATCGAGGTCGAGGTCGCGGGCCTCCGCGTAGAGCGCGGCGAGCGCCGGGTCGTCCAGCGCGGCGACGACCAGCAGCACGGCGTCGGCGCCGTTCGCCGCGGTCTCGTAGAGCTGGTAGCGATCGACGACGAAGTCCTTGCGCAGGATCGGCAGGTCGGAGGCCTCGCGCGCGGCCCGCAGGTCGTGAAGCGAGCCGCCGAACTGCCGCTCCTCGGTGAGGATCGAGAGCGCCGCTGCGCCGGCGCGCTCGTACGCCCTCACCGTCTCGGCGACGCCGGCGCCGGGCCGAAGCTCACCGGCGCTGGGCGAGCGTCGCTTGAACTCCGCGATCAGCGACAGCCCTGGTCGCACCAGGGCCTCGTTGAAGGGGCGTGCGCCCTCCCGGGCGCCGAGCCTCTCGCGCAGGCTGTCCAGGGGCACATCCTGCCGCCGGCGCTGGGCGTCCTCTCTCGCCCCGGCAACCAGCTCGTCGAGCCAGCTCATCACGAAGACAGGCTAGATGAGTGATCCCGGCACTGCACACGCGCTCGGGGCCGCCGGCTATGCACTTGAGCGAGCTGCGGCGAGCTCACCGCTGACCTCGACCAGGCGGGCGAGCACGTTTCGCGCCGCCCCCGAGTCGATCGCTTCTTGCGCCCGCTCGACGCCGCCCGGCAGGTCGCGGGCCCCGCCTCCGACCAGGATCGCGGCCGCGGCGTTCAGGAGGACCACGTCGCGCGCCGGCCCGTCCTCCCCCGCGAGGACGCGGGCGACTGTGGCGCCGTTCTCCTGCGGGGTTCCGCCCGCGATCCGTCCGAGTTCGGCGCGCTCGATGCCAAGCTCCTCCGGGCGCACGAACCACTCCTCGGTGCCGCCGCCCGCGACCTCCACGACGCGGGTGGCGTCGCTGACGCTGATCTCGTCCAACCCGTCCGCGGCCCGGACCACCAGCGCGCGCTCGCACCCGAGCCCGACGAGCGCCTCGGCGATCGTCTCCTGATAGTGCGGGTCCGAGACGCCGAGGAGCTGGCGGGTGGCGCCGGCCGGGTTCGTCAGCGGTCCGAGGAAGTTGAAGATCGTCCGCACCGCCAGCTCCTTGCGCACCGGGGCGACGTGCTTCATCGCGGCGTGGTGGCGGGGCGCGAACATGAACCCGAAGCCCAGCTCATCGATGCAGCGGGCGACCTGGTCGGGCGAGAGGTCGATCCTCACGCCGAGGGCCTCGAGCAGGTCCGCGGACCCGCAGCGGCTGGTGTTCGAGCGGTTGCCGTGCTTGGCGACGCGGCATCCGGCCCCGGCGGCCACCAGCGCCGCGGCGGTCGAGATGTTGAAGGTCGAGGGCCCGCCGCCCGTTCCCGCCGTGTCCACCAGCTCGTCGCGACCGGTCTCGACCTCGGCCGCGAGGCGCCGCATCGTCCGGGCCAGACCCACGAGCTCAGCGACCGTCTCGCCCTTGGCTCGCAGCGAGACCAGGAAGGCGCCCGTCTGGACCGGGTCGGCCCGGCCCTCCATGATCTCGTCGAGCACCGCCGAGGCGTGATCGGCGGTCAGGTGCGTGCCCGAGCACACGGCGTCGATCGCCCTGGTCAGGATGTCGTTGGGCATCTCAGTCGAGGAAGTTGCGGAGGATTTCCTTGCCGTGGGGCGTGAGCACGGACTCCGGGTGAAATTGGACGCCCTCGGCCGGCAGCTCCCGGTGACGGACCCCCATCACGACCTCGCCGAAGGTCGCGCTCACCTCGAGCTCGCCGGGAAGATCCGGGTCGGCAACGAGTGAGTGGTAGCGGCCGGCGCGCAACGGGCTCTCGAGGCCACGCAGGACGCCCTTCCCGTCGTGGTCGATCTCGGCGTCCTTTCCGTGCACCGGCTCGCCGCGGATGGTGCGGCCCCCGAACGCCTCGACCATCGACTGGTGGCCCAGACAGACGCCAAGGGTTGGGATGCCCACCCGCGGGAATGCCCCTGCCGCCTCGATCGAGACGCCGGCGTCCGCCGGGGTGCACGGGCCGGGGGAGATCACCAGACGGTCCGGGCGTCGCCCGAGAAGCTCCGCTGCCGTCTCCGTGTCGTTTCGCACCACCTGGAGCGTCGCCCCAAGCTCCCCCAGGTACTGGACGAGGTTGTAGGTGAACGAGTCGTAGTTGTCGATGACGAGGACGCTGGTCATGGCCACTCGGGCTGTCTCGCCGCCAACTCCACCGCCTGGAAGACGGCGCGGGCCTTGTTCACGCTCTCCTCGTACTCGTAATCCGGCTTCGCGTCGGCCACCGTTCCACCGCCCGCCTGGACGTGCACGAAGCCGTCCTTCATGACCACGGTCCTGATGTGGATCGCGGTATCCAGGTCGCCGTTGAAGCCGAGGTACCCGATCGCGCCGCCGTAGGAGCCCCGCTTGTGCGGCTCGAGCTCGTCGATGATCTGCATCGCCCGGACCTTCGGGGCGCCCGAGAGCGTGCCCGCCGGCAGCACCGCCCGCAGGGCGTCCATGGCCGTGACCTCCGGGCGCAGGGTGCCGGAGACCTGGCTAACGATGTGGAGGACGTGCGAGTACGCCTCGACGACCATCAGCTCGTCGACCTGCACGGAGCCGTACTCGCAGACCCGCCCGAGGTCCACCAGCATCACGTGCTCGGCGCGCTCCTTTGGATCGCGCAGGAGCTCGGCGGCGCGGCGCCGATCCTCGTCCTCGCCTCTGCCCCGCGGATAGGTGCCGGCGATCGGGCGGGTCTCGGCGCGGCGGCCGCTCACCTTCACGAGGGGCTCTGGCGACGCGCCGGCGATCTGGAAGTCACCGAAGTCGAGGAAGTACATATACGGCGACGGATTGATCGTTCGCAGGCCGCGGTAGATCGAGAACGCCTCGGCGGGCGACGGCGCCGAGAAGCGCTGCGAGGGGACCACCTGAAACGCATCGCCGGCGTGGATGTACTCCACGATCCGCCTCACGTTCGCCTCGAACTGCTCCCTGGTCATGTTCGAGGTGAACTCCGTGACCGGGGCGCGCTCGTCCCCAGGCGTCGCGCGCGGGACCGGCCCCCGCAGACGCTCCTTCACGTCGGCGATCGCGCTCACGGCCTGCGCGTACGCCCCGTCCACGTCACCGTCGCGATCACAGAACGCGTAGGCCATCAGCGTGAGCTCGTGACGCATGTGGTCGAAGACGACCTGCACGTCACTGACCATCAACGCCATGTCCGGCAGCCCCAGTGGGTCGGGGTTCGGCTCGCCGAGGGGCTCGACGGTCCGCACCAGGTCGTACCCGAAGAAGCCGACCGCACCGCCGGCGAACGGCGGCAGGCCGCCAACGGCGGGTAGCCGGTAGCGCCTCAGGTAGGCGCTCACCGCCGCATAGGGATCCGGTGCCTCGCGGCGAATCCCGGGCTCGTCGGCGGGACGGTCGCCCGGCCACTCGGAGAGCACCCCATCGGACCACCGGAGCACGGCGCGCGGGCTGAAGCCGAGGAACGAGTAGCGGCCGAGGCGACCCTGCTCGGCGGACTCGAGCAGGAATGAAGGGCCCTCGTCGCGGAGCTTCAGGAAGGCCGAAACCGGCGTCTCGCAGTCGTCGACGAAGGACATCCGGATCGGAATCGCGTTTCCCTCGCGGGCGAGCTCGCGCGCCCGCTCGAGGCTCGGATCGACCTGCAAGCCCGCGTCAGCGGTTACGGCCATTCAAGGTCTCCAGGACGGCCGCGACCGCCGCCCCTCGCGACACCAGGAGCACCTGCAGGTGGTAGAGCAGGTCGGCCGCCTCCTCTACTACCCGCTCGTCGGGCTCCGAGGCCGCCGCTTGCGCCACCTCGTCGGCCTCCTCGCGAACCTTGGCGCCGATCCACGACGGATTGTCGAGGAGCTCCGCCGTGTAGGAGCCCTCTGGGCGGCGGTCGCGGCGATCGAGCAGGGTCCGCTCGAGCTCGCCAAGCGCCTCATAGCCCGCAGGCGGCGGCTCACCCTCGGCGGGTGGCGCATCTGGCGCCGCGTCGGCCGTTCCGTCGAGGTCGCGGTAAAAGCACGAGCGCTCCCCGGTGTGGCAGGCGGGGCCGCCCGGCTCGACCAGGGCCACGAGCGCGTCGGCGTCGCAGTCGTAGCGGATCTGGCGGACCCGCTGAACGTTGCCCGAGGTCTCGCCCTTGTGCCAGATCTCCTCCCGCGAGCGGCTGAAGAAGTGGACCTCCCCGGTCTCCCGGGTCCGTCGCAAGGCCTCGTCGTTCATGTAAGCGAGCGTCAACACCTCGCCCGTCTGCCAGTCCTGCATCACGCAGGGAACGAGTCCGTCCTCGTCGAAGCGGATCGCGCTTTCGTCCGTCATTTGGAGGAGTTTACGTGCGCCTTACTCGATCCCCGCGCGGTCGAGCAGGGAGTCGTCGCGGCGCCAGTGCTCCCGCAGCTTGACCTGGAGGTCGAGGAAGACGCGAGCGCCCAGGTCCAGCTCGAGCTCCCGGCGCGCCGCGGTGCCGATCTCGCGGACCATCCGGCCTCCCTTGCCGACGAGAATCGCCTTCTGAGACCGCGTCTCCACCCACAGCTGCGCCGTGACGGCGATCAGCCCGTCATCCCGCGGCTCCACCTCCTCAACCACCACCTCCACGGCATGCGGCACCTCGTCGCGGGTGCGATGAAGCGCCTGCTCGCGGATCAGCTCGGCCAGATGGACGGCGCTGGGCAGATCGGATCGCTCCTCTGGGGGGTAGAGCGGCGGGCCCTCCGGCAGCAGGTCCGCGAGCCTCTCGATCAGCGGCTCGAGCCCCGCGCCCGTCTTCGCGCTCACCGGGAAGACCTCGTCAACGACCTCCAGCTCGGCCGCGGCCGCCAGCGCGGCGGCCGTCGCCGGGCTTCGGAGCCGATCGCACTTGTTCACCGTGCACAGGACGGGCGTCCCGCCCCGCGCGCCGAGGAGCGCCTTGGCGATGAATCGGTCCCCGGGCCCGATCCCCTGGGGCCCGTCCACGACCAGGAGCGCCGCGTCCGCCCCGGCCAGCTCCTGCTCGACGCGCCGCTGCATGCGCGACGTGAGCGGGTCGCGCGGACGCTGCACGCCGGGGAGGTCGACGAGCACCATCTGCCAGGCGCCGGCCGGATCGTTGGCGACTCCCCGGATCGCTCGGCGCGTCGTCTGGGGGCGATCGGAGACGATCGCCACCTTCGCTCCCACGATCGCGTTGATGAGCGTGGACTTGCCGACGTTCGGGCGCCCCGCAAGCCCGACGAACCCGGCACGGGTCATCGCTTGGGCGCGCTGCCTGCCGCTCGCTGCTCGTCCGCGGCGAGCGACCGCATCACCGTCTCCTCCAACGCGAGCATCTCGCCACCGTCCACCTCGTGGTCGTATCCGCAGAGGTGGAGCACGCCGTGAACCGTCGCCCGGCCCAGGTCGACGGCGTGCTCGGGGCAGATCACGACGTCACCGAGCTCGCGCGGGCCCGGGATCTCGGCGGCGCCATCGATCGGGAAAGCGAGCACGTCGGTTGCCTCATCGCGCCCGCGATGCTCGCGGTTCAAGTCCCGTATGCGCTTCGCCTCGACCAGCTCGATCGAGAGGTGGCCGGAGCGGAGGCCGGCGGCCTCGATCGCAGCGGCCGCGGCACCGCGCAGATCCTCCGGCACGTCGGAGAGATCCAGGCCCGCGCTCAAGCTTGCTTGCGGCTCTCGCGCTCGTATTCGCCGTAGGCGGCGACGATGCGCTGCACCAGCTCGTGCCGCACGACGTCCTCTCCGCCGAACCGGACGAATGAGATGTCGGCCACCTGATCGAGGATCTCGCCGATCACGACCAGCCCGGATCGCTGGTCGCGCGGGAGATCGATCTGGGTGATGTCGCCGGTGACCACCATCTTCGAGCCGAACCCGAGCCGGGTCAGGAACATCTTCATCTGCTCCGGGCTCGTGTTCTGGGCCTCGTCGAGGATCACGAAGGAGTCATTAAGCGTCCGGCCCCGCATGAACGCGAGCGGCGCCACCTCGATGATGCCGCGATCGAAGTAGGTGCTCACGCGCTCCGGGTCGAGCATGTCGTAGAGGGCGTCGAAGAGCGGGCGCAGGTACGGATCGACCTTCGCCTGGATGTCGCCCGGCAGGAAGCCCAGGCGCTCACCCGCCTCGACCGCGGGGCGGGTGAGGATGATGCGGTTCACCTCGCGCGCGTCGAGCGCGGCGACGGCCATCGCCACGGCGAGGAAGGTCTTCCCGGTGCCGGCTGGGCCGATGCCGAAGGTCACCGTGTGGCCGCGGATCGAGTCCACGTACCGCTTCTGATTGACCGTCTTCGGCGCCACCTTGATGTTGCGGTGGCGCCAGATCACGTCCTCGAGGATCTCGGCCGCCGGCCGGCTCGCGTCCATCGCCCCGGCGACCGTGTCCATCGTCGTCGGGACGAGGTCGTGGCCGCGCTCGATCAGCCCCACCAGCTCGTCGACGACCGCCGCCGCGTTCCGCACGTCGCCCTCCTCGCCGTCGAGGGTGAGGACGTTGCCGCGAAGATGGACGTCGCAGCCGATCCTTCCCTCGAGCTCCCGGAGCACGGCGTCCTGGGAGCCGGCCAGCTCGGCGGCAACCGTGTTGTCGAGGGTTAGCTGCCTGCGCGCCAAGTCTTAGAGCACTTAGGAGAGGCGGGCGCGCACCGCTTCGCTCACGCGCTTGCCGTCGACGCGCCCATCCACCTTCGGCATCAACACGCCCATCACCTTGCCCATGTCCTGTGGACCCGAGGCGCCGGACTCGTCGACCGCCGCGTCGATGAGCCGCGCGAGCTCGTCGTCTGCAAGCTCGGGCGGCAGGTAGTCCTGGATCAGCTCGGCCTCGGTCTCCTCGGCGGCGGCGCGGTCATCGCTGCCTCCCTCCCGATAGGCCTGCGCGGCCTCCAGCCGCCGCTTTCGCTCCCGTCGCAGCACCGCGACCTCGTCGTCCTTGCCCTCCTTGGCCTCCTGCTGAAGCGCATTCGCGATCATCCGCAGGGCGCCCACGCGATCGCGCTGGCCGGCCTTCATCGCCTCTCGGGTATCGGCCTGAACCTCCTTCAAAATGGTCATGGTTACAGGGTAGCCGCGGGTGGTCCGTCCAGCTCGACGTGCTCAACGTCGCCGAGCGGCATCTGAAGGAACCGCGTGCCGAGCTCGCGAAACGACTCGACGTCCCCGGTGCACAGGAACCGGTAGTCGCCCTCGGCGCTGCCGCCGGCCGCGATCCCCTCGGCCTCCAGGAACCGCTGCCCGGCTGCGGCCAGCGCGTGCCCGGCCGTCACCAGGCGCACGTCGCGGCCGAGCATCCGCTGGAGCATCGGCGCGACCAGGGGATAGTGGGTGCAGCCGAGGATCAGGGTGTCGATCTCGGCGGACTTCAGCCGCTCGCAGTACGAGCGAACGGTGCGCATGACGCCCTCGTCGAATGGGAAGCCGTTCTGGATGATCGGCGCCAGGTCGTGCGCCGCGACCTCCGTGACCTCGAGCTCGCGGCGCCCGACGTGGGCCTCGAGGGCGCGGCGGTACGCCCCGCTCGCGACGGTGGTCGGGGTCGCCAGTACGCCGATCCTGCCCGAGTCCGAGATCGCGGCGGCGATCTCGGCCTCGGGGCCGACGACCGTGAGCAGCCCGACCCCGTGCGCGGCGGCGATCTCCCCAAGGGGCTCGGCCGCGGCCGACGTCGCCGAGTTGCAGGCCACGACCATGAGCTTGGCGCCGCGACCGAGCAGGTAGGTGACCAGTCGCTCGATCCGGGGTCGCAACCACTCGGGGGACTTGGTGCCGTAGGGAAACCCGGCGCTGTCCCCCAGATAGACGTAGTCCTCCTGCGGCAGCGACACGAGCAGCTCGTGGAGCACCGTCAGCCCGCCGATGCCGGAGTCGAAGACCGCGATCGGCAGCGCGGCCCGCTCGGCGTTCATGCCTTAAAGCTCGCGCTCGCGAGCAGGATCGCAGCCCAATCCCCGACGATGCGCCGCCGGCGCTCGGCGAGGCCGCGCCTCGCGAACGCGGCGCTGATGCCATCGGCTTCGTCCGTGAGCAGGCCCGAGCAGATCAGCCGCTCGGGCACAGGGTCGAGGCGCGATGCGATCTCGCGGAGGATCGGGGCCGTGAGGTTCGCGACCGCGGTCGGCGCGGCGGGCGGCGCCTCGCTGCGCAGGTTCAGCCGCATCAGCTCAAGTTCGACGCCGTTGGCCGCCGCGTTCTCGCTCGCGGCCTCGAGCGCCGCCGGCTCGTGGTCGCACGCGACGATCGGCTCAAACCCCAGCTTCGCCGCCGCGATCGCCAGCACGCCGGAGCCGGTACCCCAATCGGCGAGCGGCCCGCGCGCCCCGCCCGCGTCGGCCAGCTCGACCAGGAGCTCCAGGGACATCCGGGTCGTTGGATGGGAGCCGGTGCCGAAGGCCCGCCCCGGATCGATCACCACGTCGACCGCGTCGTCGCGCGGGCGCTCCCAGGAGGGCCTCAGCCACAGGCGACCGGCGATGAGGAGCGGCTTGTGGAAGTCCTGCCACCGGTCGGCCCAATCGCTTGGCACGCGGCTCGAGGTGACGTCGACGATGCCGTCGCCGATGACCGCCTCGAGATCGGGCAGCTGCGGGATCTCACCCGGGGCGCCGTAGACGGCGTACTCGACGTAGCCGGGACCTTCCTCCTGCTCGACTCCCCCGGGGGCGAGTTGGACCAGCTCCGCCAGCACACGCTCGGCGAGCTCTGGTCGGCAGCGAACCGCCAGGCGGATCAACGCCGGCCAGCGCGCCAGCGGGCGCGCGACCGCCCGTCGTGGCGGCCGGCGCCCGGCCCCAGGGACTCCTCGAGGCGGCGCGCCAGCTCGCGCTGCTCCTTGGTCAACTTCGCGGGGATTCGAACGTCAAGGACCACGTGCTGGTCGCCGCGGGCCGCGCCACGCAGCGAGGGAAGCCCGAGGCCGCGAAGAAGCACCTGCTCGCCGGGCTGAGCGCCCGCCGGGACCTCGACCTGACGCTCCCCGTCGAGGGTGGGGACGGCGACCGTACCGCCGAGCATCGCGCGGGTCACCGGGACGTCCACGACCGTGACCAGGTCCTGGCCGTGGCGCTCGAAGCGATCGTCGTCGGCGACGACAACCTGCACGTAGAGATCGCCCGCCATCGCGCCGGCCTCTCCCGCGTGCCCCGCGCCGGTGATTCGGATGCGCTGCCCCGATTCGATGCCGGGCGGGATCTCGACGTCCCAGGTGCGAGTGCGGACGATGCGCCCCTTCCCCCCGCATTCCTCGCACGGCGTCTCGGGAAGGCGGCCCGCGCCGTCACAGCTCGGGCACGGAGCGCTCCTCACCATCTGGCCAAATGCGGTCCGGATCGCCTCGCGAAGCTCGCCGCTGCCGCCGCAGGTCTCACAGGTGCGAATCGGCGTCCCGGGCTCTGCCCCGTTCCCCCGGCAGCGCTCGCAGGTGGACACCGCCTCGAAGGAGACCTCACGGGTTGCGCCCGTGAGGACCTCGCCGAGATCGATCTCGACCGTGGCCGCAACGTCGGCCCCGCTCGCCGGCCCCTGGCGGCCGAAGCCGAACAGCTCGCTGAACAGCGGATCGCCACGGCCGAAGAATGCGGAGAGCACGTCCTCGAAGCTGCCGAAGGCGTGGGTGCGGGGCGCCCATCCCCCGGAGCGCAGGCCCTCGTGGCCAAACGCGTCGTAGGTGCGGCGGCGGTCCGGATCGGAGAGGACCTCGTAGGCCTCCGCGGCCTCCTTGAACTTCTCCTCGGCCTCCGGGTCGTGCCTGTTGACGTCTGGGTGCAATTCGCGGGCGAGCCGCCGAAAGGACCGCTTGATCTCCCCGTCGCCCGCACCGCGGTCCACTCCGAGGACCTCGTAGTAGTCCCGCTTCATGCGCTACCTCTCAGGCCCGCGAAAACCGAGCAGATCGAGGATCTCGCGCGCTTCGCGCGCTCGCGCCGCGCCTTCGGCGCTCGCCGAGCGGCGAAGCGAGCGTACTGAGAACGTACGTGAGCGAGACGCGAGGCCGAGGACGCTGAGATGCGACGGTTTGCAGCGGCCCATCATCCTTCGTAGACCGTCTCGAAGAAGCGGGACAGCCGGCCCGCGGCGTCACGAACCGAGACGATCGCCGTCGCGTAGTCCATGCGCAGCGGGCCGACCACGCCCACCGTTCCCAGGTTTCTGTAGCCGAGGCCGTAATTGGCTCCGACGACGCTCACCGAGCGCAGCTCCGGCGCGGGGTTCTCGCCGCCGATCCAGAGGAACACCGAGCGCTCGTCGAGTGCCGAGCGCAGGATCCGGAGCAGGTTGGCGCGGCGTTCGAGCGCCCGCATCAGGGCGTCGACGTTGGGCAGGTCACCGGCGTGGTCCTCGGAGAGCAATCGCGCGGCGCCCTCCACATAAAGGTCGGCATCCGCGCGCTCCTCGAGTCCGGTAAAGGCCTCCCCGATCTCAGAGATGAAGCTCGCCTCCGCCGCGCCCAGCTCGGGGTCGGCGAGACGGTTGGCGATCATCCGTGCCCCCAGCCCGAAGCCGGCGAGCTTCTCGTTCAGATAGCTCGAGGCCCACTCGATCAGGCCTGGGTCGACCGTCGACTCGAAGGTGAAGAGGCGCTTGGTCACCGCGCCGTTCGAGGCGATCACCACGACCATCACCACCCGCGGCTGCAACGACAGGACCTCGACCCGATGGATGCGGGTCGTCGAGGGCGGCGGGGCGGAGGCGAGCGCGAGGAGGTCCGTGATCCTCGACAGCTCCGAGGTCGTCTCGCGCATCGCCTCGTCCACCTCGCGGCGAGCACGGGTGAGATCGGCGACGCCGCCGCCGCTCGGCGACTCCAGGCGGCGCCCGGAGGCGAGCAGGGTGTCGGCGTAGAAGCGGTAGCCCGCATCGGTCGGGAGCCGGCCGGCCGAGGTGTGCGGGTGGCTCAAGAAGCCCTCGCGCTCGAGGGCTGCGAGCTCGGCTCGGACGGTCGACGCGCTCCAACCCACATCCTCGCGCCCGGCGATCGCCTTCGAGCCGACCGGCTTGCCCGACTCGAGATAGGAGGCTACGACCAGTCTGAGAATCCGTTGCTGGCGCTCGTAAAGCACACTCAAAGTCTACGAACGCCCAGGACGCGAGCCCGGGGCTCCGCGCTCAGCGCAGCTCGAGCTCCGCCTCCGCGTTGCGGATGATCCGGTTCTCGCCCTGGGCCGCGACGGTATCGGTGACCAGGCGACCGTCGCGGGCCTCCTTCACCGTAGCGCTGACGACGATCTCCTGCTCGGGAAAGCCCATTCCGCGAAACTGAACCGAGAGCCGCTTGAGCGCGCGTGGATCGCCGCCCACCGCATCCGTGTGGGCCTTGGCGACCTGGGCCATCGAGTAGAGACCGTGGAGGATCACACCGGGCAGGCCCACGGATTTCGCGAACTCGGGATCGGTGTGGATCGGGTTCGGGTCTCCGGCGGCCGCGGCATAGCGCCTCGTGAGACCCGAGTCCGGGGTGACCCTGAGCTCGGGAAGCGGGTCGCCGGGATTGAGCCGACTCACCTCAGGCCGCCCTGACGATGTCCGTCCAGGTGCCGCGGACCGTCTCCAGGCCCTCCTGGTTCCGCGACACGGAGTCGAAGACGTAGAACCCGTGGCCGTTCCGTTCGTAGATCTCCTTGCAGCGCACCGAGGTCGTGATCACGTCCCCCGCGCAGACCGGCTCGCCCCACTCGAACTCCTGGCCGCCGTGGACCATCGCCCCGAGGTCGATGCCGACATCGGGGTCCATGATCGCCGGACCGAGAGCGGGGGCGCTGTAGACGACGCAGAACATGGGCGGCGCCACGAGGTCGCGGAAGCCGGCGGCCTTGGCTGCCCCGGCGTCGTGGTAGAGCGGGTTGTCCTCCCCCACCGCATCCGCGTACTGCTCGATCCGGGACGCCTCGACCTCGAACGAGGTCCGCGGCCACTCCTTGCCGATCGCTTCGCTATTCCCCGGCACCGCGGCCGGCGATTCTAGTCGCTCGAATTCGCGCGACCGCTTGCCCGCTCGCGCTCCTCCGCGACCCGGAGCGCCTGCTCGGTGGTCGCGTAGAGGTGCATGGCGAAGATCCGCTCGTCTCGCACCTCCCACATGTAGGCGATGTCCATCTCCACCGGGATCCCGCTCCCCTTGCCGCGTGCCGACTGGTGCATGGTGGCCACCACGTGGCGCTCCCCGACGGGTTCGATCGGCCCGAGCTCGATCTCGAACTCCTCCCATGCCTCGAGCCAGTGCTCCAACCAGGTTAGGAAGCCCTGACGACCCTCGTAGGTACCCGAGTTGGGGAGGTCCGGCGGCAGGTAGATATGCCCGTCGATGTGGATCAGCGCGAGGACCGCCCCGATGTCTCCTCGCTGGAACGCCTCGACCCCGGCCCTGGCGGTGTCCAGCGTCTCGCGGCTACTCATCGATCTCCAGCACCGAGAGGAATGCCTCCTGCGGCACCTCGACGCGACCGACCTGCTTCATGCGCTTCTTCCCCGCCTTCTGCCTTTCGAGCAGCTTGCGCTTGCGGGTCACGTCCCCCCCATAGAGCTTCGCGGTGACGTCCTTGCGGAGGGCCTTGACCGTCTCGCGGGCCAGGACGCGCGAGCCGATCGCCGCCTGCACCGGAACGTCGAAGAGCTGCCTGGGAATCGTCCTCTGAAGCCGCTCGACCAGGACCTTGCCGGAGCGATACGCCTCGTCGGAGTGGACGATCACGCTCAGGGCGTCCACCCGCTCCCCGGCGAGGAGCACGTCGAGCTTCACCAGGTCCGAGTCCCGATTGCCGATCTGCTCGTAGTCGAGGGAGGCGTAACCCGCCGTCCGCGACTTCAGCTGGTCGTAGAAGTCGAGCACGATCTCGGCCAGGGGGAGGTCGTAGCGCAGCTGCACGCGCTCGGGTGAGAGGTAGTGCATGTCGACGTGCGTGCCCCGCCGTCCCTGGCACAGCTCCATCACCGCGCCCACGTAGCCCACCGGCGTGATCACGCTGGCGCGGATGTATGGCTCGAGAACCCGCTCGATGGATGCAGGATCGGGCATCTCCGCGGGGCTGTGCACCTCGACCCGCTCGCCGTCGCGAAGCTCGACCTCGTAGCGGACGTTGGGAGTCGTCGCGAGAAGCTCGAGGTCGTACTCGCGCTCCAGGCGCTCCCTCACGATGTCCATGTGGAGGAGGCCCAGGAACCCGCAGCGAAAGCCAAACCCGAGCGCCTGCGAGGTCTCGGGCTCGTACGACAGCGCCGCGTCGTTCAGGGCCAGCCGGTCGAGCCCGTCGCGGAGGTCCTCGTAGCGATCGGTGTCGATCGGGAACAGGCCGCAGAACACCATCGGCTTGACCTCGCGGTAGCCCGGGAGCGGCTCGCTCGCCGAAGAGCGCTTGGAGGTGAGCGTGTCACCCACGCGGAGCCGCGCGACGTCCTTGATCCCGGTGATCACGTAGCCGACCTCGCCGGCGCTCATCCCGCCGGCCGGCCGCATCTCGGGGGCGAAGAAGCCGATCTCGTCGATATCGGCTTCGGTCCCAGCCTGCATCGCGACGATCGGTTCGCCCTCTCGGAAGGCGCCGTCGATCAGGCGAATGTAGGCGACGACTCCCCGGTAGGGGTCGTACTCGGAGTCGAAGATCAACGCCCGCGGCGGCGCATTCGGATCGCCCCGCGGCGGCGGGATGCGCTGCGCGATCGCCTCGAGCACATCCTCCACGCCCTCCCCCGTCTTCGCCGAGATGCGAAGCACGTCGTCCGGGTCGCCTCCGAGCAGGTCGACGATCTCGGCGGCGACGCGCTCGGGCTCCGCGCTCGGCAGGTCGACCTTGTTCAGGACCGGGATCAGCTCGAGCCCGGCCTCGACGGCGGCGTACGTGTTCGCCACCGTCTGCGCCTCGACCCCCTGTGCGGCGTCGACCACCAAGAGCGCGCCCTCGCAGGCGGCCAGGCTGCGCGAGACCTCGTAGGAGAAATCCACGTGGCCCGGCGTGTCGATCAGGTGGAGGTGGTATGTCCTGCCATCGCGCGCGCGATAGTCGGCGCGGACGGCCTGAGCCTTGATCGTGATCCCGCGCTCGCGCTCGAGCTCCATGGAGTCGAGGAGCTGGGGCCGGTGGCTCCGGTCAACGGCCCCGGTGAGCTCGAGAAAGCGATCGGCGAGCGTGGACTTGCCGTGGTCGATGTGGGCGATGATCGAGAAGTTGCGGATCAGCTCCATGGCGGTGCGATCAGTATCGCGGGCCGCCTACGGAGCCCCCGCGCGCCGCACCAGCCGCCAGGCCTGATGCGCCTCGGGGATGCGGAGGAGCATGACCGCCGCGACGTACACTGCTAGGCCCGCGCCGAGCCCGAACGTGAGCGACACAACCTGTCCGCCGAGCCCGCGCCCCAGCGCGGAGTCGAGGCCGTCCCAGACGCCGTAGCTGGCGCCCGCGAGCAGGGCCGAGGCGATCACCACGCGCCCCGTCGTCCAGATCAGGCGGCCCAGCTCGAGCCTCCCGAGCTGACGCCGCAGGATCACGACCTGGGCCAGGACGCTGGCGGCGGTGGCGATCGCGGTGGCGGCGACGATCCCCCCGACGCCGAACGGCGAGTAGAGCGCGGCGGCGGCCGCGGCCGTGACAGCGAGATTCCCCGCCGCGATCGCGGTTGGGATCCACGGTCGCTGCAGGCTGAAGAACGTGCGCGTCAAGAGCAGGAAGAGACCGTTGAAGGGCAGCGAGAACGCGAACCAGAACAGGGCGGTGGCCACGAGATCCGTCTGGCCGGGCCCGAAGGCCCCGCGCTGGAAGACGAGCCGGACCATCGGCACGGACAGGACGAGGATCGCCGCTGCCGCGGGGACGAGCACGAGCTGGATCTGACGCATCCCGTTTGCCATGGTGGCGCGCAGGTCGTCGTAGTCGCGCCGCGCCGCAAGCCGGGCCAGCGTCGGGAAGAGGACGGTCGCGATCGCCACCGAGAAGATCCCCTGCGGAAGCTGGTAGATGCGAAACGCCTTGTCGATTGCGGCGGGACCACGGTCGGAGACCAAGCTGCCGAAGATGCTGTTGACGATGACGTTGAAGTTGATCAGCCCGAGGCTGAGGCTCACGGGCAGCATCAGGAGGAGGACCCGCCGGACCTTCGCGCTCCGCCAGTCGAACGCCCGGACGGGCCGGAAGGGCGTGTTGCGGAGATCGAAGCCGGGGATTGCAAGCTGCACCGCCGTCCCGATCACGATCCCGATCGCGTATGCGTAGATCCGGTTCTGGTGCGAGAAGAGGGGCTCGAGGACGACCAGCACGAGGATGATCGTCAGATTCCAGAAGAGCGGCGAGATCGCGAAGGCGCCGAAGCGGTCGTAGCTGTTGAGGACGCCCACCACGATCCCGCTGACGCCCAGCATGACCAGGATCGGGAAGAGGACGCGGGAAAGCCCGACTGTCAGGTCGGTCGTCGCGGAGCCGAAGCCCGGGGCGAACAGCGGCATCAGGAACGACGCCGCAAGCACAAAGAGGGCGCTGATCAGGCCGAGGACGAGCAAGACCAGGTAGATCAGGGTCGAGGCCAAGCGGAACGCCTCGCGACGCTCGCCGCGCTCCAGGAGCTCGGTGAAGACCGGTACGAACGCCGGCTGCAGGGCGGCGTCAGCGAACAGGCTCCGGACCAGGTTCGGGACGTAGAACGCGACCGTGAACGCCGACATCGGGCCCTTGACGCCGAAGTAGCTCGCGGCGACGATCTCGCGAGCGAGTCCCGCGATGCGGGAGAGCCCGGTGGCGAACGAGAAGAACACCGTCGAGCGGGCGAGCCGCCCGGCTCGCACCTCCGAGGACTCCCTGGCGACGGTGAGCGTGTCGGTGCCCGGCTCCTCGTCGGGCACCACCTCCACCGGGCCTCGATCCTGAGTCCGCGCGCCGTAATCCGGGCGCGGCCCGTAGAGCCTCTCTCGAACCCTGCGCTCGTCCTCCCCGAGCTGGTCGCCCTCGGAGCGCTCCATCAGGCTGCCGCTATAGTCCGCCGTCGCCCGATGGCCAACATCGCATCACAGCGCAAGCGAATCGCGCGCTCCGAGCGGGAGCGGCTCGAGAACCGGCGCCTGAGGAGCGCCGTGAAGACTCATTTCCGGCGCCTGGAGCGGGCCGTGGATGCCGGCGACGAGGCCGCCGTCGAAGCCGAGCATCGTGAGCTCGTCTCGCGGATAGACAAGGCCGTGCAGAAGGGTGCCCTCCATCCGAACAACGGCGCGCGCAAGAAGACCCGCGCCGCACGCGTCACCCGCCGGCAGCCCGCCTGACGGCGATCGTCAGCGCCACGTCGTCCGGATAGTCCGAGCCGCCGCGAGTCCACCACTCGAGGTCGGCGATCGCGCAGGTGGCTGCACGCAGCTGGTCGAGGGAGACACCACGCACGCGCCTGACCAGCATCTTGGCCGCGTAGGGATGCAGGCCGAGCGCCGATTCGACCTCCTTCGCGGGCACGCCCGCCTCGAGGGCGCTGAGCGCGGCGTGCGCGTCCCGCAGCCTGCGGGCGGCCTGATAGACGAGTGGCGTTACGGCCTCACCCTGCGCGCTGAGGCGCTCGGTTGCGCGAAGCGCCGCGGCCCGATCGCGGGAGACGAGAGCGTCCGAGAGCGACCAGGCCGCCTCCTCCGAGGTATCCGCGACCATCGATGCGAGGTCCTCCGAGGTGACCTCCCCATCGGGACCCGCCCACAGCGCCAACCGGTCGAGCTCGTTGGCGAGCCGGAGCGTACTATCGCCCATGCGCTCCACGAGCGCGCGCGCCGCCGCTGGATCGAGCCGAAAGCCCCGCTCGCCGGCCTCCGCCGCGAGACGTGAGGGGAGGTCGCGTGCTCGCGGAGCCTCGTACCGCAGCACCTCGCCTCCGGCCGCCTCTACGGCCTCGGCGAGGCCCATGGGCGCCCTCCTCCTCGGCGGCGCCTCTCGCGCGACGAGCACGATCGTCAGGTCGGGCGGCAGGTCGCCGAGCGCCCCGATGACGGCGCCCGCCTGCTTCGCGCTCCACCGCTCGACTCCGTCGGCGACGAGGTACCGCCGCGCGCCCATCAGGGACATCGACGGGATCGCCGCGACCAGCGCCTGCGCATCCGGAGCGCCCTCCCCGGCCGGAGATCCGAAGCTCTCGAGCGCCCCGGGACCGCCCTCCCGCTCCGCTCTCGAGCGCAGCCGGGCGAGCGCGGTCTCGATCTTCCCGGCGTCAGCCCCGGCGATCAGGTACGCCGGCTTGATCGCGTTCGAGACCCCGGATTTTGCCCTCTTCTCCGACACGGCAGCCGAGTGTATTCGGAGCCTCGGCGCGCGCAGCCAGCGTGCCGCGGCGCTTCGCCCGAGATGCCTCTAATAGCCGGTGCCGCCGTTGCCGCTGCCGGTGGTCTTAGTCGACGTGGTCGTCGTGCTCGTCGTGCTCGTGGTCCCGGTCGTCGACGTGGTGGTCGTGAGGGCCGCGGTGCTCGTGGTCGGCGCGGTCGTCGTCGGGGCACCCGCCGGGGCGACGGTGGTCGTCACCGTCGTGGTCGACCCGCCGCCGCACGCCGCGATGCCGGCGCCGGCGCCCACTCCGAGCGCGATCGCCGCCGCGACCGTGGTCAGGCGCTTCG
>JBKPIV010000087.1:0-12178 GCA_046730395.1 Actinomycetota bacterium | reverse complement strand
GGCGTGCTCTACAACCGGGCGGAGCTCGAGCGCGTCTTGGGCGCCGAGGGCTCGACGGACGGCGACCTCGCGCTCCAGGCCTACCTGCGCTGGGGCGAGCGCGTTCTGCTGGAGCTGAAGGGCATCTACGTGCTCGTGGTGGGCGACACCGAGCGCGAGCGGGTCATCTGCGCGCGCGATCGGCTCGGCTCATATTCGCTCTTCTACGCCGAGTCGGGTGGCGACCTTCTCCTTTCCACCTCGATCGAGGTGCTGCTTCGAGACCCGCGCGTCTCGGGCGAGGTCAACCGGGCGGCGCTCGCCGACCACCTGGCGCATAACTGGCCCGATCCGGGCGAGACCTACTTCTCGGCCATCCGTCGGGTGCCTCCCGGTCAGGCGCTCGTCGGCGGAAGCGACGGGCGGCGGATCGGCCGGTACTGGGATCCGATCCCGAGCGACGGGGAGATCGACTGGGTCAGCGAGGACGAGCTCGAGCACTTTGAGGACCTGCTCCAGGCTGCGGTGGGGCGCTTCCTCGCCCTGGGGCCCGCGGGCATCTTCCTCAGCGGAGGGCTCGATTCGGTCAGCGTTGCCGCGATCGCAGCGCGGACGAGCCGGGAGACGGGAATGCCGGCGCCGTGGGCTCTATCGCTGGGGTTCTCAGATCAGGAGGCAAACGAGCAGGCGATCCAGCGAAGTGTCGCCGCGGATCTTGACCTCCCGCAGCTCCTAGTGCCGCTCGAGGAGGCGGCTGGGCCCGAGGGCCTGCTGGCCGGCTCACTGGAGTTGAACAGCCATTGGCCGGCGCCGGCCGTGAACCTGTGGATGCCCGCCTACGTCCATCTGGCCGTCCAGGGCCGGGACCGCGGCTGCCGGGTGATCCTCACCGGCCACGGTGGCGACGAGTGGCTCTCCGTCACTCCCTTCCTCGCGGCCGATCTGCTCCTCTCTCTCGATCTGAAGGGGTTCTTCCGGCTCTGGGAGAACCACCGTCGCTCGTATCCGATCCCGCCGTTGACGATCCTTGGCAACCTCTTCTGGCGGTTCGGAACCCGCCCCTTGCTCGGGATCGCCGCTGATCGCATCGCGCCCGAGGCGATGGGCGCGCGTCGTCGCCGGCGCGCTGTCAGGCAGATTCCGGGGTGGGTGGCGCCGGACCCGGCGCTTCGGCGAGAGCTCGTCGATCGGGCGAACGCGAGCGTTCCGGAGCGCCGAAAGCCTGGACAGATCTACCGAGCCGAGATGAACCAGGCCCTCGACCACGCCCTCGTGGCGATGGAGCTCGAGGAGGCCTTCGAATGCGGGCGGCGCCTCGGAATGCGCTTCGGTCATCCGTTCTGGGACGCGGATCTCCTGACGTTCCTCTACCGGACGCCGCCCGAGCTCTTGAATCAGGGCGGGAGGTCGAAGGGGCTCGTCCGCGGGATGCTCGCCCGCCGCTTTCCGGAGCTCGGGTTCGAGCGCCATCGGAAGATCACCGGCACCCCGGCGGTCAGGACGATGTTCACGCTCGAGGGAGAGGCGGCGTGGCGCAAGATGGGAGGAGTGACGGCACTGGCAAAGATGGGCGTCCTGGACGAGGCGGGCACCTCCAGGCTGCTCGGCGGAGTGCTCAACGAAAATACGAGGAAATCCCCCGAGAAAAACGCGAACGCCTACAGGATCTGGGATATACTCGCGCTCGAAGCGTGGGCCAGATCCCATTCGTAGGGGGGCGCACGCTTCCATGAATAGAAAGAACGCGAGTTACCGCAGGAGGTACGCGTGAAAGTCACCGAGAAGCAGGCGTGGGAGCCGATGAGGCTCACCGCTGTCGGCCAAGTCGGGGACGTTGTGCAGGGCGGGGGCGGCAAGCTAACCCCCGTGACGCACGACACGGGTGATTCCCGGAAGCCTCCGGGACACGCCTAGTCCTAGGCTCGACTAAGAGACCGAGCCTGCGCCCGGTGTATCTGGGCGCAGGCTCGGATTATGTTTAGACCAGCTACTCAGATTGAGGGGGACGTCATCCTGAAGCTTCGGATCTCGAGCGCCGAGGCCCACGTGCCGGAGCTTCGGGACCTCGACGAGTCCGCCGTGGAGGTCTGGCGCGACGAGCACGACGCGGTGTTCGCTTGGGCGCAGATCATGGACGGAGAGCGCTGGATGCACCTCCCGGGGGTCGCGAGCTACCGCCTACGCCCGGCGGGGGACGAGGTTACGGCGATCCCGGATCCGTCCGTCGGGTCGCCCCGGCACGTCGTCAGCGCGTATGAGCGCATCGTCCTGCCGATGGCGGTGCAGGTTGCCGGGCGCGAGGTCCTGCACGCGAGCGCGGTGGTCGCGGCACAGGGAGTGGTCGCGTTCTGCGCCGTCTCGACGACCGGAAAGTCGACGATCGCGTACGAGTTCAGCCGGCGCGGCTACGGCGTCTGGGCCGACGATGCGCTCGCCTTCAAGGACGCGAACGGAGCGGTCACGGCCCTGCCGCTCCCGTTCCAGATGGACCTTCGCCCACGCGGCGGCGAGGAGAGCTCCGCCCCGGACGGGGTCGCCGACCTCTCGGCGCCGGGGACCGGGCTAGCGCTCGGGGCCGTGTGCGTGCTGGAGCGCGACCGGTCCGATAATCGAGTCGACCCCGTGAGCATTCGGCGGCTCGCGCCGGCGGAGGCCTTCCCGGCCGTGCTGGCGCACGCCTACTGCTACTCCCTCGACGACTCTGAGCGCAACCGCGTGATGATCGATCATTATCTCCAGCTGTCCGCGTGGGTTCCGATCTTCAGCGTCGTCTTCCGGGCAGGCAGGGAGCACGTCCCGGCCCTCCTCGACGCGGTGGAGGAGGCGGTCGGCATGTCCCCCGGTCGGACCCCGTGATCCCGGCCCTTCGCAGGACCGGGCGCCGAGCCGTCCGAGGCCTGGCGCTCACGCTCCGAACCCCCTCGGACGGGTGGCTGGTGACGCGGATGCTCGCCTGGCGCGCGACGCTGCCGGCGCTCAAGCGTCTCGTGCCCCTGCCGCGGCTCGTTGAACTGATGGACGCGCGCCCAGCCGGCGGGCCGCCTCGGCCCGACCGCGCGGAGCGGATCGCGGAGTTGTCCCAGCGGGTCTTCAACGTCTTTCGCATCGACGACAACTGCCTCGACCTCAGCCTGGTCACGTACCGCTACCTGGGCCAGGCCGGGGCGGACCCGCGGCTCGTGATCGCGGTCCGGAAGGATGGCCAGCTCACCCGCGGCCACGCTTGGGTGACGGTCGGCGGCGCACCCGTGCACGACTCAACGGAGCTGCTCGACGACTTCACGTCGGTGATGACGTTCGAATCGGGCCGCGACGCCCACGCTTTGGAGGCCGAGGGCGATGCCAACGGCTGATTTCTTCATCCCGTTTGGCCTGCTGATAAAGCGCGACTTCCTCGACCCCGCGCTCTGCGAGCAGCTGCGGTCGGAGATGGCCGACGCCCCGGGTCATGCGTCGCTGGTGGGCGAGGAGGCCGCGGATACCGTCGACGAGGCGTATCGCAAGTCCAGGACGGCGCAGGTATCCGAGGCGACGAAATCGCTGGTGACGGGCCGGCTCGAGGAATTCAGCGAGCAGGTTGAGCGTCACTTCGGCACACCGCTCACCGGATGCCAGCCGCCGCAGTTCCTTCGCTACGGCGAGGGTGACTACTTTCGTCCCCACGCCGACCACGAGGAGGAGGGCCCCGATTGGGTGACTGAACGTCGGATCTCGGCCGTCGTCTTCTTGAACGGCCAGAGCGAAGACCCCGAGCCCGGGAAGTTCAGCGGAGGAGCGCTCACCTTCTTCGGGCTGATGGGCGATCCGCGCGGCGACGAGCTCGGCTTCCCGCTGCAGGGGGAGGAGGGGCTCTTGGTCGCCTTCCAGTCAGACCTCCTCCACAGCGTCACCCCGGTCACCAGCGGCGATCGCTACACGATCGTCAGCTGGTTCGTCTGAGTCCCTCTCAGGCGGGCTGAGGCGACGCTCGCGAACGGGCCTGGCGGGCGGGCGAGGTGGCCTGCCTGGAGCGCAGGAAGAGCACGAAGAGGGCCAGCAGCAGGCCCGCGCGCGCCCAGACGCCGGTCGAGACGAGCGCGTTCCCGAGCCCTGGATGGTCGGTCAGCGCGAGCGTGCCGAAGAAGCGCGCGAGGTCAGCGAGCGAATAGGCCAGCCACCAGACGACTCGGACCTCGAGCAAGACGAAGAAGGGGATGATCCAGAGCGCGTACTGGGAGGAGTGGACCTTGCTGAAGAGGAGGAGCGCGGCGACGATGGCGCCGCACACCTGCAGGAAGGGATAGCGGCCGCCTCGCCTCGCCGCCCAGACGAGGGCGACGACCATCAGCGCCGCGATGAGGGCGCCCGAGACGAGGTTCACGTCGCTCGGGCTCAGGTTCGGGATCCCGCGCTCCCAGATGTTGTCGTAGTTCGCCTCCCGGATGCTCTGGTATTGGTAGGTGGCGTACCAGCCGGTGGGGCCGGCAACGACGAACGGCAGGTTGACGAGGGCGAAGACGCCCAGCCCCGCCGCCGCGCTGCGGAGCGCCGCGGTCCTGTCCCCCGCCGTGCGGCGATCGAGCGCGAGCGGGATCAGGAAGAGGATCGGGTAGAGCTTGAAGGCCGCGCCGATCCCGAAGGCGAGCCCGGCCCAGACGCTCCGTCCTCGGCCCCACAGCCAGAACCCGATCACGGACGCCGCGACGACGAGGAGCTCCCAGTTGACGAAGGCATAGAGCGCGAGCGCTGGAGATGCAGCCCACAGGAGCGCCCGCCATCCCGCCATCCGGGTGAGCAGGAGAGTGGTGAGAAGGCCGAGCGGGAAGAGAAGGAGAGCGGAGACTCGCAGGTACTCGCCGGCACCGCCGGCGTCCGGGGAGATGGTGGCCGCCAGCCACATGAACAGGCCCGTCAGGACCGGGTACTCGATCGCCCCGCCCGCCGGGGCCCCGGCCTGGAGGTGGCCGTGGACGTAGGGAAAGACGCCCGCGTCGAGGCCGCGGAAGTGATAGAGGTCGACGATGTCCGAGTAGCACCCCTGGGCGACGAACGCGGAGGGATGCTGGCCCACGATCGCCACCGGGCACTCCTTCTGGACATAGGCCAAGGCGAGCGTGAGCGAACAGACCGCCAGCGCGAAGCACACCCCCGCAGGCGTCGCGAACCAGGCGCGGGCGGCGACCGCCGTGGGCCGGACCGGGAGCGTCGCCGATTGACCCTCGGTTGGGGTCACGAGCTGCGGTGCACGAGTCCGCGCACGTACCTGATCGCGCGCCTGCCGCGATTCCCGGCGAGGAGCCTTCCCGTCTCGGTGGCGATGTTTCCGGCCAGGGCCCGTCGGGTGAGCGGCGAGCGGATCAGCCGCGGCGCGGTTCTCACCGCCCTCAGATAGCGGCTCAAGGCGAGCCGGTGTTCGCCGCGAAACCGCGCGTCGTCGCCTTCGTCCACGAGCCGGCAGGCTCGGATGAGCCGCGCGCCCCGCTGGCGCTCGCTCGCCGGGAGGGTTCGGACGAAGTCGGGGCGTGGGTCCCGGGTCGGTGGATTCGGAGGGGTCTGCCCGGGGTGCAGGCGCAGCTCGAGCACCGGCGCCGGGAGGAACGCGACCGGTCCCAGCCTGGCGACCCGGAACCATAGGTCGCCGAGCTCCCAGTACGAGAGCCCCGCGTTCCACCCGCCGGCCTCGCGCACTCGGTCCGTCCGGAAGAGCGCCTGGCCGGACCCGCTGTCCCAGCCGGCGAGGACGTCGGGCCAGACGGTGCGCGTGAAGCCGATGCGGGGATGGGACGCTCGCTCCCGTCGCCCGGTGGAGTCGAACCTGACGGCCGCGCCGACCGCCGCGACGGCGCTGGGACGCCGCTCGAGCGCCCGGCTCAGACGCTCGAGCGACCCGGGAAGGAGTCGATCGTCATCGTCGAGGAAGATCACGAACCGGCCGCCGGCCTCGTGGAGCCCGCGATTGCGGGCGGCGGACCGCTCCGAGTGCCGGTCGAGCCGCACCGGCCTGATGCGCCGGTCGTCCAGGCCCTCGAGCCAGGACGCTGTGCCGTCGTCGGAGGCATCGTCCACCACGATCGCCTCCCAGGCGGTAAGGCTCTGTCGCTCGAGGCTCTCGATCGCCTCCCGGAGCAGCGAGAGCCGGTTCCTGGTCGGGATGACCACCGTCACCCTTGGGTCCCGAGAGGTCGTGATCACGCGATCCAGGCATTCCTCGCGAACCCGTAGGCCGCCAGCGCCCCGACCGCGGCGAAGACGTTCAGCAGGATCTGGCGCTCCCGCGGTCGCTCGAGCGTAAGCGCGGCCAACGCCAAAAAGAGCGGGAAGTCAGCGATCAGGAAGCGAGGGATGCTGACCAGCGGGAGGTCCCTGCCTGGTACCGAGAGGATCACCGCGAGATAGGTCACCGAGTAGACGCCGAACGAAGCCCCGAGTCTGCGCCAGGCGACCCAGGTCAGGGCGAACGCGGCGAGCAGGAGGAGGAAATAGAAGGCGTTGAGCGTCCCTGTGGGGTCGTGCGCGCGAACGGAATCAGCCGTGCCCGTCGCCGCCGCCTTGGCGGCGTCCCAGAGACCTCCGAGCGGGCCGAGCGTCGCCGCATGGCGTTCCCAGAAATAGCTCTGCCCGTGGAAAAGCGCCCCCGCGTCCCCCAGTTGCCACTGGAAGTAGAGGGCGACCAAGCCCACGGCCGCTGGGAGCAGGGTCAGCGGCACGAGGGCGCGAAGCGACCGGCGTTGGGACCAGATGACCATCGCGAGCGCGGGGAGCAGAGCGATGCCGATCAACCGGGTGCCAACGGCCAATCCGCCCAGCGTTCCCGCGAGCCACGGTCGATCCCGAAGCGCTGCGAGGAAGGCGGCGGCGGACAGCGCCAGGAAGAGCCCGTCCGAATAGACCGCCGTGAACACGAATGCCAGCGGGAAGAGAGCCAGGTAGAGGACGGTGTCCCTCGCGCCGCGGTCGCCGATCAATGGACGGGCGATCTTGTTCAGGGCGACGGCCGCGAAACCGCCCGCCGCCAGCGAGATCAGGACGCCGGCCACCAGCGCCGAGCGGGTCATGTATGAGAGGACGTGAACGAGGCCGGGATAGAGCGGGAAGAAGGCCGCGGACTTGACCGTCTGGTAGCCGTGCTCGGCGATCCTGATGAACCAGACGGCGTCCCAACGCGCGAAGACGTTGAACACGAGATCGGTTCGCCACTCCAAGAGCTGGTAGTGGACGGTCGACGGGGGCAGCGGATAGGGGTAGGCCAGGAACACGAGGGCGATGCCCAACCAGTACGCGACCCTTATCCCGACGAGCGTGCGGAAGGCTCGAGGGACGACCCAGCGGCGGGGTTCCGCTTCCACCTGGTCCTGGGTCGTTTCCTCGAATTCGACGCCCTCGGGAGCGAGCGTGGTATCGGCAGCCTGCTTCATGAGGATGGGATTTTTTCCGGAGCGAACCTGGTATCGGCACCCGGCTTCATGAGGATGAGATTCTGGCGGATTGCCACCTATCCGAATTTGGGCATGTGGATCTGGACGTTCTGCTTCAGATAGTCGTCGTTGGCGAGCTTCCACCTGCCTGCCTCGCGCCGGAGCTCGAACGAGGTCGGCGTCTGCCTGACGAGCTTCACCGCCGTCGGGGTCTTGAATCGGGCGGCGTCGATCACGGTGGAAACGCGAGCGGTCCCATCCGTCTCCTTGACGTCGACGATCTCAGGCCGCGATCTCCGGAGATAGAAGGAGAGGGCTGCGAGCTCGCCTCGCAGCGACAACCGGCGGCGGTCGCTTCGACGGAGATTCACCGATCGGGCGTAGGCCGCCTCGGCGGCGGGGACATCGTTGAGCTGAAGCGCCCGCCACCAGCTGAGCAGGGCGGCGGAGGGCGAGCCCTTGCCCGCGGCGTCGACCTGCTGGCGCGTCACCCGAAGGTCATGCAGGCTCTTGATGTGCGGTCGGGTCGCCGTAGTCGTGCCGTGGCCAGAGGAGCCGCAACCGGCGGCAAGAACGGTGAGCACGACAATCGAGACAACGCCCACGGGCGCCCGCCTGCCCGGGCGCCAGCTCGGATCCGTGGCGGGCATTCAGCGCATGAAACCACAGCGACATGTCGGGGCATCGAGTTTCGGCTCCAGGCGCCGTCGGAGGACCGGGACGCGACCTGGGACCCGAGCGGCAGCGTCGGTGCGCGCGGCAGAGCTGTGGTCATAATTCATCGTTCCACCCAGGCGGTCATGATTGATTGCATCGATCCAGGCAGGGATCCCCGACGCGGGGCCGGTATCGCTTGCGGCGATGCTTTCCGCTGCCGATCAAGCTGATAGCGGTGATCGCGATCCAACCGGATAGACGATTGCTTACGACGCCTCGGAGATGATGCGCTCGATTCCCCAGCGGTGGCGGCTGGGGGTGGGGGTGGTGCTCGCCTGCGCCCTCGTGGGCGCCGCGGTCGGCATCCTCACCAAACCTCCCGGAGGCATCGGGGCCGGGTCGGAGCCGCGCGTGGGCGTCTTCCTCACGCCGGTGAATCAGCGCCAACTGGTGCGGGCGCATGTTCCGACGAGCCGCCCGCTTCCGCCCCTCGACGTGGATTACTGGCGCGGGCAGAGGCTGTACGGCGGGTTCGTGTTCGGGACGGGCCTGAGCGTGGACGAGGCGCTGAATCGCGCGGTCGTCTCCGCCCTCGACTACACGCGTCTCCTGACGTCCCATGAGAACGGGCTGATGCGGCATTCGAACCCACCGGAGCGCATCCGGCGATTGCAGGATTCGGTCCTTCGGGAGCCGAGCCGCTACGCGATCCAGTACCTGCCGCCCGCTCGCCAGCCCGAGGCGGGCTCGGTCAAGACCGCCGGTTCGTTCACGGGAGACTCGTGGCGAGGAGCGTTGGTCGGCGCGCTCGTGGGGTTGCTTCTCCTCGGCGTCGGCCGATTGGCGGTCGCACGGCGGCTCCTGCCCGCCACGGTCGGCGGGTCGTCGCACGACCCGACCCGGCACTCACCGACGGCCGCTGTCGCCCTCCTGGCGGGCCTGGGTCTCGTGGCCCTGGTCGTCGCCGCCGCGAGCGCGTCCACCACCTCATACAACGTGGTCCTCGTGGGCCTCATGTTCTCGTGCCTCTTCGCGTTCGCTCGGGTGGGCGGGCGGCCCGCGCTTCGGTTCTTGGTGGGTGCCGTGATCGTGCTCTCGGCGCTTCGGGGGGCCATACTCGGCCTCACCAACTCGATTCACCTCGCGGACGGGCTGACGACCGTGAACGCGATTCAGCCAGCGATCGTCGCCGCCTGCGCCCTGGCGGTCCTCGTCGAACGCCGCGGAAGGTTTCCGCGCGATACCCGGCCGCTTCTCGTGGGGTGGGCGCTGATCGCCGGGGTGTCGCTGCTCGACCTGGCGACCGAGACGGTCGGCTATCACGTGTACGCCATTGGCCTCGCTCAGTACCTGACCTATCCGACCCTGGCCATCCTCGCCTGGCTCGCCCGGGAGCGAGGCGACACCGAGCGCGTGGTCCGGCTCTTCATCCTGCTCGGCGCGGTGGTCGCAGTCTCCGTGTTCGTGGAGGCGGCGGGGCTGGTCCGGTTCGTGGAGGCCGCGGCGCCGAACGGCGACCCGGGCGTCGGCAACCGCTACGGCGGCGCGACCGGCAGCTACCTGCACGCCTCGATCTTCATGGGCACGGCCGCGATCCTCGCGATGGGGGTCGTGCTTGACCGGTGGCGACGTCGTGAGGGCATGGTCGCCGCGGGCGTGCTCGCGATGATGGTGGGGGCGATGGCGTTGACCCTGAGCCGCGGCGGGTTCGTGATCGCGGGGATCGGGGGCCTCGTCCTGCTGGTTGCCGGGCGGGGATCCGAACGGCGTCGGCTCATCGCGGCCGGCGTGGCGGCCGTTTCGGTTGCGCTCATCCTCGGTGCCCTCGGAGGGGTGACGCCGGGCAAGCTCGGGTCGCGGCTGAACTCGGGGTTCAGCGCGAGCGGAGACCCAGGAAACAAGTTGCGGATCGACAGATGGCACAGGTCGGTGGACCGGTTCGAGAACCTGTCGGCCGCTCAGAAGGGGTTCGGGGAGGGACTTGCGGCGACGGGGAACGCCAGAGTCGTGGCGTCCCTGAAGCCGGTCGCCACCGAGAGCTACCCGCTGAAGCTGCTCTTGGAGGTGGGCATCATCGGTGCCCTGGTCATCGGTGCTTATCTCTTGTGGGCGGTGATCCGCTTCGGGGCGACCTCGATCCGCGGCCCGACGTGGTTGGTTCGGAGCCTCGCTGCGGCCGGCCTAGGGCTCTCCCTTTACGGGCTGGTCTACCCCACGCTGGAGGTCCAGTTGCTTGCGATGACGTGGTGGCTGCTACTGGTCGCGTGTCTCGCGGCCGTTCGGGTGCCGAGGCACGAGGCCGCGCCAGCCCAAGATTCGGACGGCGCGTCCGAGGCCCGCGTCGCCGAGCGCCTCATCCACCCGGCGCTCCCCGGGGGCGGGGGAGGGAGGCTGGGAGCGGATCGTGAACGAACGAAGAATCCCTAGGGGCCCGGCCCCGCAGAGCGCGATCGGCGACCGCGGCCGCTAGACCGGCTCGCGATCCGGCTCCGCCGCGCCGCGGGCGTGAGCGGTCGCGGCGCGGGCCGGCACAGGCGGCGTGAGGACCCGGGTGCGCCCGCCCGGCGGGCAGTCGGGGAGCGGCTGTGCGTCCGGCGCGTGGGGGCCGCGGCGGGGGTCGCGCGGCCTGCGAGGCTCACGGCGAAAGCGCCGGAACTCGTGGTCGTCGGAGCTGGGCGGCGCCTCCTCGGTCTCGGGCGTTTGGTGGATCGCCCACCAGACCAGGTAGAGCAGGCCCGCGATCGGGATCTTCAGGATCACCGCCAGGAAGAAGATCGGCCAAAAGCCCTGCATCAGCCCTTCCCTCGAGCTCCCTCTCCGCCCGCGCGGTGATGGGAGCAAACGTCGGCACGGTGAACGGATGCGCGAATCGTTCTCCTCCTTCGCTGCCTCGCGCTAGCGAGCAGTGTAACCCGCGCGCACCCAGTCGAGAAGTGCGTCCACGTGCTCGTCCTGAAGTCCCCGCTCGGGCTCGGTGGAGACGAGCAGCGTGGGGGCCTCGCGGCCCTGCGCCCATGACTTGCAGCTGTCGTCGAGGCAATCGTCGACCCAGGCGAGAGGGCGGTCGCCCGCATAGCGATCGATGGCGTCGATCTTCCATTGAGCGGTGCCGAAGCGGGCGTTGCCGTCGAAGGTGAGGAACGGCAGGTCGCCGGGCAGCCCCAGGATCTCGGGCAGCCGCTCGTTCGCCCGATCCTCCCAGCCGGTCGCCCAGATGATCTCGTAGTCGCTCGAGAGCCGCTGGAGGCGGTCGCCGATCCCCTCGGGGATGCAGTGGGCCATCCCGTTGATGAGGTGGAACCGCCCCGGCGCTCGATCGATCGGGCCCTCGAACCCGAACAGGCTGATGACGCCGTCGACGTCGAGGGCCAGGACGGGTTGCTCGCGAGCCACGCCCTCAGCCTAGCGGGGCGGGTCTGTACCATTCGCCGCCGTGCCAACGACCAGCCAGCTGATCCGGAAGGGGCGAAATCGCCCCCTGAAGAAGGTCGCCACGCCCGGCCTGAAGTCGGGCCAGGGCCGCAAGCGGCGAATCGCGGCGCCGCAGCGGCGCGGCGTCTGCACGCGCGTCTACACGACCACGCCCAAGAAGCCGAACTCGGCGCTCCGCAAGGTCGCGCGGGTCCGGCTCACGAACGGGATGGAGGTCACGTGCTACATCCCCGGCGAGGGGCACAACCTGCAGGAGCACTCCGTGGTGCTCGTGCGCGGCGGCCGCGTCAAGGATCTGCCGGGCGTCCGCTACAAGGTCGTCCGCGGCACGCTCGACGCGTCCGGCGTCTCGGACCGCAAGCAGTCCCGCTCGCATTACGGGGTAAAGCGCTAACCCGACATGCCGCGCCGCGCCCGCGCCTCAATCCGCCCGGTCGAGCCAGATGCGAGGCATCGCAGCCGCCTCGTGCAGCAGGTGATCAACAAGGTGATGACCCAGGGCAAGAAGTCGCTCGCCGAGCGGATCGTCTACGACGCCCTGGCGATCATCGGCGAGCGAAGCGGCCGCGAGCCGGTCGAGGTCCTCGACGAGGCGATCAAGGAGCTGACGCCGGTGCTCGAGGTGCGCTCACGACGAGTGGGCGGCGCCACCTACCAGGTCCCGGTGGAGGTCCAGGCGCGGCGGGCGCGCACGCTCGCGGTCCGCTGGATGGTCC
>JBKPIV010000086.1:0-7776 GCA_046730395.1 Actinomycetota bacterium | reverse complement strand
GCATTCGCCCTCGCCGCAACCGGCCAGAAGACCCTCGACCGCGACTTCAACGAGCTCTCGCAGAGCGACCTGCAGCACGGTGAGCTCCAGGTCGGCCTGCCCGCTGCGCTGATCGTCCTGCTGCTGGTCTTCGGAGCGGTCGTTGCAGGACTCGTGCCGCTGTTGATCACGCTGCCGTCGATCGTGGTCGCGCTCGGACTCGTCGCCGTGCTCGCGCACGCTTTCAGTCTCTCGGTCTTCGTGATCAACATGCTGACCGGGATGGGGCTCGCGCTCGCGATCGACTACTCACTGTTCGTCGTCTCCCGGTTCCGCGAGGAGCGCGGCCGGGGCCGCGGGCAGCTCGATGCGATCGCCGCTTCTGCGACGACCGCAAACCGGGCGGTGGTCTTCAGCGGCACCACGTTCGTGATTGCGATGTTCGGGATGCTGATCGTGCCGAGCTCGATCATGCGCAGCCTCGCGGTCGGCGCGATCCTGGTCGGAATCGTCTCCGTCCTGGCCTCGGCCACCCTGCTTCCGGCGCTACTCGCTCTGCTCGGCGACGGTGTCGATCGGCTTAGGATCCCCCTGATCGGGCGGGGCTCGCTCGAGGCCGCCAATCCCGAGGGCCGTTTCTGGGGCGCGATCGTGCGCGCCGTGGTGCGTCGACCTGGATTGAGCCTCGCGCTCTCGGTGGCCGTGCTCCTCGCCGCCGCTTCCCCGATCTTCGGCATGAAGATCGGTACGAGCGGTGTGACCGTGCTCCCCGACCGGTTCGAGTCGAAACAGGGCTTCGCAGCGCTCCAGCGCGACTTTCCGGCGGCGACGTCCGATCCGGTCGAAATCGTCGTCACCGCGGGTGCAGCACGACCTGCCGCCAAGCGGGCACTGAGCCGACTGCGCACCACGCTGGCCGCAGACCCGCGCTTCGGGCCGGGAAGGATCGAGCGTTCGCCGGGCGGCGGCGTCGCGCTGCTCTCGGTTCCCGTTAAGGGCGACCCGTCCGGCGACGACGCCGTATCCGCCGTGCGCGCGCTTCGCTCGACGCTCGTGCCCGCGGCGTTCGAGGGTACCGAGGCGAAGGTGTTGGTCGGGGGCACGACTTCCGAGAACATCGACTACTTCGAGTCGGTGATCGGCCCCGCGCCCTGGGTGATCGCGCTGGTGCTCGGGCTCACGCTCCTCTTCCTGACCATCGTCTTCCGCTCGCTCGTTGTCGCCGGCACGGCGGTCGCCCTCAACCTGCTCTCCGTCGGCGCCGCCTATGGGCTGCTCGTCCTCGTCTTCCAGCACGGCGTCGGCGCCGGCCTGTTCGGCTTCGAGCAGGTGGACACGATCGAGGCCTGGGTGCCGCTGTTCCTGTTCTCGGTGCTCTTCGGGCTCTCGATGGACTACCAGGTCTTCCTGCTCAGCCGGATCAAGGAGCGCTTCGACGAGACCGGCGACACCAACGACGCCGTCACCTTCGGTGTCGCCTCGACCGCGCGGATCATCACCGGAGCGGCCCTGATCATCGTCGCCGTCTTCGCCGGCTTCGCCAGCGGCGAGCTGATCATGTTCCAGCAGATGGGCTTCGGCGTCGCCGCCGCGCTCCTGATCGACGCCACGATCATCCGCTCGGTCGTGCTCCCCAGCGCCATGAAGCTCCTCGGCAACTGGAACT
This sequence comes from Actinomycetota bacterium, assembly GCA_046730395.1. Classification (GTDB taxonomy): domain Bacteria; phylum Actinomycetota; class Thermoleophilia; order Solirubrobacterales; family 70-9; genus AC-56. Next base: position 6,131 of record JBKPIV010000086.1, on the reverse strand, counting down.
GGTACCTGCCCCGCTGGCTCACCTGGCTGCCGCGGTTCCAGGTCGAGCAAGCCGGTCCGGGCCGTCACGGGCGTGGGCGTGCGGCATTCGAATGACAGGAAGGGAGATCGAGATGTCGAGGGCCTATCCCTTGCCGAAGGACGAGGCGCTGGAGGAAGCGCGGCGCCATGTGCGCCGCAAGCGGATCTTCTACATCGTGCTGGGGGTCTGGCTTGCCCTCTGCGTGATGTGGTTCGTGATCGACATGACCGATGACAGCAGTTCCTTCTGGTTCTACTGGCCGATCCTCGGCTCGGGCATCGCCGTCGCCATTACTGGAATCGTGCTCCTCGGGATCGGCGGGCTCTTCGGCGCCGACTGGGAACGGCGCGAAATCGACAAGTACCTCCGCCGTCGGGGGTAGGAGCCAGACCGAGACCGGTTGGAGCGCGCTTGAGGCAGGGGATCGCGGCACAGCGAGAGAGCAAGGAGGCATGAGGTGATCGAAGGAGTGAGCCAGCTCATAGTCGAGGTAGAAGACCAGGGTCGAGCGCTGAAGTTCTGGACCGAGACGATCGAGTTTGAGCTCGTCCAGGACACGCCCTACGGCGAGGCGGGACGCTGGATCGAAGTGCGCACCCGAGACAAGGCCACCGTCCTCGTGGTCCGGCCTCGGCAGGGCGACCGTCCTACCGCGCCCGACGAGCTGCCCACGTCGAACACCTTTTTCTACTGCGACGACCTCCTGCGCACCTACGAGGAGCTGCGTGCGCGCGGCGTCGAGTTCCCCCAGCCTCCGGTTCAGCAGAGCTGGGGCTGGTGGTCGATGTTCGAAGACCAAGAGGGCAACCGGTTCGCGCTCGGGCCGCGGGAGGCAGCGTGATCGGGACGGAGGAGCGCATCGCGCTCGCGCGCCTCGCCAGCTGATCATGCGTCACCGGCGGATCGTGGTCGGTAGCTGGATCGCGCTGACCGTCTTCGGCGTCTTCGCCACTGCGCAGCTATCGAGCCGCTGGTTCGAGCAGTTCTCCATACCTGGCTTCTCCGCCTTCGAGGCCAATCAGCGCACGCTGCACACCTTCGGCTCGGGCGAGGAGGCTCCGAACATCGCCGTGCTCACAGTCAAGGGCGACGTCACCACGAGCGCAGCCGTCCGTGCCACTCTGGCCAGGGTCTCCAGCGCGCTCCAGCGCGTGGGTGGGGGCGGCGATGTTCACCCGTGGCTGGCGCTGATCGCCCAGGAGTTTCCCGCCGGACGCGAGCGCGGCACGGCGATGGGGCTGTACGTGCCACGATCGGCATGGCGGTGCTCGGCTACTCGGCCGTCACGGTCCGAGACACGCACGGCTGCGGAGAGCTTGGTGAGCGCGAATGCCTGAAGCGCGCAGCGAGGGCCCGCTGACGGAGGCTGAGCGCGCCAGAGGTGTGGCGTTGCTTCGCTTCGCGTCCGACTTGTGTGCTTCCTCGGATCTGGCCGAGCTCGAGCACAGGTTGGTGACCGGCCTCGGCCGGTTGATCTATGCGCCGATGTACACCCTGTACATCCTCGATCCGCTGACGGGGCGCCCGGAGCGTGTTGCGCCGGTGAACGTCAGTGAGACGATGCTGGCGCGCTACGAGCGCCTTCCCCAGGGGAGGGAGACCGATCCGCTCCTCGCGCACGTCCTGGCCAGCGGAGGCGCCGCGTACAACATGGCGCTGATGTCGATGGAGGAGTTCCTCGAGTCACCGGTCTATAGGAGCATCGTGTCCATGCACGACATGCGCCATATCGTGCAGGTGCCGGTCGTGTGCGGGGAGAGCTTCATCGGCACGATCAATCTCGGCACGAGCGACCCAGATCGGGGCTACACGGCGGCTGAGGTTCGCTGGGCGGAGGCCCTGGGGCGCTTGGTCGGCGTCGCCGTCGAGGGTATCCGGGCGCGGGAGGATCTCGAGCAAGAGCTCGAGCGGGCGCGGGCCGCGCTCGAGCTGACCGGGAGCGCCGTCGTGGTCAGCGATCCGGACGCGCTCGAGGTGCGGCCCAACGAGGCCGCGCTGCGGCTGCTGGCACAGCTCCAAGGAGGGGTGGAGCGACTTTACGAGCTGTTCGCGCTGCCCGGTGAGCATCGCGCCGGCTTTTCCCATCACGTCGAAGTCGAGTTCCTCGACGGGGGTCGAGGCCGCCTCCACGCGTATTCGAGCCGGCTGCCGCGCGAGGGCGCGGCCCTGGTCACCGTGCTCGAGCTCGACCGTGAGCCGCCGGCGAGGTCTGCGGGGCCGCTGCTCCCCTTGACGCCTCGCGAGCGTGAGGTCGCGGCGCTCGTCGTGGACGGCCTCGTGGATCGCGAGATCGCCGAGCGACTGCAGCTGAGCCGCCACACCGTGAGCCAGTACGTGAAGCGCGTCTACCGGAAGCTCGGCGTGGACTCCCGCGTCTCCCTCACACGCCTCCTGCTGGGCCGCCGCTCGGCCGCGTGAAGCGTGCGATCGCGCGTAGGGGAGATCCCCAGAGTTGGGGATTCGCCAAAGACCCCCGGTTTGGTGTCTTGCGAGCGGCGGTCGACGGCGCCTAGCCTCAACCCCCGGGCGAGCATCTAGATAGCACAAACGCCACAGCCACACACTCGCCCAGACGTCGGAACGCACCCGAGCCGAGTGGGCATCCGCCACGACGGGAGGCGAGTCAACGCCGCCCGACGCTAGCTCGGCGGCACGACCAGAAAGGAGCAGGAGATGAACGAGACGATGAGCGAGACGGTCGGCAAGGTCGCCTGGTTCGAGTTCCCGGCCAAGGACACGACGCGGGCCCAGGCCTTCTACGGTGGCCTCTTCGGCTGGCAGTTCCAGGCCTACGAGGGCCGGGACTACCACATGACGTTCGAGGCCGGCGGCGCGATCACGAACGCAGCCGACCAGAAGTGCCCGATCGTCCACTTCGGAACGGACGACATCGACGCCGCGCTCGCCCGTGTCCGCGAGCTCGGGGGCGAGGCCGGTGACAGGCAGGAGATTCCGGGCTTCGGCCGCTACGCCTACTGCAGCGACACCGAAGGCAATCGCTTCGGGCTCTATCAGCCCGGAGGCGGCGAGTGACCTACATCTTCATGGTCATCCTCTACCGCAATCCGGAGCAGCGCGACGACCTGATCCGCGGCATGGTCGAACGCGCCGAGCTGATGGCGAGCACTCCCGACTTGATCGACGCCGGCCCCGGGGATGTGCACGCCTGGGGGGCGCGACCGCGCGAACTCTTCCACATCGAGAGCCCGTCACGGAGCGACGTCCACCCTCGTCTCGCGATCAGCGGAGACTTCCAATGAAGCGCAAGTGGTGGACGCTGGTCGCCGCCTCGCTGGCGACGTTCATGCTCTTGCTCGACATCACGGTCGTCAACGTGGCGCTGCCGTCGATCCGCGCCGACCTCGGCGCCAGCTTCACCGACCTGCAATGGGTGGTCGACGCGTACGCGCTGACCCTCGCTTCACTGGTCCTGACTGCGGGCTCGCTCGCCGACCGCCTCGGGCGCCGCAGGCTGTTCGCGGCAGGCCTGGCCATCTTCTCCGTCGCCTCGCTGCTCTCGGCGCTGGCGCCCGGTGCGACCTTCCTCATCCTTGCGCGCGCGCTCCAGGGCGTGGGCGGGGCGGCGATGTTCACCCTGTCGCTGGCGCTGATCGCCCAGGAGTTCCCCGCCGGACGCGAGCGCGGCACGGCGATGGGGCTGTACGGGGCCACGATCGGCATGGCGGTCGCGATCGGCCCGCTCGTGGGTGGAGCGCTCACGAACGGGCTCGGCTGGCAGTCGATCTTCTACCTCAACGTCCCGCTTGGGGTCGTGGTCTGCGCGGTCACCTATCTGAAGCTGCGCGAGAGCCGCGACCCGCACGCCACCCGCGTCGACTGGGGCGGCGTCGCGACCTTCAGCGGCGCGCTCTTCCTGCTCGTGCTGGCGCTCCTGCGCGGGAACGATGAGGGGTGGGGCAGCGGCCTGATCGTCTCGCTGCTGGCCGCCTCCGCGGCGTTGCTCGTCGCGTTCGTCGCGATCGAGTGTCGGGTCAGCGAACCGATGCTGCCGCTCGGCCTCTTCAAGCTCCCGTCCTTCACCGGAATTCAGCTCGCGGCCTTCGCGGTCTCGGCCGCGCTGCTCGCGATGTTCCTCTACCTCTCCCTCTACCTGCAGAACTACCTCGGCCACTCGCCACTCGAGGCAGGGCTGCGCTACCTGCCGATCACGCTGCTCGCGTTCCTGTTCGGACCGATCGCCGGCGCGCTGCTCTCGCGCGTACCCGCGCGCCTGCTGCTGAGCGCCGGCCTCGGCATGGTGGGCGCCGGCCTACTCCTGATGTCCGGGATCGAGGCCGAGTCCGCGTGGACGACCCTGCTTGGCGGATTTCTTGTCGCCGGTGCAGGGGTCGGTCTGCTGAATCCGGTGATCGCGGACGTCGCCGTGAGCGTCGCACCCAAAGACCAGAGCGGCATGGCTGCCGGAATCAGCAACACCTTCCGTCAAGTCGGCATCGCGGTCGGCATCGCTGCCTGGGGGGCGATCCTCGTCGGCCGCGGTGCCGACGAGGTCGGCGAACTGTTGGCGGGGACTCCCGCCGCCGGCGGCGAGCGCCCACGTGAGCTCGTCGAGGCCGCCTCCTCGGGCACCCTCGACCAAGCCCTCGCCGCCCTTCCCCCGCAAGGCCGGCAGGTCGTCTCCACCGCGGCCGGCGAGGGATTCCTCGCCGGGCTCAACGACGTGCTGACATTCGGCGCGCTGCTGAGCTTCGCCGGCGCAGTCGCGGCCCTGTGGCTCGTTCGAGAACGCGAGATCGAGCGCCAGCCCATCGAGCCTCAGGGCGAGCCGGAGCCCGCGCGAGGTGACCTGAATCGCGCGCCGACACGACTGCTCGCGGGCGGCCGTCCGGCGACGACCCAGAGGCGACGAGAGGAGATTCGATGAGCGATGTGCGTGACGGATCACCGGGGGCGGGGATGACCGAGCGGCTTGCTCGGGCGAGTGGTCGGCGGCCGTGGCTGGTGGTCGGTGTTTGGTTGGTCGTGGTGTGGGCGCGTTCGTGCTGGTGACGATGTTCCTCGCCTTCGAGGGCGAGGCGGAGATCACGAGGACGACCGAGTCGAAGCAGGCCGAGCGAGTCCTCGACGAGGGGTTTCCGCGACGGGCGGCGAGCGAGGAGGCGATCAGCGAGGTCGTGGTCGTGCGCGCTGAGGGCGGCGACATTCGCGCGCACGCGGCGCGTTCGCGGGTCGCGGCGCTGGCGGGTGAGCTCCGCGCGGCTGGTGCGGCGCGGGTCGTCACCTATGGCGAGGAGCCGCGTCTTGTCTCGGAGGACGACGACTCGACCGTTCTCCTCGTCGCCCTTGGCAGCGACGACGACGTCGATGGTGTGGTCGATGTCGTCGAGCGTCTCGACGAGGAGCCGGGCACGACCAACACCCGCACCCTCCCATGCTAGGAGCCGGCGCGTTTCGTCGGCATATCGAAAACCGGATACGTGCTGGCAACACCGCGCTGCCTTGAATGGCGGCATGACCTACCGCGAGCCAGCACGAACAACGACCCGTCGGCGTCCCGCACGAACAACGACCCGTCGGATTCCCAGGATCCTTATCGCCGGCCTGCTCGTCGTCATCGCGGCGATCGCCGCAGCACTTGGCTACCAGTCGCTGGCGTCCTCGTCCTCGACGCCCGCATCACCCATCAATGTCCTTCGCAGTGAGCACCATGGTGCGCTTGGCGAAGCGCTGCCCAGCACGGTGTGGCCGGCACATGGCCAGGCCGCGTTCGTCCTAGCGGGACAGGCGCAGGTCCAAGTCGGCCCGAACCAGCACGCGGCTGCAATCGCCAGCGTCGCGAAGGTGATGACGGCCGATCTCGTGCTCCGTGACCACCCGCTACGGGGCGGCCAGGACGGCCCGACGATCACGCTCACCGACGCCGATGTCGCCGACACCGACCGCCGGCGCCGACAGGGGGAGTCGGTCGTGTCCATTGCCGCCGGAGAGCAGTTGACCGAACGGCAGGCGCTGCAGGCGCTGCTGCTGCCGTCGGCGAACAACGTCGCCGCGGTTCTGGCGCGATGGGACGCCGGCTCGGTGGACCGGTTTGTTGCCCGGATGAATGCGACCGCACGGTCGCTGGGCATGACCCACACGCGCTACACCGA
>JBKPIV010000085.1:0-13265 GCA_046730395.1 Actinomycetota bacterium | reverse complement strand
CCGGCCCCCGTTTCCGCCCCGGAGTAGAATGGGGATTGCTGCCAGACCCATGCCCGAGAGCGGTGTGAAACACCTGCGCGTCCTGATCGCGAACGAGAGGCGCGACCGGCTCGAGCTGCTCGCCCAGGTCGTGATCGGCCTCGGCCACGACGTGATCGCACGCGAGATCTACGTGAAGGAAGTCGGAGCGCTGACGGCGAGGGAACAGCCGGACGTAGCAATCGTCGGCCTCGGCCTCTCATCTGAGCATGCGCTCGACCTGATCGGTGAGATCGTCCGCGAAGCGTCCTGTCCCGTGATCGCGCTCCTCCACGCCAATGACCCGGCGTACATCCATCAGGCGGCCAAGCGAGGCGTCTTCGCCTACATCATCGACGGGACCCCCGAAGAACTGCAGAGCGCGATCGACATCACCCTGCAGCGCTTCACCGAGGACCACAACCTCCAAGGCGCCTTCGGACGGCGGGCAACGAGCGAGCAGGCCAAGGGCATCCTGATGGCCCGACACACCATCGACGCGGACAAAGCATTCGAGATGCTCCGAGACCACTCCCAGCACAACGGCCGCAAGCTCGCCGACATCGCCGCGGCGATCGTCGCCAGCCATCTCCTGCTGCTACCGCCGCGCCCGGCCGCAGCGCCCCACGACGGCCCCTCGGCCGACGGCGCCCGAGCATCCGCCCTGCGGCATGAGCGGCCATATGAAGTGGAGCGAGATTAAGAAGCGGTCTAAGGCGGCGCCTGAGGCGCTCGCCATCGCGCGGGCAGACCTCGAGCGGGAGCTCGAAGCGTCCTCGAAGCTGAACTGCGAAGTGCAGCCGGTCACCGCCGGCGTGTCGATCGTCGAGGGCCCCGAGCCCAACCTCCCGTGATGGATGAGCTCGACGATCTCCGCCGACGCGTCGACACGCTGGAGGAGCGGAATCGGCTCGCTCTGCTGATGGCCTGGGCTGGCATCGTTCTGCACCAGCAGTCAGGCGCAGACGAGGACGCCGCGTTGACGGCAGTGAGGGAGTGGGTGGACGATCCAGGGTCGGTCGAGAAGTGGGAAGCCGCGTTCGACTCACTCAGCGCCACGCTCTCGACGCACCCGGAGCTGAAACAAGCGCCGTGACCGGCGGCATGTTCCTGTAGATCAGCAGACGCGGTCTACATCGCCCGAGTCGAACGCACCGCCAAGACAACTGTTGCACTCGGCTGCGCCGCCGTCGCGCCGGGAGCGATAGCCGCCACGCGCCGAGGCCGTCCACCCCTGGACACTCCGCACGCCCCGGGGGTGGGGGGTGCCAGCGCGAGGAACTGCCGGGGCGGCGGACCTGGGGGTGGTGACGCTTCGGTGACAGGGCCGTGACGGCCCTGTCGGATATCGCTCGAGGCAGACTCGAAAGAAGCGGAGGGCGGCTACCCGACCAGCGGCGGGGGTAGATGGATGCTCGTCAGTGACAAATCGCGCCGGGGTGAGCATGTGGCTGTGTGGCCATACGGGTCCTTCGCTTGGGGTGCGGGGCCGGCGTAGTCAGGATGGCCTGTTTCCCGCCGTGCTCCCCCTGGTGCGTCTGCGTGAACGACCAGTGCGTGCCGTCGCCGGTCACGATCAACGCGCTCCGGCTGACGACTCCTGACGGCCGCGCCGTCGGCGCCTCCGCGGCGACGGGTGGCCTGCTCGTCGCAATGACGGTCGTCCCGGCGCAGAACGAGACGTTCCTCTTCGCGCCCCCGACGGCGTTCCCATTGCGGAGCGGCGACTCGCTGTCGCTCGTCATGTGCGACGCCACGTGGGCGTCGTCAGGCCTGCTGGTGCTCGTCGACCACAACGTCGTCACGTTTGGCGGCAGCCACAGTCTCGACCCCGGGCAAAAGTCCGCGCCGATCGCGTGACCTACGAGCGGGAGGAGGCCGAGCGCCTCGAACCTGGACTGCCCGTGTAGCTGCAAGTAGCGACGCGGCGGCCGCTCGTTCGCCGCAGCGCGATCACCTCGTGTTTGATCTGGTCGAGGGTGAAGCCTCCGAAACCCGGCTTCACCTCGACGACGACCAGCAGCGGCTCCGGATCGGAAGCAGCGAACATAAGCTCTGGCTCCGTCCAGAACGTGTTCTCCATCACCGACGGAAGCCTCGGCCAGAACGACATCAGGCTGAGGGACTCGGCCTCGACGGGGCGGCCAAGCACCTCTGAAAGCCACGGATTCAGCGCCGCCTCACGAGGCGCGTGCCGCATGAACCCAAACACAAGCGCCGTATGGTGATCCTCGTCCACCAACCGCTGCCAGACCGAGAAGTACTTCATCCGACTATCAGTCTTGGAGGACGGGAAGCCGCGCCCGGTTCAGCACCGGCGGCCACTTGTCGCCCGTGGGAGGCCAACTGACCGACTCCTCGCCCACCCACGCGGCATCATCCAGTAGTAATGGTCGTCTAGGTGCCAGGTCGGGAACGGCACCCCCCGGAACATCCGCTCATACCCATCCGGACCGCGAACCTCCTGCATGACAAGTCTGACCAAGTCCTCCGTCTCGTTGCTCCAGTCGGCCATCACGTACTCGTGCGGCGCAACGTAATCGGTCGCTCGCCACGAGACCGACGCGACCAGCGAGCGGATGCGCTCCCGACGCGGCACCGTGTCGCTTACCTCCGACTGCGAGTGGCGAGAGCCTCCAACGCGCTCGCCGCACCCTCCAGCCGGGCGACCAGCCGCTTCGACCCGGTCAGCTCGCCCGAGGCGATCTTGGCGAGTACTGCGCGAAGCATCTCAGCAGCGGCGCGTAGCTCGGCCTTGGTCACCGGCTGATCGTCGCAGCCCCAGAGGACGTGAGACGATGGCGAGCAGACGATGGATGAACGTCGTTACCTCGTCGGCCAGAGCGAGGGTGTCGTCGAGGCGTGGTCAGTGGAGCGACTTCAGTTCGAGGCGAAGGGCTGGCAGCGGGAGTTCCGCGCCGACCTGCGCTCAGCGATCGCCGCGCTCGGAAACAGCACCGGGTTCCTAGCTGCCTGCTACGCCTCGCCGATCTATGACCCGAGCTGCGACATCGAGAATGTCCTCTTCTACAACGTCGGCTCCGGCTTCTCTCTCACCACCCAGGAAGGACTGAGACTCGAGCGACAGTTCCGGGCGCCGCCGCCGGGCCATCCACTCTCATCGCCGGCGCTCCATTACCATCGCTACGAGGTGGCACGGGCCGAGAGCTCCTTCGTCGACTGGCGGGAGGGGACACTCGTCGCGCGCTCGCCCGATGTCTCGCTTCCACGCCTCTCACCAGAGACGAAGCCAGCGGCGGTGTGGTGGTCGATGCGGCAGGCAGCGGTAGACACTTACGGTCAGCTCGACCCATCGGGATGGTTCGCCCTCCGTCTCGAACTCACAGCCCCCTTCGGCACCGCCTCTGCGGCGGCGCTGATCAAGGTCATCGTCGATGGTTTCGTCAGCTCACTTCACAACCACGACGGTTCATTCGCCGACGAGCTCGCGCAGCGGATCTCCACGCAGATCGGTGAGCCCGCAGACCAGATCGCCCACCTGCTCAGGCAACGACGGGAGGCCCCACTTGGCACGAAGACGCTCGTCTATCGCCGAGCGAGCGGCGTTCAGTGGGCTCCAGACGACGCCCGCTGCGTCGCCTGCCAACTCGTAATCAGGCGCGAGGCGGCAGCCACCATGCTGCGCGGCGAGCTCCACGCTGTGGAGCCCGAGGAACTTGACTAGAGGCTTGCTCCACGCCCTCCGGTGGACTTGCGTTTGCCACCGCTAACCGCCGACGTGCGATCGGGGGCACTCCACGGTCCATGCCCTGATGCTTGGGTATCGACAGCGGGTGGGTTCACAGCGGTCGCCGAGCGCGAAGCTCAGCGCCTCGATTGACAGGGCTGTGAGGAAGCCTCAGACTGCCTGCGTCTGATCCTCCACGGCTTGGGGGAGGAACCTGGTGCGACGAGCCAGCATGTTCGTGCTCCTGGCGCTAGCGGCCGTGCTAATGGGGAGTGGATTCCGCAGTGGGCCGCCTCCGGTCGGCCCCGGCGACAAGATCGGCACGATGACCCTCGTTCGGGGGACCGAGAACGAGGCTGGCACGCACCTCTGGGGAGGGTACTGCGACGCGGTCATCCCAAAGCCGGGGCGGTACCGTCGAACATGCTCTTCCCCGCCCTTCGTCCCTCGCCTGCGGCGGCTGTTCATCGGTTACGGAGACTGGGAGCGAACGAGGAAGGCCCTCGACTCCGTTTGGAAGCAGTTGCAGTGGGACCTCTGGTTCGACGGTCGCCGCGTCAACTTGTCTCGCTTCGGTGCCTCCGAGCGACCGCTGTACAACTTTCCAGCGGCCGGAGGCAAGCAGGTGATCCTCCGCGAGTGGAGCGTGATCGTGATCGGGGTGACGCCGGGCAAGCACGTGCTTCGCTACCGAAGTGAGAGCCGCTCGCTCGGAACAACGGACGCCACCTGGACATTCACTGTCCGGTGACGACTCCGGGTGCCCGGGGCAGACCAATTCAGACGCGGGCAGGCTCTCTCGGCCGCGAGCGAGGAGTCTTCACATCAAGCCTCTAGTAGCAATCAGGTTGGGAGCCCGGCTTCGACCGGGCTCTCCGGGGACGCTCCCGGCCTGACGCTGTGGAGGGGGCCGCTCACGCAGCCCGCCTGGGCTCCCCGCACCGGAGGCAGGGCCGCAACGGCATCAGCTCGGCGCCGCCGTCGACCGCTCCTCGACCCACCGATCGAGCCGGCGGGCGAGCCACAGGCCGGCGAGGTAGAACGCGCCGAGGAACGCGACGACCGCGAGCAGGGCGACCGCGATGAGGAGGTACGCGAGGATCCACAGCGGGTTCTCCTCGAGTAGTCGGGGGTCTTACCCGGCTCTGGCGGCCGAGCCAGTTAAGAGCGCGTGACGGTAGGCGTGCGCGACCGCTTGGGCGCGGCTGTGGACCCCGAGTTTGGCGAGGATCTGTTGGATGTGGCCGGCGACTGTCTTGGCGCTGATGACGAGTTCGTCCGCGATCTGCTTCTGAGATTGGCCTTCGGCAAGGAGGTTGAGAACCTGCAACTCGCGCCGCGTTAAGTCTGACGGCACAGGTCGTGTGGAGTCGACGCGCTTCGTCTGGAGCCGAACCCTGGCCAGGAACTCATCCGGTGAAAATGGCTTGACGATGTAGTCGTCGGCCCCAACGCCTAGGCCGGCGGCAACGTCCAGTGACTCCGTCCGCGCTCCGGACAGGATGACGATCGCCAGGTCATTCGCGAACTCGTCCCTTAATTCGCGGGTGATCTCATAGCCGGAGAGACCAGGCAACTCAAGATCAAGCACCACGAGCTTGGGACGCTGCCTCCGAGCCAATGTCACGGCCTCTTCGCCTGTCGACGCCTCCACGGTGGTAAATCCGGCTTGGCGAAGAAGCGTGACGACGAGTGCACGGCACTTCGCGTCGTCCTCGACAACGAGCACCGCTCCACCGCAGACTTCGTCCACCGGCCACCCCTCCCCAAGGGTCTCGCTGGTCGCTCTTGTACTGCAAGTGCCGGGTTCTTGCAAGCACCTGGCACGGCGAATGCCCCAGTGGAGAATCGGGGCATTTGCCCCTGTTGAGGATCTAGCCGAGCGTCCAACCTGAATGTGCGGCCCGATCGCGGTCGATCGGAGGCGGGCCGAGACCCGCCATATACCTGAGGGAGCCCATGTCAGCCTTGAGACTTCGAGGGCGTTGGACACGGCGGATTCTGCTCCTAGCCATCACGGCAGGCGCCTTTTCCGTGTTCTTCGCCGCCGCGGGAGAAGGAGGAGGCCTAACGAATCTGCGGGTGTTGTAGTTCGGCGTGCCTAAATCCGGGCGCGCCTGTTGCCACTCAACACAGGGGAGAGATCAGTGAAAGCAGTTCGAAAGTTCCGGCGGCGCCACGTGGGCATCTTTGCGCTCGTGGTCGCGGCGGCAGTGGGGCTCACGTTGGCGCTCACGGCGTCCTCGGCGAGCCTCCCGAACAGCAACTTCGAGATCGACACGAACGCGAACCTGGTGCGCGATGGTGCCCCACCGGCCATCGACTGGGTGAACGTCAACGAGAACCGGCAGCAGGACCTCGCCTCCGGGCAGCAGGACGACTCGTACTCCGGCGGTGCCAAGGAGGACGACGCCTGTCCGTCCGCCGGGACGGGCTCGATTCCGAACAACAAGTCCGACCTGCGGTACTTCGGCGCGTACAACGAGGCTGTGACGGGGACCCCAGGGTTCCTCAACCTCTTCTGGCAGCGGGTCAACGACCCGACCGGGACGACGTTGATGGACTTCGAGTTCAACCACCTGACCACCGACTGCGGCAACGGCGTCAACGTCGTCCGCTCGGAGGGCGACATCCTGCTCGAGTACTCGATCGACCAGGGCGGTGCCCAGGCTCACCTCACGAAGCGTGAGTGGACCGGGTCGGCGTGGGGCCCCGCGGTCGACCTGACCAACACGGGTGCCATCGGGACGATCAACACCACGCCGATCCTGGCGGCCAACTCGGACGGCCTGATCAGCTCGGGCAGCCTGGCCGCACGGACGTTCGGCGAGGCGTCGTTCGACCTGAGCCAGGTGTTCGACCCGAAGAAGTGCGAGTCGTTCGGCTCGGCCATGCTGAAGTCCCGTTCGTCCGACGCGTTCACGTCGGCGCTCAAGGACTTCATCAAGCCGATCCACATCAACATCACCAACTGCGGCACGGTCATCATCCGCAAGGTCACCGATCCGGCCTCGGACACCACGACCGAGTTCGACTACACCAAGGCGTTCTCGACCGACCCGACCTCGGACAACACGTTCAAGCTGGTCGGTGGCGGTAGCAAGACGTTCAACAACGTCACCTTCGGCTCCGGCTACACGGTCGAGGAAGGCGCTGTGCCGACAGGCTGGGAGTTCAAGAACCTGGACTGCTCGGCGTCGACCGGCGTGACCCCGACCATCGTCGATGCGAAGGTCACGTTCGCAATCGACGCGGCGTCCGACGTGCTCGACTGCACCTACACGAACCAGCTCCACCAGGGTGCGATCAAGATCAGCAAGGCGTCCTCCAAGGTGAACGGTGCGGGACTCGCAGACGCGGAGTTCTCGGTCACCGGCCCGAACAGCTACTCCTCGACGCAGAAGAGTGGCGCTGACGGAACGGTGTGCGTGGACGGCCTCGCCTGGGGCGACTACACCGTCACCGAGACGAAGGGACCGAGTGGCTACTCGATCGACGACGCCACTGGCCACAAGGTCACGGTGGACAACAACGCGAAGTGCTCCGACTCGACCTTCGTGGGCGAGACGGCCAGCTTCACGGACACGCCGCTGACCGACATCGTCGCCAAGGCGAAGAGCCAGGCGACGGGCGGCAGCAAGTCCACGGTCACCTGCGTGGACGCGAACGGGGACGACGTGGGCAACAGCCCGGTCGGCGACCCGACTCCGGTCGATCCCGCAGAGGTGGACGCGAACGGCCTCGAGCCGGGGACGTACACCTGCACGATCGTGATCGATCCGTAACAGACACAGAGCCCCGCCGCCTTCGGGCGGCGGGGCTTTTCTTGTGCCCTGAAGCCGAGAGGGCAGGCGTGGGCGAGGCCAAAGCGGAGGCGGCCGGGGCGGGTCTGTTCGGCCTCAAGCTCGCGTTGCTGGTACCGGCGGCGGAAGGTCGTCCACCTCGCCGGGGCCGCCCGCTGCGCGCCAGTTGCGCGCCAGTGACCACCTAGCCCGAGCGGATTCGAGCGGTTTCCAGCGGGTGCCTTTCCGCATGGCTACGCGGAAACCGCTTATCCATGCAGGCTTGGGTTGGCTTCCCAAGCTGAGGGTCGCGGGTTCGAGCCTCGTTCCCGCTCAACGAAGGCCCCGGTAACCGGGGCTTTCACCTGGCGCAAGCTCTTCTCAGCGAAGAGGTTGCCAGGCGATCTGGGGGTAACCCCAGCCGGACTTGGCGAGACCTCGACAGCGCGTGAACTGCTGCCGTTTGCGTCCACGATGAAGACGCCGTCTGGCCCGAGCGCGGCATCAACAGCGTCTCGGCGATCTCGGCCGCGGTCATCCGCAGCCGGCGGAGCGCAACGATCACGGCGACGCGATCAGGCGCGGTGCGGTTCTCGACCCGACGCGCAGCGGACGACCGATCGGCCAAACCCGCTTCGCCCTCGACCCGGTAGCGGCCAACCCACTCACGTGCACAACGCACGCTGACCCCGGCGGCCTCGGCCGCCGACCTCAGCGTCCATCCCTGATCCACGACCCGACCAGCAAGCACACGCCGCCCGCTCCAGCTGAGCGCCGCATTACGGTGAAGCTTCATCCGTGGCCTGCTTGGACTGAGCTGCCTCGACAGCGCTCAGCCTCCAAGGCGGCCCGGATGAACCAACGTGCTTAGGAACTACAACTAGCACTCGTCACGACGGGCAGCGCGTCTCGAAGTCACCGTTCTGCGCGCTCGCTGCAGCCCCGCGCACAGACGCAAGGCTCTGCTTCGCTGTCCCGTCGGCATAGCGGACGCCGGACTGCCAGCCGGTCAAGGTCGGCTCGTCGCGGAGGTGGAAGAAGAGCACACCGACGACGTGCGGCTGGCAGGCGGCGAGCTCGAGCGTGCGGCGGTAGGCAGCCCCCTGCCGGTGTTCGGACGTCGTGGCCGTGATCTCGTCGCCGTTGTAGAGAGGTTCCTTCGCCGTCGGGATCGCGGTCTCGACACCGATCTCCCCGTAGAGGATCGGCAGAGCGCTTCCCTCCTGCGCCGTGCCGTCGAAGGCCTCCGAGAGGAGACGCTCGAGCTTGCCGTAGTCGGCGAGTCCGATCGTCTTCACGCGCGGGTGCCGCAGGTCGATCGGCACTGTTGCCGACTCGGGATAGGGGTGGTGCACGAATCCGTCCATCACGGGCCGGGTTCGTCCGCTTTGCCGGTAGGCAACGCCGAGGGCGCGGATGAAGGCCGTGGGCGAGATCGTCGCACGGTCTGCTCCGGGCCGGTCGGAGCCGCGTGGCGCGGTGGCGCCTCCCCAGATGCGGACATCGTCTCGGGCCGCCTTGACCGCGTCATAGGTCGAGCCGAGGAGCCGAAGGTACGCTGCCGCCGACACGTTTTCACCGCCGGAGCCGAACTGGGGTAGCCAGAAGCGATTGAGGTTCGGCTCGTTGCCGATGATCAGGTCGCTGACGCTCGGAACCTTGGTGGCCACGGCGGCCGCGTAGGCGGCAAAGGCCGATCGTGCCTCGGCAGTGAGCGGTGTGGTCGCGGAGCCGAGCTGGTAAATGGCCACGAAGAGCCGGACGTCGGCGGCGTGTGCCGCAGCGGCAACCCGCCGGAGCACGTCCGTCTCGGTTCGGTCAGGCGCGGTCTCGCCGGGCTCCCAGACACTCGACACCGCCAGCGCATCGAAGCCGGACGTTGTCAGCTCGTGGAGGAAGCCGTTCGAGTCGTCGGATCGCGCGGCGTCGTCGACCACGCCCACCACGAGCGTGTCTTCCCGAGCGGCTCCACAGCCGGCGGCGAGCAGCGTGGCTACGACCAGGCCGCAGATACGCCGAGGAGTGCCGTATCTGCCCATGACTCGAGGATGCTTTCTCCGCCGCCGGTTCGAAAACAGCTGCTCGTCCGTCCCTTACATCCGTCGTCCGACCATGCTCGCGCGGGAAGCACGAAGGGATGCGCGACGGGAGGCGGCGCGTGGTCCCTCGTGTACGTGCAGACACTGAGGATCGAGCCCGCGACGCCCGAGGCGGGACACGCCCTCTACTTCACGATCTCCGAGCCTTGAACGGAGCTCAGCGCGGGTCACGCCGAGGCAGCGGAGGCAGCTCTTCGAGCGCGCCGCGGTCGCGTCGACGGACGCGCCGGTCGCCCCACCACTGGTGGGTGAAGACCGCGACGGGGATGATCACGATCAGCGAGAGGAGCCCGAGGGGAACGAGCAGCCACGTGCCGCTCAGCCGTCCGCGCGAGCCGCCGACGACCCGCTCGGTGGTCGTCGACTGTTCGACCGTCGCCGCGGGAGCGGCGGCGCGCTCGCCGCCGTGCATGCCCTCGGTGTAGATCCCGTCGACCAGCCAGCGCGAGCCGATCAGCTTCAGGCCGACGATGAACGATGCGACGGGATCCCCGCGACGCCTCGGCTCCAGCGTCAGTCTGACGCTGACGTTGCGGGGTAAGGCGTAGAACACGCTCCAGCCGTGGAAGGTCGTTCCGGCCGGATCGTAGGGTGGGACGGGAATGGTTCCGGCGCGCCATTCAGCCGGCGTCGCCTGCCGCCAGAGGTTCGGGGTGACGAACGGCCGGACCGAGACGGGATCCTGCCGAGCGATGGCACGCGGAACGAACTGGTCGAACAACGCGTCGATCGACGCCCGCATCTGCGGCGTGACCCGGACCTGCTTCTGGCGCCGGACCAGCTGGACCGTTCCGGTCCCGGAGGACGAGGCGATGCCGCCGTGGTCGTTCGGAAGGAGGAGGACGACCAGGCCGGCCGCGCCGGCGGCGACGAGCACGGCCGCGGCTTTGAACAGCCTGCGACGAGTACGCGGCGAATGCGGGAGGATGCGGGCCACGCCTGCATGTTCACAGAGCCTGGTGCATGGGCGATGATGCCGCCGTGCAGATCGGCGTCGTGTTCCCGCAGACGGAGATCGGCGCCGACCCGGGCGCAGTCCGCGCCTTCGCACAGGCGGCCGAGGAGATCGGGTACGAGCACCTGCTTGCCTACGACCACGTCCTCGGCGCGGACGTCTCGAAGCGTCCGGACTGGCAAGGGCCGTACACGTCCGAGCACCAGTTCCACGAGCTCTTCGTCCTTTTCGGCTACCTCGCCGGCGTCGCGCCGTCGTTCGAGCTGGTCGCGGGCGTGCTCGTCCTGCCTCAGCGGCAGACCGCACTCGTCGCCAAGCAGGCAGCCGAGGTCGACCTCCTCACCGGCGGCCGCCTCCGTCTCGGGATCGGACTGGGGTGGAATCACGTGGAGTTCGAGGCTCTCGGCGAGGACTTCCGGAACCGCGGTCGCCGGGTGGAAGAGCAGGTCGAGGTGCTGCGCCGGCTCTGGACCGAGCCCGTCGTCGACTTCGAGGGGCGCTGGCACCGGATTCCCGCTGCCGGCATCAAACCGCTGCCCGTCCAGCGGCCGATCCCGATCTGGATCGGCGGCTCGGCCGAAGCGGCGATCCAACGCGCGGCGAGGATCGCCGACGGGTTCTTCCCGCAACGGCCACTCGAAGGCGGCTGGCCGGCGACCATGGAGCGCTTCCGGACTTGGGCTGCGGAGGCCGGCCGCGACCCGCGGTCGATCGGGGTGGAGCAACGGATCGACGTCTCGTCCGGGACGCCGGACGACTGGCGTGCCGCCGCCGACGAGTGGCGCGAGCTCGGGGCGACACACCTCTCGCTGGTGACGATGCGCGGGGGTTTCAGGGTAGACGGTCACGTCGAGCGGATCCGGGAGGCGTTCGAGGCGCTCGCCTAGCCCGGTCCGCTTACCTGGCGGTGATGTAGTCGGTGAGGTATTGGAGCTCGAAGCTCTGCTGCGCCGCTTTGAACTTCACGAGGTCGCCGATCGAGACAAGCCCGACGACGTCGGCGCCGTCCACCACCGGCACGTGACGGATGCGCCGGTCGGTCATGAGCGCCATGCACTCGTCGATCGGCGTATCGGGCGTGGCGACGACGAGCGGGGAGGTCATGATCTCCCGCACCCGCGTCTCGTTGTCTGCGCGCTCGGCGACAAGCGCAGCGCGACGAAGGTAGTCGCGCTCGGTGACGATTCCCGCGACGTCGTCTCCCTCCGTGACCAGGAGCGAGCCGACGTTTGCTTCGACCATCCGCTTCACCGCGTCGAGCACGGTGGCGTCGCCGTCGATCTTCAGGACGTCGTGGCCTTTCTCCTCGAGGATCTCCGCCAGCAAGTTCATTTGGGCCCCTTTCCCCGATGCTTTCGCTCGACCCCGGCATAGCATGCAACAGGTCGGCTCCGACTGGGTTGCGACTTACCGAGGCCAGGCGGCTGCGAGCTTCGCCCGGGTCTCCGCCAGGTGCTCGGGTAGGACCTTCACGTCCGCGAGGACCGGCATGAAGTTGGTGTCGCCCGACCACCGCGGCACGACGTGCATGTGGACGTGGTCGAGGATTCCGGCCCCCGCGACCCGTCCGAGGTTCCAGCCGAGGTTGTAGCCCTGCGGCGAGAACACCGAATCCAGGGCGGCGATCCCCTCCCCGGCGAGCCGGTGGGCTTCGAGCGCCTCGGCGTCGTCCAGCCCCGCGAAGTCGCCGATGTGGCGGTAGGGGGCGACCATCAGATGGCCGGACGCGTAGGGGAACTTGTTCAGGAGCACGAACGCAGCCTCGCCGCGGTGGACGACCAGGAGCTCCTCATCCGGCCCGTCGGCCGCCCGGCAGAAGACGCAGCCGTCGAGCTCGTCCGCCTGCTGGATGTACTCCAGGCGCCAGGGGGCCCACAGCGGCTTCGTCATATATGCCGCTTGTACCAATTTGGGCATTGACTCGCCCCGGCCGTGGTGTTTTGGGTGGCGCAGCGCAGGCGATTCCCAAAACCGAAAGGCAGGTAGCGATGGGCCGACGGCTCTTGCTCCTTCTGGGCCTAGCGGCAGGGCATCCCCAACTTCGCGCTATATGCGAAGGCCGGAGGGACAGAGGCACGCTTCGAGATAGAAACGCCGATCCACGGCCACGCGTTCGGGGCTACACAGAGCGTCACGGCTCGACGCAGTTGACGGTCTATGCAGCTGCGGGAACCACGCTGCGCCTCTGGGCAAACCCGGTTTCGCCAGGAGGATCACTGGGCGGGGGCATTTCCCTGGCCGGGATACTCACTCCGTAAAGTTGCCAGGCTGCGCGCAGGAGTAACCCCGAGCTAGGCGGAATGCCATCCGGGGGCGGGGTGCGGGGCTCGTGGAGTTGCCTCTCCCACCTGCCTTGTTCTGTGACAAGCTCCAGCGATCCGCCGGTCGGCCGACGCGCGTATATGCCCTGTCTGCGAGCCGGCCCGTCGAAGGGAGCGTTCATGGTCGCGCGCATGGCTACATATCGCTTCAGAGTTGACGCCAACGAGCTTGCGAAGAAGGCCGAGGAGGGTCTGCTGCCGATCTTCATGAAACAGCCCGGCTTCCGCGATTACTCATTGTTTGCGGACAGGAGCGACGTTCAGCGCGGGCCGCGGGGGATGGGGGCTCCGCACGTGCGGCAAATCATTGCGATCACGCTGTGGGACAGCCTGGCCGAGGCCCAGGCAGGCGTAGAGGCCGCCTGGGCATGGGTGGACGAGAACATGAGCGACGAACTCGAG
>JBKPIV010000084.1:0-18469 GCA_046730395.1 Actinomycetota bacterium | reverse complement strand
GCTCGAGGCCGACGCGCGCTCGCGAGCCCTTTCACGCTCCCCTCCCGATCCCGCACGAGCTTCGCTCGGCCGAGATCGAGCTCCCGATCCACGAGGCGGAGGTCCAGGCCCTGCCCGGCGCCAAGACGCGGATGTGGACCTACGGGGGAACGTTCCCGGGCCCGACGATCCGCCGCCCAGCCGGGCACCGGACGTCGGTCACCTTCCACCATCGCCTGCCGCCGAGCGCCGGCGAGCTCACCGTGCACCTGCACGGCGGCCACAACTCATCCGCCGACGACGGCCAGCCCGGCGGCCTGACGCGCTCGCAGCGCGAGGCCTTCTACTGCGACGTCTCCCCAAACCTCTCGCCCGAGGCCTCTGGCAACGAAGTCCTGATCGCGCCCGGCGCGAGCCGCACCTACGTCTACGACCTGGTCGAGGACGGCGCGCCGGAACGGGCGGCGTTCCAGTGGTACCACGACCATCGCCTCGACCACACGGGCCGCAACGTGTGGATGGGGCTGGCCGGGATGTTCATCCTCGAGGACGACTTCGAGGCAACCCAGGGGCTCGGCTTCCCGTCAGGGAGCGAGGACATCCCGCTGCTGATCGCCGACCGGTCGCTAAACGACCGCCATCAGCTCACCAACCCCTTCAAGCAGCACCTGCGGCCCCCGAACGACGGCGTCAAGGGGAAGTACATGCTGGTCAACGGCGTCTGGCGCCCGCACGCGAACGTCGCGGCGCGACGCTACCGCCTCCGGCTTCTCAACGCGTCGAACTTCCGCGCCTACAACTTCGCCGTCTCGGACGGGGTGCCGATGGTCCAGATCGCCACAGAGAGCGGGCTGATGCCGGAGGCGGTCAAGCGCTCCGCGGTCCTGCTCGCTCCGGCCGAGCGCGCCGAGGTGATCGTCGACTTCACGGGCTTCGCCGGAAAGTCCGTGCTGCTACGAAGCGTCAAGCGCACCGACGGCGTTCACGCCCCCGGCACGACCCCCTTCGTCGGCTCGCTGATGCAGTTCCACGTTGGCGCCGCCGAGCCGGACTCGACCAGGATGCCCAACGACGGGGATCCCCTACGGCCGCTCCCGGGCTGGACCTCCTCCCTGCCTCCCGGGCCCACGCCGAACCCGAACAAGACCTGGACGATCTCGATCGGCGGCGGCAGGCTCACCCCGACCTGGCTGATCAACGGCAAGACATTCAACCCCGCCCGCGTCGAGCATCAGGCGACCCTCGGCACCACCGAGATCTGGAAGATCCACAACAAGACGAGCATGGCGCACGTCTTCCACATCCACTCCACCGACTGGTACCTGATCTCCCGCAACGGGAGCCCCCCACCGCCGTGGGAGGACTGCCTCAAGGAGTCCTTCTTCATGAAGCCGAACGAGACGATCTACGTCGCCGGCCACTTCAGCGACTCCTTCGCCACCGGCAAGTACGTGGTCCACTGCCACATGCTCGATCACGAGGACCACGGCCTCATGAGCCAGTTCGAGATCGTCAGCCCGTAGGGCCCTGCGCGCTAGCGGTCCTTGCGCAGGGTTCGGGCGCCCACCCGGAGCAGCGGCAGCCCGCCCTCGCGGAGCGCCCTGACGCGCTGGCCGTTGCGGCCGTAGAGGAGCCGCGCGGTTGCCCGCACCGCCTCGCCGAGCGTGCGGTCATACGGCTGCCACCAGAAGTCCCTGGTCACGCTCGGCTCCCAGGCGACGAGCTTCACCTCGACGCACTCATAGAAGCCGAACTTCGAGTGGGAGCGCCCGAGCCCCGAGTCCTTGACGCCTCCCCACGAGCACTGACAGGCGCCGTGGGTGAACGAGTGGTCGTTGATCCACACCATCCCCGACTCGACGTTCCTCGCCATCCGCTCGCCCTTCGCCCGGTCCTTGGTCCAGATCGAGGCCCCGAGGCCGAAGTTCGAGTCGTTGGCGCGCGCGAGCGCCTCATCCTCGGAGTCAACGACGATGATCGGCACCACCGGGCCGAAGATCTCCTCCTTCATGATCCGCATCTCGTCCTCGACTCCAGCGAGCACCGTGGGCGCGATGAACCTCCCGGTGAACCCGGGCACCTCGCGCGGTCCTCCGGCGACGCGCTCGGCGCCGTTCGACACCGCGTCGTCGACGAGCTCCGAGACCACATCGAACTGGTCGGTGGACACCATCGGGCCGATCTCGGTCTCCCACTCCATCGGGTCGCCGACCGTGAGCGCGCCGGCCCGGCGCACGACGCCTTCGATGAAGCGGTCAGCGACGTCCTCGACCACGTATGTGCGCTCGATCCCAGAGCAGGTCTGTCCCGCGTTGGCGAACCCGCCCCACACGCAGCCCGAGATCGCGTTGCCGAGATCGGCGTCGGCGCAGACGATCTGTGGATCCTTGCCTCCCAGCTCGAGCACCGATCCCTTCAGGCGCTTCGCGCAAATCTCGCCGACCTGGCGCCCAACCTCGACTGAGCCGGTGAAGAAGATCTTGCGGGCGGAGGATTCGCAGAGCGCCGCGCCGACCGCCCCGCCACCGTGGACGACGCGGACCAGGCCCTCGGGCAGGCCCGCCTTCTCGAACGTCTCCCTGATCCGCTCCCCGAGGAGCGGCGTGAGGCTCGCCGGCTTCAGCACGACGCCGTTGCCGGACATCAGCGCCATCGCGACCTCGTCGAACGGAATGGACCAGGGATAGTTCCACGGGGCGATCACGCCGACCACGCCGAGCGGCTCGTAGCTGAACTTCGCCTTCTTGGAGAGAAACAGCGCCTGGCTCATGCGAATCGGCTCGTCCGCGAGGATCTTCGGCCCCGCCTCCGCGCACCAATGCAGGACGTCGATGGTGGGGACGACCTCCATCGTGTAGCTCTCGGTGATCGGCTTGCCCTGCTCGCGAGTGAGGAGCTCGGCGACCTCGTCCAGCTCCTCGACCAGCACGTCGGCGGCCCTTCGCAGGTAGCCGGCGCGGTCAGCGAGCGTGAGCTGGGCCCAGAAGGGCTGCACCTCGGCGACGTCGTCAACGACCGCCTGGACCTGATCCGGCTTGATCGTCTCGACCGAACCGACCAGCTCCCCGGTCGCGGGGTTGAGGGATTCGAGCTGCCCCATCGAGCCTCGGATTCTATGGTCGACAGGGCGCGGCGGACTCAGTTGGGGGTCGTCGCGCCGGCGCGAATCGGGGGCCCCGCCCGGACCCCCGATTCGCTGCTTGACCTCTTCCCCTGCCGTACGCGGGGCAGTGACTACGGCGCGGGCTCTGTCTCGGTCCCGGTGGGCGGCGCCCGCAGCACCACCTCGCAAGAGCCGTTCTGGCTCGTCTTCGTCGCGTCGACGATGACGTCGGTCTCGTCGAGCGCGGCCCTGTCCCTCCCCGGACCGCAGAGGATGTTGTCGGGCTCGCCGTCGCGTGCGTGGAGGCGGTCGTTGCCGCCTCCTCCGTCGAGCGAGTCGACACCCTCCGTGTTGACATCGTCCCGGATCACGCCCCATAGGCGGTCGTTTCCGGGACCACCGAACGACTGATCGGCGCCGAGCCCGGCGAGGATAAGGTCGGAACCCGGGCCGCCCCGCTGCTCGTCGTCCCCGGGACCGCCACCCATCCGATCGGCTCCCGGACCACCCCCCACGAGGTCGTCGCCATCCCCCGCCCTGACGAGGTCGGCGCCGCCGAGCGCCCGCGCCCGGTCGTTGCCAGCGAGCGCTCGGATCTGATCGTCGGCGCGCGATCCGACGATCTGATCGTCGCCCGGCGTTCCGATGATCGTGAGGGCAGCGGCGCTCGCGACGAGCACGAGGAAGGACGCCACGGTCGCTACCCCGAGTCTGGTGAATAGAGGCATTTCCCTGCCACCTCCCTGGTTGTCGAGGAGCCTCCCCTGCTGGCTCCCGACCACTCGAACACCCGGCCGAGACTCGAGTTGCGCCTCTAGGGTCATCCGCCGACAACCTCGATCGCATGACACGCACATGCGACGGGTGGGAACTTGACGGCGCATGCGCTACAAACACCCACGCCTGGATTGGCGGAGCGACGCGTGGGAAGTTGCCGGCGGTTCGCCGGCTGCCCCAGCCGGGATAACGCCCCACTCACCAGGGGCGGCCGCGACGAATGGGGATTTTGCGTCGTTGTGCGTCGCAAATACCCCACTCCTCAATATCGACGGCGCGAGTGGGGTGTTTCCCGGCTAGATGATTGATTCCACGGCCTCGCGTACACGGGGGCGCACGGGACCGAGCCGGGCGGGGGAAGCAGGGCGAAGCCAATACCCAGGGGTATTGGCAAGCCCGATGACCCCGATCCGGCGAGGGTATCCGTGCGTCATCCGTGTGCGTGAAGTCGTGGGATCACTCATCTAAACGGGGCGCCGGATCGCCGCTTGTTCCTCAAAACGATGCGAGCCCGCGCTTGCCCCTGCCCAGCCCGATTCGGCCCGGGACTAAGTTGCGACGAGCTTGCCCGGGCGCCAGCCCCTCCTCGAGGCGTTCGCGCTCGTCGAGGTCGGCGCGATCGGCGGTTGGGCAGACTTGGCCCGTGGCGCAGCTCCTCGAGCGACTCGGGATCGAGCGGCCGATCATCCAGGCGGGGATGGGCGGCGGGCTCGCGGAGCACGCGCTCGCCGCAGCGGTGTCCGAGGCGGGCGGCCTCGGCACGATCGGCTTTCTAGGCCCGGACGAACTCGGTCGCGAGATCGATGCCTGCCGCCGCCTCACGGGCAAGCCGATCGCGGTGAACCTGCTGCTCCCCTTCGCGAAGTCCGCACATTGGGAGGCGGCCGCGGCGGCCGACGCGGTGGTCACCTTCTGCGGGCGCCCGAGGCGAGGCGCTCCCGGTCTTTGGATCCACCAGTGTGGCTCCGTCGAGGAGGCGCTCGCCGCCCGCTCCGCCGGCGTCGATGCCGTGATCGCGCAGGGCGTCGAGGCGGGCGGCCACGTCCGCGGAGAGCTCCCGGCCCTCGAGCTCCTCGCAAGGATCCGAGGGTCCCTTCCTGCCGATTTCCCGGTGCTCTCAGCGGGTGGCGTCGCCGAGCTAGGCGACGTCGATGACCGCCTCGAGGCCGGGGCGGACGCGGTCGTCGCCGGGACGCGGTTCCTGATGAGCGACGAATCGGCCGCGCATCCCTCCTACAAGGAGGCCTTGGTGGGCGCGCGGCAGACGATCCTCACCGAGCTCTTCGGCGTCGGCTGGCCGGCGCCGCATCGGGTGGTGCCGAACGCGGCCACCGATCGTTGGCTTGGCGGCGATCCGCGGGGCCCGGCTGGCTGCGAGCGCTGAACCGGCTGAGCGCTCCGGCCTTCGCACGGCTTCCCGTGGCGGCTCAATACCGGCTCGCCGCGAGGCAGCGGCCGGGCCTGCCGCTCTACGGTCCCGCCGCCGCGGTGGCCGGCGGCCCGGCGAGCCTCGTCGACTCGGGGCCGCTCTATGCGGGGGAATCGGTGGCCCGCATCGACGACATCCGACCCGCGGCCGAGCTCGTGGGGGACCTCGCCGGAACCTAGCTCGCCCGGCGGTGGGTTCCTTTTGGCTCGCTATGCGGCACAAAAGGAACCCAGCGGGGGAGAGCTGCCGGGCCCTGCGGCTGATCCTCGTCCTACCCGCTCTCGTCGCTGCCGAGGCGCCGTCTGAGCTCCGCCAGGCGCCGCCCGAGCTCCGCCTCGAAGCCGCGCTCGGTGGGCTCATAGAAGCGCTCTTCCGCGAGTTCCTCGGGGAGGACCGGCTGATCCGCGATCCCGCCCGGCTCATCGTGCGGGTAGACGTAGCCGACCCCGCGCCCGAGCCTCCGGGCGCCTGGATAGTGGGCGTCGCGCAGATAGGCGGGCGGTGGCTTCGCCCCATGCTCGCGGACGTGGGCCTCGGCCCGCGCCAGGCCGCCATAGGACGCGTTCGACTTGGGAGCGAGCGCCAGATAGACAGCCGCCTGGGCGAGGTTCAGACGGCACTCCGGGAGCCCGACCCGGTCGACCGCCTGACCGGCCGCCGTGGCGACGACGAGCGCCTGCGGGTCCGCGTTGCCGATGTCCTCGGACGCGAAGATCACCATCCGGCGCGCGATGAACCGCGGATCCTCGCCCCCCTCGAGCATCACCGCCAGGTAGTAGAGCGAGGCGTCTGGGTCCGAGGCCCGGGTGGCCTTGATCCAGGCGGAGATGTAGTCGTAGTGGAGATCGCCCGCGCGGTCATAGGTGAGCGCCTTCCGCTGCAGCGCATCCTCGGCGGTCGCCAGGTCCACGGCGTGCCCGTCCGCCCGAGCCGTCTCCACGGCCCGCTCGAGTGCCGCGAGGGCCACGCGGGCGTCGCCGCCGGAGCGGGTCGTCAACAGCTCGAGGGCGGCCTCGGTCACCTCCGGCGGATCGGCGATTCCGCGCTCCGGGTCGGATAGCGCTCGATCCAGCAGCTCGCGTATGTGCTCCGGCATCAGCGGACGGAGCTCGTAGAGCTGCGTTCGGGAGAGCAGCGCCGAGTTCACCTCGAAGTAGGGGTTCTCCGTGGTCGCGCCGATCAGCGTTATGAGCCCCTCCTCGACCGCCGGCAGCAGGGCATCCTGCTGCGCCTTGTTGAAGCGGTGGATCTCGTCGAGGAAGAAGATCGTCGGCAGGCCGGCCCCTCGGCGGCGTTCAGAGGCCCGCTCGATCACCGCCCGCACCTCGGCCCGTCCGGCGTTCACGGCCGAGGCCTCCTCGAACGCGCCCCGGCAGGCGCCGGCGATGATCCGCGCGAGCGTGGTCTTGCCGGAGCCGGGAGGGCCGTAGAAGATGGCCGAGTGCGGCTCGCCCGCCTCGATGGCGGCGCGAAGCGCGGAGCCCTTAGCGAGCAGCTCCTCCTGCCCGACGAGCTCGTCGAGGGACCGAGGGCGCATCCGGACCGCCAGGGGCGCCTCGCCAGCGGGCACGGCGGTTCGCGGACCGGCCGCCTCGCCGGTGTCGAACAGCCTCTCCATCCGGGACCAGTATGACCACCGGAGGTAACCTCCCCCCGTGGAGGATGGGGCCGCACTCGCAAGCAAAGGCGACCTCGGCGGGCGCGCCGTCGACCTCCTCCAGCGCCTGATCCGGATCGACACGGTCAACCCGCCGGGCAACGAGGGCCCGGCGCAGGAGCTCTTGGCGGAGACGCTGCGCGATGCGGGGTTCGAGTGCGAGCTGCTGGCCGCCGAGCGCGGCCGGCCGAACTTCGTCGGCCGCCTGCGCGGTTCGGACCCCGGGCCCACCCTCTGCCTGCTCGGCCACGCGGATACCGTGCCGGCGGACGCCTCCGAATGGAGCTTCGACCCCTGGTCCGGCGACGTGGTCGCCGGCGTGGTCCGAGGCCGCGGCGCCCAGGACATGAAGGACCAGGTCGCCGCCGAAGTCACTGCCGCGGCGGCGCTCGGGAGCGAGGGCTGGCGTCCCCGAGCCGGGGAGCTGCTGGTGGTGACGACCGCGGACGAGGAGATGGGCGCCGCGGCGGGGGCCCGGTGGCTGTGCCGAGAGCATCCGGAGAAGGTGCGCTCGGACCTCGTCCTCAACGAGGGAGGCGGTGCCGCCTTCGAGCTCGACGGCCGCCGCTTCTACACGTACTGCGTGGGGGAGAAGGGCGTGTTCAGGTTCCTCGTCCGCGCCCGGGGGAGGGCTGGGCACGCGTCGGTGCCCGCGCTCGGCGACAACGCCCTGCTGAAGCTGGCCCCGGCCCTCGAGCGGCTGCGCACGCAGCCCCCGATCGAGCCCACGGAGGAGGCGATCGAGTTCCTGTCGGCGGTCACCCACCGGGACCTGGGGGCCGATCCGGAGGCGATTCCCGGAGCCGTCGAGGAGCTTCGCGCCGCCGCTCCCGAGGTCGTGGCCTACCTCGTCGAGCCGATGTTGCGGGTGACGCTCGTGCCGACCATCGCTCGCGCGTCCCAGAAGGCAAACGTGATCCCGTCCCTCGCCGAGATCCTGGTTGACTGCCGGGTCCCTCCGGGGATGGGCGAGGAGGAGGTTCGCGCTCGTGCAACGGCGGTCCTCGCAAGAGGCTCCAACGGCGCGGATTCCGGAGCGGGGGGAGCAAGCCACGACTGGGAGATCGAATTCGTGGAGCACGTCGTCGGCAATCGCTCCCCCACCCAGTCGCCGTTCGCCGGCGTGATCGGCTCGTGGCTCGCGGATGCGGACCCCGGGGCGGTGCTGGTGCCGATCGCCATGCCGGGCTTCAGCGACAGCAACTGGTTTCGGAAGGCGTTCGACTCGGCGGTCGTGTACGGGTTCTGCCCGCAGCGCGAGATCGCCCTGCCCGCGGCGGCCCCGCTGGCCCACGGCGCCGACGAGCGTGCCGCGGTCCGCGACATCGAGCTCGCGACGCGTTTCTATTACGACATCGCCCGCCGGGTGCTCGGATGAGCCCCTCGACCAATGGCGCCTCCGCGGAGCCAGGAATCGAGGCCGGCGGCGACGGGGCCGGTCGGGACGCGCCGCTTCGGCTCGGCGGGATGGCGCTTCGCAACGGGCTCCTAATCCACGGGCCGACGTCCTGGGCGGCCGCGGCGCGCGCCAGCGACGGCAGCATCCAGGTCTCCTCGGGCCCGAAGCCGACCTTCTCTCGCGGGCGCGTTGGATCGGCGCCGCTCTTGCGGGGACCGCTGCGGCTGGCGGAGGCATTCGCGGTGGTGCCGCTGGCCCGGCGTCGCCTGCCCGCGGCGCGGCTGCCGATCGAGGACCTCAGGGTGCTGGCCATCGCCCTCACGACCGCGGCGCTCGGCAGCGCGATCCGCCGCCTCGGTCCCGCCACGCTCTTCCGCGAGAGCCTCGTGGCTGGACTCGGACTGCTGCCGGCGGCGACGGCGCTTCGAGATCGCGACCTCGCCGCCTACCACGGCGTCGAGCACAAGGCGATCGGCGCCTATGAGCGCGGGAGCTTCGATCCCGCCGACGCCCCGAAGGAGCACGAGCGCTGCGGCTCGAACCTGATCGTCCCGCTGCTCGCGCTCTCGATCATCAGCCAGCTGGCGGTCGAGCGCCTCCTGCGCCGCCCGGGGCCGGTGCCGCGCGCGCTCGCGGCGATGGCGGGCGTCTCCGGCGCGGTTGAGCTCTTCGTCTACGCGGAGCGACACCCGGACACGGCCGTGGGCACAGCGGTGCACGCCGTCGGCCACGAGATCCAGCGCGTCCTCTCAACCCGCGAGCCGAGCCCCGACCAACTCGAGGTCGGCCAGGCGGCGCTCCAGGAGATCCTCCGGGCCGAGGGCGTCCTGGCCGACTGACAGGGCGTCCTGGGCGGCTGAATTCAGCGAGCCCTAGGGGCTGCCGATACCTTGTACTGATCAACGTCTCCGGGGAGGACGCGTCCGCTCGATGACGCCCGCGATCCTAGGCATCAACTGGTACGACTTCGAGAACTTCGCGCAGCTCTGGCTGCCGATCATCTTCATGGCGGTGCTCGTCTACCTGGTGTGGCGCACCCTGAAGCTCATGCCGCGGACGAAGCCGCAGCAGATCACCCCCCGATCGGCGAGCTCCGTCACCTGGGATGACATCGCCGGGTTCGAGGAGACGAAGGACGAGCTGCGCGAGGTGGTGGAGTTCCTTCGCCGCCCGAAGCAGTTCAAGGCGCTCGGGGCGAAGGTGCCGAAGGGGATCCTCCTCCACGGCCCGCCCGGCACCGGGAAGACGCTCCTCGCGAAGGCCGTCGCCCACGAGTCGGGCGCCAACTTCTTCGGCCAGTCGGCGTCGTCGTTCGTCGAGATGTTCGCCGGCCTCGGGGCAGCGCGGATCCGCCGTCTGTTCAAGCAGGCGCGCGAGCACGCCCCGGCGATCGTCTTCATCGACGAGCTCGACGCCGTCGGCGCCCAGCGCGGCTCCGACATCTCGGGCGAGCGGGACCAGACGCTCAACCAGCTGCTCGTGGAGATGGACGGCTTCGACTCCCGCGACGACGTGATCGTGATGGCGGCGTCGAACATGCTCGAGAAGCTCGACAAGGCCCTGCTGCGGCCCGGCCGGTTCGACCGCCAGGTCTTCGTGCCACCACCCGATCGCCGCGGGCGGGAGCGGATCCTCGAGGTCCACACTCGCGGCAAGCCGCTCGCCCAGGACGTGGACATGGCGCGGCTCGCGCGTCACACGGCCGGGCTCACCGGGGCCGACCTGGCCAACCTCGCCAACGAGGCCGCGATCCTCGCCGGGCGAGGAAACCGGGACTTCATCTCCCATGCGGACTTCGAGAACGCGTTCGAGCGGGTCGTCGCGGGGCTGCAGTCGCGCAAGGTGATCACCGATCACGAGAAGCGCGTCGTCGCGTGGCACGAGGCAGGGCACGCCCTGGTGTCCGAGCTCCTCCCGCGGGTCGACAAGGTGCAGAAGGTCTCGATCGTGCCTCGCGGGAAGGCGCTCGGCTACACGCTCAACCTGCCGCAGGAGGACCGTTACCTGAAGTCTCGCGAGGAGCTGATCGACTACATGAAGGTGCTTCTCGCCGGGCGCGTGTCAGAGCAGATCACCTTCGGGCGGATCACCACCGGCGCCTCGGACGACCTGAAGCGGGTCACGGACATCGCCCGTTCGATGGTCTACGAGTACGGGATGGGCACCTCGATCCGCTCCCACCAGGTGCCGGCGGACGACTTCAACGTGTCCGAGGCGCTTCGCCGGACCCGCGACGAGGAGGTGCAGGAGATCTCCGAGGAGGCCTACCGGGGCGCCTACCGGCTGCTCGCGGACCACCGTGACCTTCTCGACGAGATCGCCGAGCGCCTCCTCACCAACGAGGTGATCGAGCACGACGAGATCCAGGCGATCCTGCGGCGCGACCACTCGCCCGATCGAGCTCCGCGAGAGCTCGACGAGCGCGAGGAGGAGGACGTCCCCGCCAGCGAGACCGCCGGCGCCCTGGTCACCAAGCCCCCGGAAGCGGAGTCGCCGAGCCCGGGGATCCGCAGAACCGGCGACTAGCCCGACGAGCACCGACAGCCGGCCGCACCCGCCTTCGAACGGCCGGGCCGTTACACGTTGCGGGGCGCGGATAGGCTTGCCGCATGCGGCTCGGCGTGGTCCCAGAGAACCCCGTGGAGCGGCTCGTCGCTCGCCTGAACGGCGCACCGCAGCCCCTCTTCGAGACCCAGATCGCCTTCACGCTCAGCCGGGTCGTGATGGTGGCGGCCAAGCTGGGGCTGTTCGAAGCGCTTGCCGACGACGGGGCGCCCGCCGCGGCGGTCGCCGAGCGCTGCGACACCGACCCCGAGGCGACGGAGAAGATCCTCTTCGCGCTCGCGGGCGCCGGCTACCTGCGAGCCGCCGACGGCGTCTATGAGTTGACGCCGATGTCGCGAAAGTGGCTTCTGCGCGACTCCCCCGACTCGCTGGTCGACAAGCTGCTGTTCCAGCTCACCGAATGGGAATGGATGGAGCAGGCGGAGGGCTACGTCCGCAGCGGAGAATCCCTCGAGCTCCACGAGACGATCGGTCCCGCCGACTGGGAGATCTACCAACGCG
This sequence comes from Actinomycetota bacterium, assembly GCA_046730395.1. Lineage (GTDB taxonomy): Bacteria > Actinomycetota > Thermoleophilia > Solirubrobacterales > 70-9 > AC-56. The sequence continues at coordinate 7,059 of JBKPIV010000084.1, read as the reverse complement.
GCATGCGCTCGGTGGCGCGCGTCGCGGCGGGCGAGGTCGCCCGGCGCCTGCCGGTGCCGGGTGGAGCGCGCGAGCTGCTCGACATCGGAGGGTCGCACGGCTTCTACTCGGTCGCGATCTGCCGCCGGCACGAGGGGCTTCGCGCGGTGGTCCTCGACCTTCCGGAGGCGATCGAGCACGCGGCCCCCCTGCTCGCGGCGGAGGGCATGGGCGACCGCGTGGTGCATCGCGCCGGTGACGCGCTGGGGGACGAGTTGGGAACCGATGCCTACGACGTGGTCCTGATCAGCCAGCTCGTCCATCACTTCAACGACGCCGAGAACCGCGAGCTGACCGAGCGGGTGGCGCGAGCACTCCGCCCGGGCGGCCTCTACGCGATCCTCGACTTCTTTCGCTCCTCGACCCCCGAGAAGGCCGGCCAGGTGCCGGCGCTCTTCCAGTTCTACTTCGCGCTCACGAGCCGATCGGGCACCTGGTCGCCCGAGGAGATGGCGGACTGGCAGCGCCAGGCCGGCCTCAAACCGCGCCGCCCGATCCGGCTCCGCAGGGGCCCGGGCGTGGGCATCCAGGCGGCGATCAAGCCCGGCGACTAGAGGGCACGCGTCCCGGCCGGCGGGTGAGCCCGAGAGCGACCCTCATCAGCTCAACCGAGCGGGCGAGTTCGAAGCCGCGGTCACCCGGCGACGCCAGGATCGACTCGACCCGGCGGGATAGCCCCGCGCGGCGCACGATCTGCTTCTCGGTCAATGCCCATTCGCCCCGCTCCGCGAGGCGCGCCTGCGCCGTCGCCATCGCAGCCTGGGCGAGCACCCCAACGCAGGCCACCACATCCCCCCGCCCGGCCACAACCTCGGCGAGACCGACCGCACGCTCCGCTGTGGCTCGCCAACGAGGAGGAGCGGTCTCACGTAACCGCTCGGGGAACTCGGGCCGGGGAAGCTCGCCGACCAGTACCTCGCAGAGCGCGAGCTCCCCCGCCAGCACGTAGGTCGCCATTCCCGCGACGTATCCGTCGACGCCGTCGACCTCATAGCGGCCAGCCTCCGCCTCGGAAAGCCAGTGCTCGACGACGCCGAGGTCGCGATATAGCAGGTCCACCCGCTCGCCCTCGATCGTCAGCCGTGCCCCGCCGTTGGGCAACCTGCCCCACCCACCCGGCTGGACGACCTCCCCCTCGAATCCGAGCGCCCGGATGTCCGCGGCGCCGATCGCCTCTCGGTAGTAGAGACCGAAGTCCCAGTCGCTGTCGGCGTGGGCGGTGCCGGTGGCCTGCGAGCCGCCGAGCGTGACCGCAACCACGCCAGGTATGCCGCGCAGACGTTCAGCCAGGTGCCGCATGGCCGCCAATAGACTGGCGGAAATGTTCGAGCTCATCGACCACGTCGGAGTCGCCGTGTCCGATCTCGAGCGAGCCGTGGCCCTGTACGAGGCGACCTTCGGGATGCCGGTGGTGCATCGCGAGACGGTGGAGTCCCAAGGCGTCGAGGCGGTGCTGTTGGACGTCGGCGACGGGCATGTGGAGCTCCTGCGCCCGCTGGGACCCGAGACGGTCGTCGGTAGGTTCATCGCAAAGCGCGGAGAGGGCCTCCACCACGTCGCCTATCGGGTCCAGGACATCGACGCCACCCTCGCCGGGCTGCAGGCCTCGGGCATCGAGCTGATCGACGCCGAGGCGCGCATCGGGATCCGAGGGAGCCGGGTCGCGTTCCTGCACCCGGGCTCGACCGGCGGCGTGCTCACAGAGCTGGTCGAGCCGGCCGAGGTCCACTGAAGGCGAGGTGGAGCGATGGCCGAGGAGATGAAGCGAGTCGAGATCGGATTCGGGGGCGGTCAGGTGATGAGCGCCCGCCTGGAGTCCAAGCAGCTCGAGGCCCTCCGGAAGGCCGTTGCCTCCACCGACAAGCTGTCCAGTGAAGCCGCGGGCTGGTACGACCTCACGTCCGAGGACGGCGCGGTCTCCCTCGACCTGCGCCAGGTCGTGTTCGTGAAGGTCGCCGGGGCGCCGCACACCATCGGCTTCTCGGGACAGTGAAGAAACCGCTCGCGGTCGCGGCGGCCGGCGTGGGAGCGGTCGCGCTGTGGTGGCGCAAGAACCCCTCAGCGTGCCCCTACAGCCAGCGCCTCTGGGTCGAGGCCCCGCATCCATTGATCACCCGGGCGCGGCTGCGCGAGGCGCTCGACCCCGATCCCGGCGAGCGGGTGCTCGAGATCGGACCCGGCACCGGCTACTACACGCTCGACCTCGCCGCCTGGGTGGGTCCCGAGGGCGAGGTCGAGATCATCGATCTCCAGCGGGAGATGCTCGACCACACCATCCGTCGGGCCCGCGAGCGGGGCATCTGGAACGTCAACCCCACGCGGGGAGATGCCCAGGAGCTCCCCTACGACGACGCCGCGTTCGACGCGACGGTCATGATCGCCACGCTCGGCGAGGTCCCCGACCAGGACGCCGCCCTGCGGGAGGTTGCGAGGGTTCTGCGGCCCGGGGGCCGGTTGATCGTCGGCGAGCTGTTCGGCGATCCGCACTACGTGACGCCCGGCTCACTCGAGCGCCGTGGCGCCGCGGCGGGCCTGCGGTCGGAGGGCAGGATCGGCCCGAAAGTCGGCTACTTCGCCCGGCTGGCGAAGCCCGCCTGACGGGCGCTGAGAGCGCCTCGAGTTAGGTGAGTCTGCCCCCGAGCTGGAGACCAGGATCACATTGATCCCGCGATGGGGGCTGCGCGCCGGCGAGGAGGCCGCGAGCGTGCTCGAGGCCGAGGAGCGCGTGTGGCGGGCGCTGGCCGGAGCGAGGTGAGCCGACGGTCCGCAGACGCCCTGCATCCAATCGCTTCGACGATGCGGACAACCCCGAAAGCGTCGCGGCAGCCTATGGCCCAGTGCAAGTTGACGGCGTATGCGCCGCAAACATGCAACGCGTGCCCAGGCGACGCCACGCGTTGCAAGTTCTCGGCGGGTCGGGGGTCGTGGTCGGGTGTGCTGGCCTAGGAGAACGAACCCGACAAATCGATCCCTCGCTGAACGGGTGTCGGCGAGGGGCGCGACCTCGGGCTCGTAGCCGGCCAGGACGACCGCGTGGCCCGGGAAGCGCGCCGAAGCCGAGCCCTCCGGGTCACGCTCGAGCGCCGGCGGCCCGTAGCCGCAGGTACTCGGCGCGGATGCGGAAGCTGTGCCTCATCTCGGCGGTGATCTCGTCGAGGAACTCCCGCCGGTAGACCTCGTCCGTCAGCATCGAGATCGCGAAGTAGAGGCCGGTGAAGGCGGCGATCGCGCCCGAGACCCGCAGGAGCTCCTGGGTGATCACGGCGCGGTGGCCGAGCACGTCCACGGTCACCAACACGTCGCCGCCGTGCCCGATCCAGGATCGAAGGAGGTCCTGGTCGACGATCAGGACCCCGAGCGCGATGAAGAAGGCGGCGATCGCGAGGCTGACGAAGAGGACCACCAGGGCCTGGCTGATGAACAGGACCAACCCGACGTTTAGTCTCTGCCGACGGTCGAGCTCGGGGCTGCCGTTGCCCGCCTCGCGCTCGAGCTCGCGCACCTCCACCGGGAGGCGAACCACGAGGAAGGCGGTGCCGAGAGCGACGAAGAGGCCGCCGAGGATGGCCAGGTAGGGCCCGGGGGCGTCGGAGAAGGCCTGCCACATCTCCGTCGTCAGAAACAGCACGACCGAGAAGATCATCAGCAGGGGGATGGCCCGCGTGAGCAGCGCGAGCGACGCACGGAGCTGTCCCAGGAGGCGCCCGAGGGCCCAGCGGACGATCGAGACCAAGCCGTACCCGACGATGGCGTAGATGAGGCCGAGCAGCACGACGTTGGCCGCCGCGGTGACCAGGGCGCTCCGCCACTGAGCCCCGAAGATCAGGGGCAGGAGCGCTGGGACGAGGACGAAGGCGCCGAGCTCGACCCGGCCGAAGGTCTCCGGGACGGAGAGCGCGGGACGCCCTCGCGCTCGGTTCAGCGCCGCCGCCGCGATCACCAGGATGAGCAGCGCACCCGCGATCGCCGCGAGGTTCGCGGCGAGCGACCAGTTGAGGTCCAACGCGCCCAGCATCTCGCCGAGGAAGACGATCGCGAGCAGCGGGGCCGCCCGGTTGAAGACGTCCGTCGAGGCCGAATAGCCCTCGATCAAGAGCGGGAGGCCGGCCCGGCGAAAGCTTTGCTCGTACCCCGCGAGGCGCTCGTCCTCGGTCACGGCCTCATTCCACCGCTGCGATCGGACGTTCGACGCCTATCCTGCGCCCGTGCTCGACCGCCTGAAGGGCCTCGATCGGCGGATGCTCCGCCACATGCGCACCCGGCACCACAGCCCGGGGGCGGAGGCGGTGATGAAGGCGCTCGGCGCGGCTGGGGAGTGGGGCGCCGTGTGGGTCGCGATTGGGCTCGTTGCCGCGGCGGTCGACGCCGAGCGGCGACGGCGGTGGCTGCGCGCCTCCGCGGTCGCGCCCGCCGCCGTCGGCGTCAACTTCCTGGTCAAGGCGGCGGTCCGCCGGCGGCGGCCGCGCCTGCGGCGGCTGCCGCCGCTCTCCGGCGCACCGAGCGAGCTGTCCTTCCCGTCCGCCCATGCAACCTCCTCCCTCGCCGGCGCGACCGCGATGGGCCGCGTCTCCCCAGAGGCACGCCTGCCGCTCTACCTGCTCGCCGGGGCGATCTGCCTCACCCGCCCCTATCTCGGCATGCACTACCCCTCCGACGTGTTGGCCGGCGCGGCCCTCGGCCTGGCGCTCGGCGGCGCCTGGCGCGGCGTGGGCGGCAAGGGGATCGAGGAGCGGCTGATCGACCTCGTCGCGCGCACCGAGGCGCCGTGAGGATCGGCATCGTCGGCCTGCCGAACGCCGGCAAGACGACGCTCTTCAACGCGCTCACGCGGTCCGCGGCGCCCACGGCGACCTACCCGTTCACCACCGTGGACCCGAACGTCGCAATCGTCGAGGTGCCGGACGAGCGGCTCGGTCCGGTGGCCGAGGCGACCGGGGCGAGCCCCGAGGTCCCCGAGACGATCGAGTTCCGCGACATCGCCGGCCTGGTGCGCGGCGCGGCGTCCGGCGAGGGCCTCGGCAACCGCTTCCTCGCGGAGATCCGGGAGACCGACGCGATCTGTCACGTCGTCCGCGCCCACGGTGACCCGCGGGTTCCCCACCCCGACGGCCGCGTCGACCCCGAGGCGGACGCCGAGGTGGTGGAGACCGAGCTGCTGCTGGCCGACCTCGAGCAGGCAGAGCGCCGTCTGGACCGGGTTCGAAAACAGGCCGGATCCGGGGCGAAGGAGGCGATCGCCGAGCGCTACTGGCTCGAGCTCGTGGTCGAGTCGCTGCGCCGGGGGGACCCCGTTCGCGATGCCCCGCCTCCGGACGCTGCCCCGGGGGCGGCGGAGCGCCTCCAGGCGCTGACCGCGAAGCCGGTGCTCCTCGTCGCGAACGTCGACGAGGGCGACAGCGCGCCGCCCCGCGCGCTCCTCGAACACGCGAGCGCGCGCGACCGATGCCTCGCGGTGAGCGCGCGGATCGAGGCCGAGCTCGCCGAGCTCCCGGCCGCCGAGGCCGCCGAGATGCGGGCCGAGCTGGGTCTCGAGGAGTCGGGCCTCGAGCGCCTCATGCGGGCGGCCTACGACCTCCTCGACCTGATCACGTTCTTCACCGCGCATCGCGGCAGCGAGGCGCGGGCGCGCTCCCTCCGACGCGGCGAGACCGCCTGGGACGCCGCCGGGAAGATCCACACCGACATCCAGGCGGGCTTCGTCCGCGCCGAGGTGATCGGCTGGCGCGAGCTCAGCGAGGCCGGCGGCTACCCACAGGCGCGCGAGCGGGGAGCGATCCGGACCGAGGGGCGCGAGTACGCCGTGCGCGACGGAGACGTGATCACGATCCGGCATTAGGAGACGACCAAGGCCCGCGCGGGTCCTCGGGTGATCTTTAGGGCGGATAGATTCCGCGCCGTGCGAACCGAGGCCAGGTTTCCCAGCGTCCCCCCGGACGCCGGGCACTACGAGAGCCTCTACATCAAGGCGACCCGGCCGGCTGGCGGTCAGGGCGTTTGGATCCGCCACACGGTGCACAAGCGCCCGGGTGCCGAGCCGTCGGCATCCCTCTGGTTCACGCTGTTCGACGCCGGCGCCCCGGGGCCTCGAGCGACCAAGGCCACCTTCGACGCCGCCGAGCTCTCCGCTCCCGAGGGCGCCTACATCCGGATCGACGGCGCCCTGCTCAAGCCCAACCGGGCCACCGGAGCCATCGCGACCCCCGAGCTCGAGACGAGCTGGGACCTGCGCTTCGACGACCCTCACGAGGCCTTTCACCACCTCCCCTACGGCCGCCTCTACGACGCCTCGCTTCCCCGCACCAAGTTCCTGAGCCCCTACCCGAGCGCCCGCTTCGACGGCTCGCTCACTGTGGCGGGCGAGCGCATCGAGGTCGCCGGCTGGCCCGGCATGATCGGCCACAACTGGGGTGCCGAGCACGCCGAGCGCTGGGTCTGGATACAGGGGGCGAACCCGGGCGGCCGTGAGGACACCTGCCTCGACCTCGCGGCGGGGCGAATCAAGCTGGGCCCGATCACGAGCCCCTGGGTCGCGAACGGGCTCCTGCGCATCGACGGCGCCGACCACCGCCTCGGGGGGCTCGACCGCGTGCTCTCGACCAAGGTCGACGCGGGTCCGACCAGCTGCTCGTTCCGGATCTCGGGCAGGGACGTGAGCCTCCGCGGCCGCGTCTCCTCGGAGCCTCGTAACTTCGTCGCCTGGATCTACGCGGACCCCAAGGGGCCGGAGCACAACACCCTCAACTGCTCGATTGCCGACCTCGAGCTGGAGGTCGAACGCGGCGGCCGCTCCGACAGGCTCGAGCTGCGCGGCGCCGCGGCCTACGAGACCGGCATGCGCCCGGCCGATCACGGGATCCCGTTGCAGCCCTATCCGGACGGCTAGTCGCCATCCGCTCTTCGGCGGCCGGGAGGCGACGTCACCTCTTGGTGAACCGCATCCAGGTGCTCTTCAGGTTGAGACGCGCCTGCAGGCCGGGGCCCGAGATCCTGGAGCTGCCCCGCGATCCGACCACGCGCGCG